>JAUVLU010000018.1 GCA_030600585.1 Candidatus Cloacimonadota bacterium | reverse complement strand
TCTCCACCATTAGTAGCAAAATGATTTTTTTTAATGTATAAAGAATCTGTGCCATTAGAACCTGAATCAATTCCTGTTGAACAGCTACCTATTGCGTTATCATAAAAGTAACTTTTGCCATTGGTGAAGGATAGATATATTGCTTTGCGATTTAAAGCAACAGACTCAATACTGTTACTTACAAAATACATAGATTTACTTGTATTAATTGCTGTGCCATGCATAAAGATATTACCCGCTATCAATGGTGTTCCTATATTTATACTAAAAATATATCGAATTAAAAAAAAATTCATGCCAGATACACTAACAATGTTTGGGTGTGGATATTCAAAATAATCAAAGTAATTATTTACTATCAAAATATCAATAACGTTCCTTTCAATGCCAACAGCTGTATCATTATCAATAAAACTGCAATTTTCAATCTTTGCAGAACCATTCCACATAGAAATTGCTCCATGTGGTTGTATAGAAAGAGAAAATCCGGTAAAGGCAGAGAACTTGAAGACACAATGTTTAAAAATACTTTTATCTGCACCTTCCGGTAGATAGATTGTTCCCCAATGATAATACTGTTCATCCTGCATTCTTGTGAAAATGATGCTGTCCTGTTCTGTCCCTTCGGCAATTATTCTACCTTCAACTCGCATAAATTTTGCTACCGGTTCTTCACCACTGTGAAAGTAAAATTGATCATCTCCTATATCATCATAATAATCTGCATAAAATTTTACAATTGTTCCAGGTAAAATTGTTAAAGTAACACCAGCATCTACATAGAGACCGGAAGTGACAAGGTAAGGGTTGTTCTCCGGTGACCAGGTTGTGTCTTCTGTTAAGTGACCGCCCACCTCTATCGAGGAAAGATCAAAGGCAAAAAGACTAAAGAATAAAATAAATAAGCAAAAAGCAGAAAGACTAAATCTCATAAGAACTACCTACCAAATCTAATTAATCAAATCTTTGAATCTGTTATTCACAGGTCAAGAGAAAGTGTCTCTACCCGCATTCAAAATACGGATAATACTCTGGTTTCCAAGCCCCAGCTTGGAAACAAAACTTGTCCGCTTTTGTAACCGTTCGGAAGGTCGAGAATTATAGTAAGACCGACAACCGTTCCGAAGGTTAATGCTGTTATTTGAGAAGCAGCATTTTTTTTGTTGCCTGATAATCACCGGTCTTCAATTTATAAAAATATATTCCAGAAGAAACCGGTTGGTTATTTTGGTCTGTGCCGTTCCAGACTATGGAGTAGTGGGAAAGTGACTCCGTCGCTTTTGCATCAAAACAATTGATGCACTCCAAGATATCAAAAGTTTTGACTTTTTGCCCTTTTATGTTATAAATTCCGAGATTCACAAGATCGGAGTTTTGTGGTACTGAAAAAGAAATTGTAGTAGTAGGATTGAAGGGATTGGGGTAATTTTTCAGTGTGCAATTTGCAATCGGCAATTCTTCATCGCTGCTTGAATTATTTATAATTATCTCTTCCACAAATTCATAGCCATTATCGCTGAAGCGGAATATAGCTTCTTCCCAGCTTACTACAGGAATTTCAGTATAGAAATCAACGGGAATGGCATAATCGAACGAAGTTGGGAGCATAGAATAAATTGAACCTTCAACTTCAATTTCAGAGGTTACAGGGAAATGACCGTTCTCATCAAAATATGTGCAGTAGAACTCTGTGACACCGGTTCCAGCCGAGAAACCCGCATTGGAAAGTTCAGGCAGAGTATTTTCAAAAGGCTCGATGATATATTGATCGAATTTCTGCAGAGATGGTTTTGAAAGATCTGTTATAAGAAATTCCAAAGTAATAGAATAACTGGCAGTAATCATTTCTATTCCAAGAGAATTTGTCAAATTCGGCCAGTCGCCAAAATATTCATCATTAGTCAGTGTTTCAATATCGCAAGCCATTACCAGCATCGTATCTATCACCTGTGTTTCGATACTGCTGATCAATTCAAATGTTTCCAAACTGAATTCCGTTCCGCTTATCCTGTATAGACCCGGGCTTAGTAAATACGAAATATCTGCGTAGATCATAGCATAAATCACCGAATCTATAAGTACGGTTTCCGGATTGATAATTGTAGTTACATAGAAATAAAACATAGTGGGAAACATACCTCCGCTGTCTAAAGGGAAAGTTCCCGTATCATTTGTGATCCCGCCATAAAATCTGGTGTCGGAATAACCGAAATAATTTCCTGTAATATCCAGATTTGGAGATTCGGGATCGAGCACATCTCCGGTGGGATCTGAAACAACATAGCTAAGTTCTGAAATTCCAGGCGGAAAAACATCATCCGGCAGGTATGCCGGCATCATGCCAACCAGGGTATCAGCTTCTGTTCTAAATCTGCAATATTGTGTATCATCCGGTATAGCCGGAACGATCACTTCATAAGTGAAACCGGCAAATTGCTGCATTTCCTGTGATGCCCATCCTTCCTGCGTTGTATAAAATATTTCTGTTTCCAGTTCGGGCAGTTCGAGTGTTTCACAGCGAATGTGGATATTATTATCTATTGTATAAGAACTGTTGCGGATATTATTCCAAAAAGAAATATCCGGAATTTGTGCCTGCAATAAATGAACTAATAGCAACATAAAAAACAATATATTTTTTTTCATAAATATATCTCCTAATCAGTTTTTGGTAATCTCCTGAAAGAATTAAATCCCGTCAAGCTACATTTTCTTGTGAAGTCTTGACAAAAAAGGTGAATCAAATTTTTCTTTGCTTAGTCAAAATAGGAGAGAGTATGAATAAAATAGATGATAATCGTAATTTCATGAAGTCAAATTTTAAAGAGATGAAAAATATTGTATCGGATCAGAAAAAAAATCTTCCTCAACCTCCACTGCAAAAGGAGTTTGATAAAGAGAGTGAAATAATTGATCTTGTTCCGATAGAAGAAATTAAAATTGAAAATGATAATTTAATAAGTAATATGAAAAACAGGAAAAGTCATCGGCAATTCAATGATGAACCCTTAACATTAAGTGAACTTTCGTTTCTGCTTTGGGCATCGCAAGGTGTAAAAAGCGTTTTTGAACGCAATAATAAATCTTATGCAACTTTCCGAATAGTTCCTTCCGCCGGTTCACGTCATCCCTATGAAACTTATCTTCTTATAAATAATGTTGCCGGACTGAAAAAGGGATTATATCGGTATCTTGCTATCGAACATAAATTAATGTTTATCGATGAAATTAAGAATCAAAAAGAGAGAATTATCGATGCGACTTTGGGACAAAAATTTACAGGTGAAGCAGCAGTTGTATTTATTTGGAGCTGCATAACTTATCGTGGTGAATGGCGTTATAACATTGCTGCTCATAAAGCAATGCTGTTAGATGCAGGTCATATCTGTCAGAATCTCTATCTTGCCTGTGAAAGCATTAATGCTGGAACATGCGCAATTGCAGCCTACGATCAAGAAAAAATCGATAGCATTATTAATGTAGATGGTGAGAATGAGTTTTCGGTTTATCTTTCACCGGTTGGAAAATATTAAAAGGATTTGCATTTATGAAAGTTGATAAAGATAACATTTTTACAGTTTCGGAAGTAAACCGTCACATCCGCAATGTAATAGAGAACAGTATTCCAAACCTGTTTGTGGAAGGAGAGATCGCTAATTTCACACATCACCGTTCAGGTCATATTTATTTTTCTTTAAAGGATGAAAAAAGTACTTTGCGGTGCGTTTTTTTCAAATCTGCAAATCTCTCACTAAAGTTTCAACCCAAAGTCGGAGATAAAGTTATCTGCGCCGGAAG
The DNA here is from genome assembly GCA_030600585.1 of Candidatus Cloacimonadota bacterium. Taxonomy (GTDB): domain Bacteria; phylum Cloacimonadota; class Cloacimonadia; order Cloacimonadales; family TCS61; genus Tenebribacter. The sequence continues at coordinate 45,100 of JAUVLU010000018.1, read as the reverse complement.
AATTTCCGTTTTTGAAAAAGGCGGGAATTACCAGCTAAATGTGAACAGAATGATCCCTTCAGGAATTGGCGAATTGCAGCTAAAGTTTGAAGACTTAAAACGCAGATTAACCGAAGAAGGTTTATTTGATAGTACATTCAAAAAAGCGATCCCCGAATTTCCTGAATCTATCGGTATTATAACTTCATCTACCGGAGCAGCAGTTGAAGATATTCGCAATGTAATTTCGCGTCGTTTTCCTACAAAAACATATCTTTATCCAGCTACTGTTCAAGGTGATAACGCTGTAAAAGAGATTATAGCGGGAATTGAATTTTTTAATTCGGAATTCTCTGTTGATGTATTGATAGTAGGACGTGGCGGCGGATCACAAGAAGATCTCTTCTGCTTCAATGATGAAGATCTCGCCAGAAAGATATTTGCATCTGAGATTCCTGTTATCTCTGCTGTCGGTCATGAAATTGATTTTACAATCTCCGATTTTGTAGCAGATCTGAGAGCACCTACCCCTTCTGCTGCTGCTGAACTTGCAGTGCCGGACAGAAGAGAACTTGTAGATAGAATTAATAATTTATTCAACAGTCTGCGTTATACTACCCAGCATTATTTCACTTCCAAAAAACTTGAGATACAGGAATTAGAAAATACTTTATTCAGGCATCATCCTCAAAACATCCTAAAAGATCTCCAGATTAGACTGGAACGAACCGTAATAAAATTGAACAACACAACATATAATATTTTGCAAATAAAGCGAAATAAACTGAAAATATTATTTAATGAGTTAAAAGAATTATCTCCACACGAAGCTTTAAAGCGTGGTTACAGCATTATCCGAAAAGAGAAAAAAATATTGAATTCCATCGAGGATATTAATGTTTCCGATAAATTGCAATTGATCTTATCAGATGGGAAATGTTTAGCAGAGATAATTGAAAAACAGAAAAATGTTACAATAACAAAAAAGAAATTAACATGAAAAAAATTATTTTTATTCTAATATTATTAATAAGCATTTCACTGTATGCCGAAATCCGCGCAGTGTGGGTTCCCATCTGGGAAATAACTACCCCCGAAAAAGCTGATAAGGTAATTGATGATCTGAATAAGAACAATGTAAATCAGCTTCTAATTCAAATCCGCTATCGTGGTGATGCTGCATATAAACCAAACAGAGTTTCAAATTTCTATAAAAATAATGAGAAGCGATATCATGCGATTAAAGATTCCCTCTTTGACCCGCTGGAATATATTTTAGAAAAAAATACAAATCCTAAATTGAAGATCCAGGCATGGATTCCTACCTTTGTAATTACAGGGCATAAACTTGAGAATCTGCATCCTGAGCATATTTATTTCACACATCCACAGTGGGTAACCTGCGATTTTTCACAAGAGAAGATGAACTATGAAACTTATATGGGAGCATATCTCGATCCCGGTATTCCTCAGGTTCAAGAATATACAAAGAATGTTATTCTCGATCTGGTTTCAAATTACAAAGTTGATGGAATTCATCTGGATTATATCCGTTACCCAGATTCTCATTATGGTTTTTCCGAATTAGCTCTCGAAGCTTATAGAAATGACATAAAATTTCAGGATGCTGATGCATGGAAACAATGGAAAGAAGATCAGATCACAAATTTTATGAAAGACATCTATTCTAATGTGAAAAAAATATCTCCCGAAATTCAGGTTACAGCCGCAGTAATTTCCAATTTGGATGAAGCGGAAAGATATTCCCAAAACTGGATCAAATGGCTGCAGGAAGAATATTTGGACAAAGCATATTTAATGGAATATTCTACCTCAACTTCCACAATTGAAAAGCATCTTACTTTTCTTTCTAATTATGATCTGAATGAAAGAATTGTGGTGGGATTGCGCTGCTGGAGTACTGCCTATAAATACCCCGCTTATAAGATCAATGAGAAAATGAAGCTGGTGAATAAAAAGAAATTTAAGGGTTATGCTCTATTCAGTTATACCGGCATCCGGGAATCGGAATATTTTAAAAGTTTGAAAATAAAATAAACCTCACCCCCGACCCCTCCGCCACGGCGGATAAATCTCTAAAAAAAGAGGGGAGAACGAAAAAACATTTAAAGGAGCTATTATGCGTGTTGATAAATTATTAAGTAAATTGTGTTTGGTAAAAACCAGAAGTATAGCTAAAAATGCCTGTGATAAAAATCTGGTGAAGATCAATGGTAAAATTGCCAAAGCAAGTGCAATAATTGCAGATAATGACATTATAGAATATGAACTTTACGGATATTATAATAAAATAAAAATTACTGAAGTACCCAGGAGGAATGTTTCAAAAGTGAAAGCACCGGAATTTTACAAAATATTGGAAAGAGGTAAATTGGAATTATCATAACTCAAAGCTTTTACCATGTCGAATGACAAGACCTGCTACGAGAAAACCTGAGTCAGATAAAAATGAAATTAGTCTGAAAACAAAAAAAGCGTCCGAGAAATTCGGACGCTTTAATAATTTCAACAAATATTATTTGTCGTAAGTTTCCATCTCATTTTCCAGTTCACCAAAAGCTTGAGAAGCTTTGAATTGATTGTACAGAGCTTCTTCATTTTTGATCTGGTTCATAAGATTTTTATTAACTGCTTCTTTAGGAACACTTACACGAACAAATGTTTGAAAACGATTTTCATCAGTTACAATTGTTTCTTGTTTTGTTACCATCACATTTGCAAATTTCGCTTTAGCAACGGCTTTTACAACTTTACTGGTAAGAGCAAGAACCTGCGGATTATTAACACCGGCTTCTTCTTCATAGTTCTTAACCATACCTTTTACATAAGTTTCAACATATTGAGCTGCCTGCAGCATTGCATTTGCATAAGCTGCATCGTAAGATGAATTTTGTGAAACTTTAGTAGCCATGCCGTAAGTTTGAACGTATTCGGCGTTATCTTGATTTTGCCACCATTCAGGATAGTAAAGTTTTTTAATGCCTTTACCTCCGCCTTTTCCACAAGCAGCTACAAGAAGCATTACAACAACTAATACTGCTATGATCTTTAACCATTTCATATTCTTCCCTCCATTTTTTTGTATTTATTTAATGAATGCTAACAGCATCCCTCACATATTTAATTTCATTTATAGGAATTATCGCATGTTTTTCATTAATTTCGAAAACGTGCCAACAATTACCCCGAATATTTTTTGGAACTTCAAAACTGGCAAGTAATTTATTTTGACCGTACACAAAAACCTGTGCATTACTTCGCGAAAGTTTTTTGCTACGCTTACTATTTTTATTCGAATAATCGTGTACAGAATATCTATAATTGCCGATTGCCGGCTTATAAATGGTTACAGTTTCAGGTCCGTATTTATCCATATCATCTCTATCTAAAAAATCTTTCCCGCCAATTGGATATCTGTTCCGATACCAGATATGGAAGTTCCCACCTGCCGGATCGGGTCCGGAAAGATGGGCATCAAGATCCCGCGGTCTGCTTCCCCAGGTAAGAACAATGCGGAATTCTTTGATTTCGGGAGAAAGAGCACACACGATCTCTCTTGGTGTTTCATCTGCTCCCATCCGCACATTTGCAAATGTACCGATGTATCCTTCTTTGGAAATATCAAACTTGTACTGTCCGATTTCCACCTCAAATATAAATATGCCTGTTTCGTCAGTTATGGTAAAGCGGGTTTGTTTCATATAATCTGTAATGCTTACTTTTACATCTCCGAGCGGATCACCGGTAACGGCATCTACGATACTTCCAACAATTATTCTTGATTTCGGATAGTATTTGATCTCACGGTCAACTTCCCCGCTGGCTGCATCGAGTGTAAAAACTTTACAAGCCAGACCGGCACCTTGCGGAACCTTGATAAGATCTATCAGATTGTTATCTTTGAAAACCGAGATCATCGGCTTACTCATACTTATTAAAGTAGGATCATCGTTCATGTCGTCATCGGCAAATTTATCTTTTATCCAGAATGTAAAAAAACCGTCTTCACTATTTATCTTGAAAACCTGTTGAGCATCTGAAGACATACCCTCACCAACGGAGATCAATTTACCATCTAAAGCTTCTGCTGAACCACCGCCACTTAAGAAAGCATGTTCTTCTCCTATCGAGCCACTGACAAATCCATTACACTCACCCTCAAATTCATCCCAATTAAGATTTATCTGATATTCAGCAGCGAATAAAAAAGAATTAATTATTATTAATATTATTAAAAATTTTAACTTCATTTATTCTCCTGTGCAGAAAATGTAAATTTGAAATAACATCGTCAAGAAAAAAAGTTTTTCTTATAGTGAGAAAATTATAATTCTATGTCTTCTTCATAGTTACCAATTATGTTCTCAACTCTGATTATTTGGATGAATCCGACACCTTTCTTATCCAGATCGATCCCATTTTCTTTGAGAAGTTCAGCAAGTTTATTGGCAATATTTTTATTTTCGATATGAGCTAAAATGACATTAGACTCTTTGTTCTTCCCTTGAGCCATATAACTTAATCCTGCAAAAACCGGCATTTCATACGCCAGCTTTCTTGCCATTGAAGTGGAGTCTAAAATAGATGCATTGGTAATTCCTACTTCTATCATGGAATTCATTACATCATCAGCTTTATTTGTATTGTTCAAAGTCATAATTAAGAGGTATTTTTCTTTTTCACCCGAGCCAACTACTTCGTCATCATATTGGTTAAGGATTGTTATAACATCATCCTGTGTTTTACTATTCAGGAGAGCTTCCCTAAATTTCTTTTTCTTCAATAGACGGTTCGATTGCGCCAGAAGCTGAAGATATTCTTTATTCTGAGTTCCCGTACATCCAAAAAAGAAGATGATCCTGGCAGGACCCATTTCCTCGTTTTCATAATCTATCCCGTTTGTAAAAATTATGATGGACATAAATAGTTTTTCCACTGAATCACTTCTGGCATGAGGTAATGCAATGCCGGGTATCAGTTCTGTATTAGCCATCTCTTCCCTGGTATTTAAAGCTTTAAGAAATTTTTTCTGATTTAAGATATAATCATGATTATAGACATGATTTGTCATTGCTTCAAACAAATCTTTTTTGTTGTTGATATCCGGATTAATAATAATTAATTTCTCATCAATAATATTTTTCCACATACATCTACTCCTTTATAGAATTGTGAATACACATTTTAATTAAAAAGAACTTTTCTGTAATTTAGTAAAACCAAATTTCAATATTAATGGTGTAATTAATGCACTTATGATAACTAATAAAATAGTTGCTGAAAGAATATCCGTAGATATTATACCTTTTACCAATGCCATATTAGCAACTATCAAAGCAACCTCTCCACGAGGGATCATGCCGGATCCAATACGGAAAGAACGGACAGCATCAAATTTAATTATTCTGGCACCTAATCCGCTTCCAATCATTTTTCCGAACATCGCCAATAAAACAAAAAGAATGAGGAACATGGGTTCTGCTTCAATTTTAAAAAGATTGAACTGTAAACCGATACTAACAAAAAAGACATCTACAAAAAAGGATTTCCCTATATTTGTTATTCCAGTCTGAACAGCATGTTTGTGATGCGTTTGCCCCAGAAAAAGACCTGCAAAATATGCTCCTGTAATTGCTGCAAGCCCTGCCATCTCAGCTAACCATGAATAAAGTAATACAACAGCTATCGCTAAAGAGATAACAACATTATCCAATAAAATTTTCTTTAGATTTAAAAAGAATGGCTGAAGAATGAATATTCCGATTAAAAATGCAACAATGAAAAAACCAATGATCTTAACTATCGATACGGTAATGGATGTTCCTGATTCTCCTGCCCCTGAGGTTAATCCAAAAATAAAAGTAAGAAGCAGGATTCCCACAATATCATCGATAATGGCAGAGTTAACTATACATCTTCCTTCAATACCTTTTAATTTACCTAGATCCAGAAGCGTCATCACACTTACACTCACACTGGTAGCAGTAAAGATCACACCAACTATCAACGCCTGTGCTAAACTATGATTTGTGAAATAGATCAGTGCAAAACCCAGTGCAAACGGTAGAATGATTCCCCCGATAGCGGGGAATAAAGCTTGTTTGGAATCTTCCTTTATACGTTTTATATTGGTTTCTAATCCAGCTTCAAAAAGTAGGAATAAAACTCCTACCTTTGCTATCCAATTAATAACTTCACCCGGTTCAATAAAATGAAAAAATGTCGGACCCAAAATGATACCAAGCAGCAGCATGCCAACTACAGGTGGTTGTTTAAGTTTTCTGGCAACTGCACCGAGTATTTTAGAGAAAAATATTATGATCGCCAGATGAAGCAGTATGTGATTTTCCATTATTTGTTTATTGAATTTTGTTGATTAATATGCTGTTGATAAGTTTGATTAAATTCATGCCGTCCATTACCATTTGCAAAAAAGAAAAAATAATCCGTTTCAGCAGGTTCGAGAACAGCTTGTATTGCACTGACAGCCGGGCTGCAAATTGGTGTTGGCGGTAACCCAAGATTTTTATAAGTGTTATAGGGGGAATCTATGTTAAGATCGCGATAAAAAATTTTCTTCCGAATTTTTCCCTGCTGTTCAAGAACATACGCAACAGTTGGGTCTGCTTGAAGCTTGTAGTTATATTTAATACGATTTAAATAAACACTTGCTATCGTTGGTTGTTCATCTCTAAATCTTGCTTCACGCTCCACAATAGAAGCTAAAACTAAAGTTTCATAAAAATCCAGAACGTTATTTGGAACAAAATCGAAATCCTGGGTTTGAGAAAAGAATTCCTGTACAAGTGTCTTTATAATGTATTGTTCACTTACTTCATATGGAAAATGGTATGTCTCCGGATAGAGAAAACCTTCCAGCGAAGATACGGAAAAACCTGTTAGTTTCTTTGCGAAAAGTGAATCGTTACAGATAGCAATAAATTTATTATGATCCACAAAACCGTACTGAGAAAGAACTCTGGCTGTTTTTTTTATTGTAAGTCCTTCAGGAACAGTAACTTTACGAAGTATGACCTTACCTAATTTTAAGATATTTACAACATCAGGAATAGATAATTTTCCAGAGAAATGATATTTTCCAAAACTCAATATTTTATCCATATCTGTAAATTTCACATACAGATAAAAAACTCTTTTACTACGAATTACATTCTTTTCATAAAGCTTTTCCGCAATGGAATGTGCTGATTCACCTTTGGAAACATCAATGAGGACTTCATTTATTTTTTTTGGCAAAATAACAAGAGAAACCACATACAGAGTTAAAATTACAATTACAGTAACAAACGCTATAATAATTTTTCGAGTTGGCTTCATGCCTGATTTTCCATATAACTTTTTAGTATAATCGATGCCGCCACCTTATCAACAACTTTTCTGCTCTCGGCAATGCCGTAACCCATTTGTTTGAGTTCTTCATTCGCCTCAACAGTTGTATATCTCTCATCATAGAAGATCACAGGAATGTCAACATTATTTTTTAATATATCAGCAAATTCACGAACTTCCATAGTTTTTTTTGTATCTTCTCCATCCAAATTTACAGGTAATCCCAAAATTATCTTTCCGACTTCTTCAGTTTTTATTATATCCTGAATTTCGGAGATTGTATTATCATTATTGGTAATAACCCTGAAGGGTTGAGAAATAATTTGAAGAGGATCGCTGAGAGCTATACCAATTCTCACCTCGCCAAAATCGATTCCCATTAATCTAAATAAAATCATAATAGACAATTACGCTGTAAACAAAGTAGACAGAACAGCCTATAAAGAGGATGTGCTCTCGTCCTCTTTTACTTCTGCTTCATTCTCCTTTTTCTTCTGAAGTTCATTAACCTGTTCTTTTTTTATTTCGATCTGCTTTTCAAGAAACTCGATTTTATTTAATATCTCAATAATTTCAGGAAATTCAGAAAATTTCTTTTTATTTGAAACGACAAACTCACCTATCTCTGTTTTATGGCTTTTTATTTTCCTTTTAATATTACTTATTTTAAGCTTCAAAGCTGAGATTTTACTAACCTCTTCCACCTTATCAAAAACCCTTGATAATGCTACATTTGTTTCTCTTCTTATATTTTCAAAAAAAGTTTTTTTATCCATAATCCCCTCCTTGCACGTTTTGAATTTCCAAATAATTGATTTTTTGTCAATTTTTAAATATAATTTCAAATTATTAAAGATGAGAAACTCTCAATAATCTTACTTTTTTTTTAAAATTGGTTTCATTATTGCATATTTATAGTTTTAAGGAAAAAAAATAACAAGGAGATGAACAAAAATGAAAAAAATATTTTTCGTTGTTTTCGTATTAATAGTTGCTTTTGCATTTGCCAAAAGTTATGAGATCACACTTTCCGAAAGCGAAAGTGCAGTAGAAATTTCTGAAAATAGTTATCAGAGATTGGAAGTATTGTTTAATTTTGAGGGAATTAATGCTTTTGAAGTTGAAACCAAAATGGGTGTTTTCACCGAGTTGATCATTCCAGGAACTTATTCTACAAAAGAAATTGGTGCACCCAAACTTCCATCCGCAAATGAATTGATAGAAATTCCGTTTGGTGCTGAAATTTCCGTTAGAGCTTTACATTATGAAGTTTTGGAATACAAATTGAGTGATCATGGCATCAGAAATTTGATCATGCCGGTACAGCCTTCACTTTCCAAAAGTCAAAATCCGGAAGATGTAAAATTTGCCTACAATGAGAAAAAGTATTTGCAAACATACCGCACTGAACTTGTTAACGTAGAAATTTTAGGAGTTATGCGCGGTGTACGTCTGGCTCGCCTGACAGTAAATCCGATTAATTATGATGCTGCAAGAGGAACTATTGAAGTTTATAATAACATCGAAGTAGAAGTTACTTTTAATGGCAGCGACGAATATTTAACGGAACAAAAAAGAATTTTAACTTACTCACCATATTTTGAAGCAATTTATAAAAATATTATCAATCATCGTGATTATGATGATCATCCTGACCTGACAACATATCCGATTAAAATGCTTTTAATTGCTGATGACATGTTTGAGAATAACGCTCTTTTACAAGAATATATCGAGTGGAAAACAAAGAAAGGTTTTACAATTGTAGAAAATTATGACCTTTCATCATCGAGTGCAATTCAAAGTTGGATTCAAGCCGAATATAATCAGGATATGGTGCCAAGTTTTATTGTTATAATTGGTGACACCGGTCAAATCCCTGCTTCTGCAAACGGTTCACAAACTAATAAGGTAACTGACCTTTATTATGGTTCTGTTGATGGAGATTACTTCCCTGATATTTACTACGGTCGCCTTTCCGCTACAAACGATACACAGCTTAATGCTCAATTAAATAAAATTCTTTATTATGAAAAATATCAATTTGCCGATCCTACATATCTTGATAATGTAACACTTATTGCCGGTGCTGATACGTGGCATAATCCAACTCATGGTCAACCTACAGTTCTTTATGGAACAGAAAATTACTATAATACCGCACACGGTTATAATGACGTTAATCTCTACCTGACTTCTTATACAGGTTGTTATGATACGGTTAATGATGGTATTAGCTTTATTAACTATACAGCTCACGGAAGTCAAACATCTTGGTCAAATCCATCACTCTCACAAGCTGGAGTAAATTCATTCACTAATATCAATAAATATCCTGTAGCTATTGGAAATTGCTGTCTTGCTGCAAATTTTGGTTATTCGGAATGTTTTGGTGAAACTTGGATGAGAAAAGCAAACGGTGGTGCTATAGGTTATATCGGTTCTGCACCTTCTTCATACTGGGATGAAGATGTTTTCTGGGCTGTTGGAGCATTTAGCTATGTAGGAAATGGTCAAGTACCGAATATTGAAGACACAACATGGGGTGTTTATGATGCAGCGTGGATCACAGACTATGTTTCACTCGGTGGACTTATGATGATCGGAAATCTTGCAGTTACCGAAGATGGTGGTAGTTTAGTGCAATATTATTGGCAGGCATATAATGTGCTCGGTGATGCTTCTCTTGTGATGTATAACACTCAAGGTTACGAGAACGATGTAAGTTATATGGATATCTTACCTATTGGCATAGATTATTTTGAAATAACTGCTGAACCGGGTTCTTACGCGGCTATCTCTTTTGAAGGAGTTCTGCACGGAGCCGGACTTATCAATGAAAGCGGAACAACTGAAATTATCATCACTCCAATCCTTAATGCAGGAATGGCAGATATCGTAGTTACAAAACCTCAATATCAACCGATAATCGAACAAGTTCAAGTTGCTCCTTTGGAAGGTCCTTATGTAATATTGAGTTCTTTTGAACCACATGATAATAATAATAACATCCCTGAATATAACGAAGCTATAATTTTAGATACTGATCTGGAGAATGTAGGAACAGAAAATGCCACTAATATCAATATTACACTTAGCACCACAGACAACTATATCACAATTACCGATGCAGATGAAACTGTTGCTCTTATCACAGCAGGCGAGATTGTTTCTCTTATTGATGCATTTGCTTTTGACGTTGCAGATAATATTCCCGATCAACATTCACCCTCTTTCACATTAGAAATGGTTGGCAACGAAGGCACATGGACATCACAATTCATCATCACTTTTAATGCGCCGTCTTTAGAAGCCGGTACAATGGTAATAGCAGATTCAGGTGGAGATGGTGTTCTTGATCCGGGTGAAACTGCTACACTTTCATTCCCAATTCTTAATATAGGAAATGCAACTTCAGAAGATATTGTTGCAGAACTTACTTCTGCTTCTCCTGATCTGATTACAGTCATCGAAGGCACTTTCAATATGGCGGGACTGGAAATTGGTGAAGAAAATATTGCAAGTTTCGATATTGAGGTGGCTGATGATGCAACGCTTGGTATGATCGCAACTCTCGGGTTGATGATAACCAGCGGCGGATATGCCAGTGCTTTCCCGTATTATCCTTCTATCGGACTCATTATGGAAAACTTTGAAACCGGTGACTTTTCACTTTTCGACTGGCAGATGGGCGCATACGGCTGGGAAATAGATGACGCAAATGCTTATGAAGGTACTTATTGTGCAAAATCTACAACTATCTCTCATAATCAAACTGCATCTATAAGTGTAACAATGGATATAGATCCGGATGGTGAGATATCATTCTATAGAAAGGTCTCTTCTGAAAGTGGCGGTTCGAATTATTTTTATGATGGATTAGTATTTTATATTAATGGAATGGAACAAGATAAATGGCAGGGCGAAGTTGCCTGGAGCCAAGTAAGTTTTCCAGTGACAGCCGGAACAGATGTTGAATTCAAGTGGACATATGAGAAAGATGATTCTGTTAGTAGTGGAAGTGATTGCGGTTGGATCGATGAGATCGTATTCCCTGCAGCAGGCGGCGGTGATGCTCCTATTATCAGCCTCAGCACAGAAGAAATCGATTTTGGTGATGTAAGCGTAGGTGAAACAGCAATCGAGCAGCTTACGATCTTCAATCTGGGAACAGTTGAGCTTAATGGAATTATCACAGCACCGGAAGGATTCTCATCCGAATTTACAGATTATTCTGTAGAAGCAGGTGGAGAGCTTGTGATCGATATTGAATTTGCTCCAACTGAAGCGATAGCATATTCAGGCGATCTTGTTATCACCAGCAACGACCCTAATCAAGCTGAAGTAACCGTAGCTCTCAGCGGAACCGGTGTAAGTACAGGAAACGGTCTTGATCTTATTCCAACGGTTACGGAACTCACCGGTAACTACCCGAATCCATTCAATCCTACAACCAAGATTAATTTCAGTTTGAAAGCTGATTCTAAAGTATCACTCAGCATTTACAATGTTCGTGGTCAGAAAGTAAAAACACTGGTTAAAAATAATATGCCGGCAGGATGGCATTCTATAGTTTGGAACGGAAGAGATGATAATGGTAAAAGTGTATCGAGTGGAATTTATTTCAGCAGATTTGATGCAGCCGACGATGACGGTGATTATACCAGTATTAAGAAAATGATCCTATTGAAATAATGTACATTGACGTTGCACGTCTATGATAGACGCAACATTCAACGTTTAGGAACAAATATGTAGGGACAGCTCATTGAGTTGTCTATAAAAGGTAGATCAATGATCTACCACTACGAAGAATAGTAAAAGCCCAGTTCGGCAATTGCTGAACTGGGCTTTTTAAAGCACATTAAATTTTACTTTTGGAACCGTTATTGCATTTATATTTTAAAATAATTTATAAAAGGAGTTAATTCAAATGAAAAAGAGATTTATATTTATTTTAGTAAGTTTAATAATTATGAGTGCGGTTCTTTCTGCAGCTGTTATAAATAAAGAATTTACATTTAATGAACCAACAATTAAACGAATTGATAATTATGACAGGATCGCAATTGACGGACTATCCTACAATTATGAGCCGGGACATCCGGAAGTTCCTATTTTACCCGTTCAGCTTATCATTCCCGCAGGAGAAGAAGCGGTAAGTGTGAAAATAAGCTATAAAAATGCTGAGTCTGTAACAGGTGTCTTTAATGTTTATCCACGCCAGAAACCATATCCAATAAGTTATGAAGGTGAAGTTTCATTTGTAGAACCTGCTAACGAGATATATTCCAAGAATGAGTTTTATCCTGCTGAGTTGGTTTCTGAAGTTACAACACAATATCTTCGTGGACACTCGATAGCACTTCTAAATATTTTTCCGGTACAATATAATCCGGTAACCAAAGAGTTGCTTTATCATAGTTCTATCACTATTTCTATTGAGACAAAACAGACACCACAAGCAACTTCTTCTTTCCAAAAATTCTATCGTGATGATGCCACAACTAAAGCAAGAGTTAAGCAGCTTGTTTGCAATCCGGAAGAAATTTCATCTTATCCTGCTTCCGGCAAAAATCGTGAAATCACTTATGATTATGTTATAATTACAAACTCTACTTATGAATCCGATTTTGCTGATTTTGTTGAATTCAAGATTGGGCAGGGATATAGTGTATTCTTAAAAACAACTAACGAAATCTATACTGAATACACTGGAGCAGATAATAGTGAAAAGGTAAGAAATTTTATTATTGATGCATATACAACTCTGGGAGCTGAGTATATCCTTCTCGGTGGAGATACAGCTATAGTTCCTTATAGAGGCTTCTGGGTTAATTCTTATGGCACGGAAGATTACAATATTCCTTCCGATCTTTACTTTTCCGGTTTAGATAGAATCGGTGCCGGCGCAGGACCCGATTGGAACACGAATGGAGACAATAAATGGGGTGAACATTCCGAAGCTGATTATTACAGTGAAGTTTATATTGGAAGGATATCAGCAGGAAACTCCGCTGAATTCTCCGCTGCTTTCAATAAGCAAATGATGTATCAGGACAATCCCGTTATTGCCGATCTGGAAAAATCTTTAATGGTTGGCGAAGAACTAAATAATGCTCCTCAAACCAATGGTGGAGTTTATAAAAATGAAATCGTTAATGGCGGCTATTATAATGGCTATACAACTGCCGGACTTCCTGCAAATTTCACCAATGAAACTCTTTACGACATGGATAGTTACTGGAACGTTAATCAACTTCTTGCTAAAATGAACAGTGGAATTAATCTTCTCAATCATTTAGGTCATTCAAATGTCGATTATAATATGAGGTTATACAATTATTCTGTAACTAACACCAACATTACCGTAAACGGTGTAAACCATAGTTATTTTATCATTTACACTCAAGGTTGTCTGCCTGCAGCATTTGAGCAGAATTGTATTGCAGAAAAATTTACTACTATCGAAAACGGTTGTGTTGCTTTTATTGGGAACACACGTTATGGCTGGTATATGCCGGGCGGAACAAATTCCAGTTCTCAATTAATGGATAGAGAATTCTTCGATGCATTATTCGGAGAAGATATAACACAAGTTGGACAAATGAATGCAGATTCTAAAGAAGATAACGCAGCTCAGTGTTCAAACAGCAACATCAGATGGGTTTATTATGAACTAACTTTATTTGGAGATCCGTCTCTGGATGTTTGGACTGCAATTCCCGAAGATATTACAGTCACATTCCAAGATAGCATTCCAATGGGAACAACAGAGATCAATTTCCAAACTGACGCACCTTATGCGCGTATCGGACTTATTCAAAACGGAGAACTCATTGGAAACGGTATTGCTGATGCCGGCGGAAATGCAACTATTGAGTTTTTTGAATCTGTAACAACTCCTGAAGTAATTTCAGTTTCAATTATTGCGCATAATAAAAATCGATTTGAATCTGAATTACTTGTTATTTCTGATGAACCATATGTTATTTTTGAATCATATAGTGTTAATGATCCATTAGGAAATGGAAATTCACTGCCTGATTTTGATGAAAGTATTACATTTGATATGTCTCTTCAAAATGTAGGGACTGTAACAGCGAATGGAGTAACTGCTGTTCTTTCAACTGAAGATGATTATATTACCATTACAATGGATAACAATACTTTTGGTGATATGGCAGCTCAACAAATTGTATCTGTTTCTGATGCATTTGCAATGGATATTGCAAATAATGTACCGGATCAACATAATGTAATGTTCACGATCGTAGCTTCCGGTGTAGATCAGGATGACTGGCCATCTACTTTTAATATGACAGTTAATGCTCCTGAGTTATTCTCAGATTCATTTATTATCAGTGATGTTGCCGGCAACAACAATGGTATCATTGATCCGGGAGAAGATGTTGATCTTATTATCTCTGTAGAGAATATCGGTCATGCAGATTCCCCAACAACCTTTGTTCATCTTACTTGTGACAACACTGATATAACAATTGAAAACGATCTTATCGATGTCGGTCAGATCGCTGCACAGAATAATACCAATGCGGTTTTTGAGATATTTGCCGATCCAACAATACCATTTGAGACAAATGTAACTTTCGAATTATATATCGTTGCAGGTTCCTATAGTTTTAGCACTTCTTTCTCAAAATCAGTTGGAATAATTGTAGAAGATTTTGAAAGCGGTGATTTCACAGCATTCCCATGGGAGTTTGATGGAAACGCTGACTGGACAATATCCGATGAAGCTCATGAAGGTTTATTCGGAACAAAATCCGGTAATATTGGTTCGTGGCAAACATCTTCGTTAATTATTGAAGTAGACGTCATCTCTAATGGAGATATTAGTTTTTGGAAAAGAGTTTCCTGCGAAGATGATCCAAATAACGATTATGATTATTTACATTTCCTCATCGATGGAATTGAACAAGGAAGATGGGATGGAGAAGTAGCCTGGAGCGAAAATTCTTATACTGTTTCTGCTGGTGTTCATACTTTTGAGTGGGAATATTACAAAGATGGTTATGTGAGTAGCGGCAGCGACTGCGGTTGGGTTGATTATATAATTTTCCCACCTCTTGAAATAGCTTCACCTCCAATTATTAATGTTGATCCAACTATTGTAAATAAAGAATTAGGTATAAATCAAACAGGTGAAGAGATAGTAGAACTCACAAATATTGGTGGTGAAATATTAAATTACACTATCACTTTAACCGATTCACCTGAGTGGTTGGAAGTAGATCCTGCAAACGGCAGTTTAACTTCCGGTGAGATGGATGAGATAACATTAAGTTTTGATACTAACGGACTTGAGGCAGGACAATATACAAGTTCTATGTTGATTGAAGACGGGCTTGGTGAAGAGACAACAGTACCAGTTAATCTTACTGTAACAGCTACCGGAGTAAATGGTAATCTGCCAACTGCAACAGAATTAACCGGCAACTACCCGAATCCGTTTAATCCTACAACAAATATTCAATTCAGTTTAAAAACTGATTCCAAAGTATCCCTCAGCATTTACAATATCCGAGGACAGAAAGTGAAAACACTGGTTGAGGATAGTATGCCGGCAGGATATCATTCTGTTATTTGGAATGGAAAAGATGAATCCGGTAAAAGTGTATCGAGTGGAGTTTATTTTTCCAGATTTGATACCTCTGATAGAAATAACGGTGATAAATACACCAGCGTAAAAAAAGTAATACTATTGAAATAAACCATGGAGGGAATTATGAAAAATAGTAAATTCAATATTACTCTAATATTAATTTTAACTCTGAGCAGTACATTATTATTCGCAGCGAGCGGATATAATGTAAACTTTTCACAGCCGATGAATTCTGAGATCAACTTAGATTTCGATCTCAATAATTACAAAGTAGAACAAATTACAAAAAATGGCGTAACTTATTCTACAATCAATTTTGAAAACAGCGTAACAACAAAGAAGAAGGGATTTGCCGAACTTCCTTTCATTCACGCAGCAATACAATTATCAAATACAAGGAATATAACAACAGAAATTATAGTGAATGATTATGTTGAATATCAGTTGAGATATCCGCTCCTGCCTTCTCGCGGAACTATCTACCGTGATCAGGATCCATCTTCGATCCCTTATGAAATTGCGAATGAATCGCTTGTTGATAAATTCTATCCGGAAAATATTGCAGAGGCAATGGAACCTTTCATCATTCGTGATGTCAGAGGAACAATAGTTTATGTATATCCTTTCCAATACAATGCAGAAAAAAATACATTAAGAGTATATGAGAATATTACCGTAAAGCTTACTGAAAATAATTCAACTCCTGTAAATCCAATTTATAATGCACCGCAACGCATAACCAAGGCAATGAACTCGCTTTATAGAACTGTTTTTATTAATTACACTGAAACCCGTTTTGAACATGAATTAGATGAATTCGGTTCTATCTTGGTTATTCACACACCTCGTGATGCCGCTGCCATTCTTCCTTACATCGAATGGAAAAGAGAAAAAGGATTCATTGTTTATGTAGAAGAAGTAACTACCGGAACAAATGTAACATCTCTTGTAAGCTCTCAATATGCAAGTCATAATGATATTCTTTATGTACAGCTTGTTGGAGACTGGGCAGATATTCAAGGAACTACCAGTGGCGGGGCAGCAGCCGATCCGAATCTGGGTTGCGTTGTAGGTGGAGACGCTTATCCTGATCTTATTGTCGGAAGATTCTCTGCTGGTAATGCCGATCAGGTTACCACTCAGGTAAATAAAGCAATAGGTTATGAGAAGACTCCCGAAATTGGTGGTGATTGGTATAGCAAAGGCTTGGGAATCGGTTCCAGTGGAGGTCCTGGAGATGATGGTGAACTTGATTATGTTCATATCGATGTGATCAAAGATGACAAACTTCTACCATTCACATATACTGAAGTAGCGGAAGCATATCAATATCCTTCACAAGCTTTAGTTTCCGGACCTGTAAATGACGGACTTACTATAATTAATTATTGTGGTCATGGTTCAACAACCAGTTGGGTAACATCAGGTTTTAATAATACTTCTGTAAATAATCTTTCAAATGGAGACAAACTTCCATTTATTATTTCTGTAGCCTGTGTGAATGGAAATTTCCAAAGCACAGAATGTTTTGCAGAAGCATGGCTGCATAAATCCGGTGGCGGTGCGGTGGGAATGTATGCTTCCACGATCAATCAGTCGTGGGATCCTCCCATGAGAGGGCAGGATTATATCAACGATCTTCTTATCGGCGGATATGATTATGCAGCGCATCCTGGCCAAAACGGTATAACTACCGACGTTCAAAAAACAACATACGGTGCAGTATGTCTTAATGGATCTATACTTATGGTTGTAGAAGATTATAGCACTGGTTTAGATGAAATGCAGCATTGGACAATATTCGGTGATGCAGCTCTTCAAGTAAGAACAGATACTCCACAAGAACTTTTACTTTCTAATACTGCAGTTTTAATGGGAATAGATTTTACTACAACTATAACATCAGGTGGGACTCCGGTAGAAGGTGCTATGGTGGCTCTTTCACAAGATGGTGAAGTTTTTTCCGGAATTTCTGATAGTAATGGAAATGTAACCATTTCTCATGATCTAACAGCAGGAATATGCACAATGGTCGTTACCGGTTTCAATACGGAAACAATTTACGATGATAATGTTGCAGTAGTTCCTTCGGACGGTCCTTATGTAATATTTGATAGCTGCATTATAGACGATTCTAATGGGAATAATAATAACCTGCTCGATTATGGTGAATCCGTACTTCTTGATATTACTCTGAGTAACGTGGGAACCGTGCAGGCAGATAATGTGGACGCTACTCTTTCTACTACCGATCAATATGTAACCATCCTTGATGACAGCCAGAATTTTGGAAATATTCCAGCGGGACAAACAGTAACGCAGAATGGTGCATTTGCCTTTGAAGTCAGTGGCAATGTTCCTGATGGTCATGGAATTTTCTTTACGTTGGAAACTACGGATGCTACTTATACATGGGTCAGTACATTTATTATCAATGCTCATGCACCTGTTATGGAAATTGGAAATTACCTGATCGATGATACTGCTCAGGGTAATGGTGATTATTTCTGGGATGCCGGTGAAACTGTTGATATATTCATTACGGTGGAAAATAATGGTAGTTCAGATGCCTTTAATGTGATTGGTGAATTACTTACTGCTGACCAATATATTACAATAAACTCAAATCAGGCTGATTATGGAGATATTGCTTTAGGCGAAAGTTCCGAAGGATCTTTCAATGCGACTTCCAGTCCCAGCACACCTCAGGCACATATGGCAATATTCAATGTGGCTATTTCATCCGATGGCGGAGTTACCGGATCAGGATCTTTTGATGTTCAAATAGGCGATTATCTGATCGAGGAATATTTTGACGGTGGCACCTATCCTCCAACCGACTGGAGTATAAGCGGATCCAATCCTGGTAACTGGTCTTCATCTGGGACAGCAAATGCCGGTGGTTCTGCACCTGAATCTAAATTTAGTTGGTCTCCATCATTTATTGGCGAATCTGCTCTTACTTCACCTGTGATCAATACAACCGGATCTGCCAGCCTGGCACTTACCTATAAACATTTCCTCAATGATTGGAGTGGTAATGGTTATTCAATTGGTGTAAAAACAACTTCTGATGGCGGCAGCACATGGAATACTGTTTATGAAGTATTCCCAACCGGAAATATTGGACCGGAAATATTGGAATTCACAGTTGAAACTTCAGATGTTGGCTCACCTACATTCCAAATTGCATTCTTCTTTGACGGTAACAGCTATAATTTGGATTATTACTATATTGATGATATAATTCTCGGCGGCGGTCCACCAATCCTAGGGTATATTGAAGGTAATGTAAGTTTAAATGGTGGTACCGGTAACATATTAGATGTTATAGTTAATGCCGGTGGTATTACAACCAATCCTGATGCATCAGGAAATTACACACTGGAAGTTGTACCGGGGACATACAATGTAACTGCTTCTTTGGAAGACTACATTACACAAACTGCCGTAGATGTAGAAGTTTTGGAAAATTCTACAACAGAAAATATCGACTTTGTTCTGGAACCAGGAAGTACAACTAATGATATATTGATCCCCGTTAGAACAGAACTCACCGGTAATTACCCGAATCCATTTAATCCAACAACCAATATCAAGTTCAGTTTAAAAGCTGATTCTAAAGTATCGCTTAGCATTTACAATATTCGTGGTCAGAAAGTGAAAACACTGGTTAAAGACAATATGTTGGCAGGATGGCATTCTATAGTTTGGAACGGAAAAGATGATAATGGTAAAAGTGTATCGAGTGGGGTTTATTTCAGTAGATTTGATGCAGCCGACGATGACGGTGATTACACCAGTATTAAGAAAATGATCCTATTAAAATAATGTACATTGACGTTGCACGTCTATAAAAGGTAGATCAATGATCTACCACTACGAAGAATAGTAGAGTTAAATGTAAAAGCCCAGTTCGGCAATTGCCAACCGGGCTTTTTTCATAGATACATTTAACTCAATAATTTTAATAGATCATCTAAACTGCTTTTTGTAAATTCAATATCTGCACATTGTCTATAAAGTTCTTTCCGCTGATCCCACAATTTATAAAGTTCATCTTCGCTTCGTTCAAGCACAAGAGGTCTGTAAGAGTTAAGAATTCTTGATCTGATTATTTGCCAGGAAGGATTTAGCCAGATAGTTTTTTTTGTTTTGATAATATTCCTATTTTCCTTCAATTCTACTATTCCGCCGCCTGTTGAAATTATCCCGGGTTTATTCCAATTTTTTAATACTCCAGATTCCAGTTCACGAAAGGTTTTCTCACCTTTAAGTTTGAAAATATCATTAACATCGAGTTCTGCTGATTTTTCAATTTCACGATCGAGATCATGAAAATCCAGATTTAATCTTTCAGCTAATTTTTGACCCAGATAAGTTTTTCCAACTCCCATAAACCCGATCAGAAATATTTGTTCATTTATTTTGTAAAATGAGCCTTTTTGTTCAGCCATACAAGCCTCCTTCCTGATAAAAAAGAAGACCGGCTTATACCGGTCTATCTTTTATTGTTTATTTCAGGAAAATAACAGTGTTGTTATTCATCTTCCTTTTCTTCTTTTACTACTTCTTTTACATCTTCAACTTTTTCATCAGATTTTTCTTCTGTCTCTTCTTCTTTTTTAACTTCAGCTTCTTCTTCAACAGTCTTTTCTTCTTCAACTGCTTTTTTTACTTCTTCAATTTTCTTTTCAGATTCTGCTTCAGTTTTTGTTTCTTCTGTTTTTTCTTCTATAACTTCTTCCGTTTCTTGTTTTTCTTTTTTAGGTTCTTCAGGTTTAATTTTTTTCTTTTCTTCCACAAGATTTTCCTTGAAAGCCTTTCTCTTTTCAAATTTCTGATTTACTCTTTTTTGGTGTTCTTCTACAAATTCATTAAACTCATCTTTATCTCGAGCAAAGAAATATGCTTTCACACTTAAGATCAAGCGTCTGTTTTCCAGATCAAGTTCAATAACTTTAAGTGGTAATTCTTCATCTATTTCAAAAGCCATTCCAGCTTTTTTAAGACCGGGAATTGCCAAATGTGAAAGAGGGATAAATCCTTCAACGGTGTTTTCATCAACACAAACATCAACCAGAACACCTTTTGCAATTATCTTAACAATTTTTGCTTTCACTTCAGTATTAATTGGAAGTCTCTGATCAAGATTATCCCAAGGATCAACGTGTAATTGTTTAATGCCGAGCGCGATCCTGTGTAAAGTTTTATCTATAGAAAGTACTTTAACATCAAGTTCATCACCTTTATTTAGAACTTCTTTTGGATGATAAATTCGTTTTGTCCATGATATATCGGAAATATGGATCAAACCTTCGATATCTTTTTCGATCTCAATAAAGACACCAAATGGAGTTATACTCTTCACAATACCCTTGATCTTAGTTCCAACCGGATATCTATCTTCAATAGTAAGCCATGGATTCGGTTCCATCTGCTTAACACCGAGAGAAATTCTTCTCTCTTCTTTAGAAGTAGAAAGAACAATAGCCTTTATTGAATCTCCTTTTTTAAACATTTGCTTTGGATGCTTTATCTTTTTTGTCCAGCTCATCTCTGAAACATGAACAAGACCTTCAACACCTGATTCAAGTTCCACAAAAGCACCATAATTGGTAATATTTACAATTTTACCTGATACAATTGTTCCTTCAGGATATTTTGTTTCAATATTTTCCCACGGATGTGGAACCAGTTGTTTTAAACCAAGTGAAACTTTTTCATTCTCTATATCAAATTTTAATACTTTAACTTTAACTTTGTCACCGATATTCAACATATCAGAAGGATGTTTAATGTGTCCCCAACTCATATCGGTGATATGAAGCAAACCATCGATTCCACCCAGATCAATAAAAGCACCGTAATCAGTAATATTTCTAACTTCACCGTCAAGTTCTGCATCTTCTGAAATGTTTTGTTTAAGACCTTCTAAACGTGATTGCTGTTCTTCGATAAGAACCTGTTTTCTAGAAACTATAATATTCCGGCGTTCTTTATCAATTTTAATTATCTTAAATTCAGTTTCTTTTCCGATGAATTGATCTAAATTCGGAATTGGTTTTGTGGATATTTGTGATCCTGGCAAAAATGCTTCCAAGTCTTCTATATCAATTATCATACCACCTTTCACACGACGTCTGAGAGTTCCGGTAACGGAGATATTTTCCTCCATGATCTTTTCAAGTTTATCCAGATTCAGATAAAAATCTGCTTTCTTTTTGGAAAGTCTAAGTCTGCCAATACCGTCTTCAACCGAATCAATATAAACTTTAATTTTACTGTTTACTTCCGGTAAATTGGAATTTGAAAATTCGCGAATAGATATCGCACTTTCCGATTTGAAACCGATATCGACAAGAACTGAGCGTTCATCAACACTCACTACAATACCTTCAACGATTTTTCCCTGCTCAAATTTTTTGAAATGTTCATCAAGTAAAGATTCCATATCTTCTTTATAATCATCTTTACCGGATTCTTTCTTTTTTCCTTTTTTTTCTTCCTCTTTTACTTCAACTTTCTTTTCTTCGTTAGATTCTTCTTTTACTTCAGATTTTCCTTCTTCTGTTTTTTCGATAGTTTCATTAGTTTCTAAAACTTCATTTTGATCGTTAACAAACATCATTCCTCCTCCTTGAAACCAGGAATATCTTCGATATTATCGACTTTATTAATATTCCCTATACACTCTAAAATTTCATTGTACACTTCCACAATAACCCAATCGGGTGTAGAAGCTCCAGCAGTTAAACCGATATTCTGTTTATCTTTGAACCACATATTATCGATTTCACAAGCTGTCTCAATATGATAGGTCTTTACAAAACTTTCACAAATTTTGGCAAGCATTTTTGTATTAGAACTATTTTTACCTCCTACAACAACCATAACATCGCTCTCTTTCGCCAGAGATAAAGTTGAATTCTGTCGGATGGTTGTTGCATTGCAAATCGTGTTTATAACACGCATTTCGTGACATTTAGGAACTAATTTTTTTACCAATTCCTGAAGATCTTCCACTCTTCTGGTTGTTTGGGAAATAATTCCAACTTTTTTAAATTTTTTGTCTGGTAATTCATCTGCATTTGCCACGATCAATACTTCTTTATCTACATAAGATCGCAATGCTTTAACTTCCGGATGATTCTTATCACCCAAAATAATTAATTCATAACCCTCTTCCGATAATGATTTCGCATAATCCTGAGTTTTTGAAACGTAAGGACAAGTTGCATTTATTATTTCTATATTATTATTTTTTAATTCATTTAGAATTCCTTTTTTTACTCCATGTGACCTGATTATTGTAGGACGTCCTTTTATCTGCTCAACATTATCAACTTTTAATATGTTTTCACTTTCAAGTTTTGCAACCATTTGCGGATTATGAATAATTGAGCCTAAAGTAACAATCTCATGATTATTCTTAGCATTTTCAAGAGCAATTTTTATAGCTCTTTTAACTCCAAAACAGAAGCCTGAATTTTTTGCAATTTTAACTTTCATTTTTAATGTCCATTATTTTTTTATAAACCGTATTTGCAAGTTCACGATAATTTTCTCTTTTATCTTCAAAATGTGAAAATTCTTCATATTTATATTTTTCTCCTACAATTATATGAAGACGCTTTTTTCTAAAAAGGCATTCTAGAAAATCGTTAGAATTCTCGATATAAATTGGAAGTATGTCAACTTGCATCTGGATTGCAAATTTTCCAACTCCTGCCTTTGCCTTCCCACCATTGCGTGTTCCTTCCGGAAAAATTAGAATTGAATGACCCGAGCTTAGAAGTTTTTGTACAGAAGTAATTGCATTTTTATCAATTTTCCCTCTTTTTATCGGAATCACATTTATCGATCTTAAAAAATTACCGAACAATTTATTTTTGAATAACTCAGATTTTGCCAGATAATGAATTTCCAAAGGTATGATAGAACCAATAATAGGAGGATCTAATGCGGAAATGTGATTTGCTACAATAATACAATTCTGTGCATTTGCCAATCTCTGTTTATTATCAATTTTCAATCCCATAAATATCATCGAAAATTTACGGACGATATAAGTTGAAAAATTATATAATTTATTCATATTTATCTCACTCAATTTTATTGTAAATGAATTGTACTTGCTCTTCTATGGTCATACCGCTTGTATCTACCGGAATTGCATCTTTCGCTTGTTTTAATGGAGATATTTCGCGGGTAGAATCATTTTTATCACGCCAGATCAGCTCTTCTTCGATCTCTTTTAATGGAATAATCTCACCTTTTTCTTTGGCTTCTTTCCATCTGCGAAGAGCACGTGTTCTTACATCTGCAATCATGAAAAACTTAAAATCGGCATTAGGAAAAACAACCGTTCCGATGTCTCTGCCGTCCATGATAACACCGCCATTCTTACCCATTTTACGCTGTAATTCAACCATCTTTCTACGAACCATACCAATCACGGCAATCTGAGAAGACAACTTTGTAATATCCGCTTCCCTAATCCGTTCTGAAACATCTTCACCATTCAAATATATTCTATTCCCTTCTTCTGCATATTCGATCTTGATACTGATCTTTTTAAGCATGTTTTTAAGGACAGCTTCATCATTCAAATTTACATTTTGCAACATTGTGCATAATCCGGAGGCACGATACATTGCTCCAGTATCGATATAAATATACTTCAATTTCTTTGCCAATTGTTTTGCTGTAGTACTTTTCCCGGAAGCAGCCGGACCGTCTATTGCAATCACAAATTTTTTATTCATTTCCATTCCTTAAAAATCATAAACCAATCCAACCGTGTTATCTTCAAATTTCAGGTGGATCTTATTTTTTTTCTCTTCAAAATCAAAAAGATGAGCATCGACAAAGGCATCGATTGCAGACAGGAAAATAACTGATCCGATCCAGAAAAGATCACTTTGCCGTTTTTCATAATATTTCACATATTCATTATAATCAGTTTCTAACTCAGAAACCTTATATCTATCATAACATTTCTCCGCTTCAAAATGATGATAAGCTGCAAGACCAATTAAACTTCCCTCTACTGCAAATACAAATCCTGTTTTAATATATTTCCCGTTATACAACTGTCCACCTCCCGGAATAACGCAGGAAAGAACAGCAGCTTTGAACGGTTGTTTTCTAACAAGTTCTTCATCCGCAAAAAGAGATGTTAAGATAAGAAATAGAGAAAAAATTAATAACAATTTACGCATCTTTAATTCTCTCTTTTAAGGTTTGGAAAAAAAGAGGTATCATGATCTCGTGATGCCCAATAAAATAATAACCCTTTCCTCCGCTTAATGTGGGACGGTGAACAATATTAGTTTGGGGTCTGTAATGCATATTCATATCAAAAACAGCAGTATAAAAATTATTCAAAGGATAGCCCAAATTGCGGACAACCGTTACTGCTTTTAAGAAGACTTCCGGTATAATAACTGCCGAACCAAAATTCAAGAAGACACCGCCATCATTAAGTTCTATGAGATTATTGCACAAGATGCGGAAATCACGCATTGAACAATCGCCGATAGCAGCACCGTTTGCTGTTTCATGCTGATGAACAATATCAGTTCCCAAGGCGACATGCACTGTAAATGGAATTCCCATTTTGTAAGCATTGGCAAAAAGTGAGAGATGATTGTTTTCTGCTTTTATTTCAATCAGGTTTTTCCCGATCGCTTCTCCGTAACCAAGTTTTTTATAGGCAGAACTAATAATATTATTTATCCCATCACAGGTCTCTTTTACCATTCCAAATTCACCTGTTTCCAATGCAGTTGCCACATCTTCGGAAGTTTCACCAAATCTGGCAATCTCATAATCGTGAATAACAACCGAACCATTTGAAGCTAATCCGGTGATTACACCTAATTCCATCATCTCAATAATATTTGGAGCTAAACCGCATTTGATCACATGACCACCCAGCGCAACTATAACAGGTTTATCATTTTTATAGACTTGAACACATTTATCCAGCAGTTCATTAAAATCTTTTGCTTTTAAAATATCCGGTAATGATTTTGTAAATTCTTTAAAACTATTCAAGCCGGGTTTAGAAAAGCTGCCTTTTTTTACTAAACTCGATCTGGATTTGATCGAGTATTTTTTTAAATTAGAAAGGTCGATCTCTTTAAATTTACTCATATCTTTACTCCATGATCAAATCGAGTTTTTCCGCATATTCTTTTTTGAATGCAGCATAATTACCATTCATAATTGCCTCTCTTGCTTTTGTAACAAGATCCATATAGAAATGCAGACTGTGAATGGAAGCTAACCGCATTCCCAACAATTCACTAACATTGAATAAATGTCGAATATAAGCACGTGAGAAATTTCGGCAAGTATAACATTGGCAATTTTCATCAATTGGCAAAAAATCTTCTTTATATCTGGCGGATTTTATTATCATTTTTCCATTCCATGTAAAGATGGTTCCCTTTCTTGCATTTCTCGTCGGCATTACACAATCGAACATATCGATACCATTTTCAATGTTTTTCAGCAAATCACCCGGAGTTCCAACTCCCATTAAATATCTGGGTTTTTCCAGAGGTAAAACATTATTGAGAAATTTTGTGATCTTGAGCATATCTTCTTTCTTCTCACCAACTGCAAGTCCTCCAATAGAGTATCCGGGGAAATCCATTTCCATCAATTTTTCAGCACTTTCTTCACGCAGATCTTCATAAATTCCACCTTGCACAATTCCAAATAAAGCCTGCTGTTCGGTATTTTTATGAACAGCCTTCCCCCTTGCAGCCCAATCCAGAGTTGTCTTTAATGAATCTGCAACATATTTTTTTGTAGCCGGATACGGCGGGCATTCATCGAATGACATGATAATATCAGCGCCAATTGCATTCTGGATTTCAATTACCCTTTCCGCTGTGAACATATGATAGCTTCCATCGATATGAGATTGGAAACGAACTCCCTCCGGTGTGATCTTACGCAGACCGGATAAACTCATTACCTGAAATCCACCGCTATCGGTAAGAATCGGTTTATTCCAACCCATAAATTTATGTATGCCGCCCGCCTTTTTTATCAGTTCGTGTCCCGGACGCAGAAAAAGATGATATGTATTCCCTAAAATTATTTGTGCCTTTACATCTTCAAGATCTTGAGGATCGAGGGTTTTAACTGTTGCCCGAGTGCCAACCGGCATAAAAATTGGTGTTTTGATCTCACCGTGAGGAGTCTGCAAAATACCTGCTCGCGCGTTTTCACTTTTAGCTTCAATTTTGAAATCGAAAATATCAACCTCCATTCTCGATCTGAACTTTATGTTCCTTTATAGAATTACTGCGGCTGAATAATCTACTAAAATCATTCCAGAATGCAAACACCATTAAGAATACGAGTATGAAAAGCCCGATATTTTGCAGTGCGATCTGAATTTTTATGTTTAAAGGTTTTTTCCTGATCCCTTCTATAAAGCAAAAGAAAATATGACCACCATCCAAAATGGGAATTGGAAGCAAATTCATTATCATTAAAATTATACTGATAGCTGCCATAAACGAAAGGATATTATCAAGTCCTTTATCCACAGTTTGAGAAGACATTGCATAGATCATTACAGGACCGCCAAGATTATCTTTGATAGCGCTCGGGTTTGCGATCAATTTATATAGCATTGCATAATTCAAATATACAAAGTTAATCGTTCCGATCGTACCGTATTTTACCGATTCCAATAAACTGTATTTCTCAATGTATTTTACCGGCATGTATTGCGTGATCCCGATAATCCGTTTATTATCCAGAATATTTTCTTCCGGTATAATAGATTTTTCAAAGATATCATCACCGCGTTTTATTGTCAGTGTAATAGATTCATTCTCATTTGAAATAATTGCATTACGCATTTCAAACCAATTTTTTACATCTTTTCCATCTACCGATAGAATTTCATCATTATCCATTAAACCGGCTTTATACGCTGCCATTCCGGGAGCAACTTCTCCAATCACAGCAGGAACATACGGTAATATTTCCGTTACCCATGTTTTGGGTTCGACTTGGTTATTTGTAATTAGAATTTGTTCATCGTTTCGTTCTATTAAAAACGTATTTTCTTCATTATCTTTTGTATATTGTATTATTTGGATCCAGCCGTTCACATCGTTATCATTCACCTGAATGATCGTATCATTTACTTGTACAAATTCTGCATAATTTGCACTAACCTCTCCAATAATTGGAAGCTGATCTTCGAAATGTTTGCCAATTGCAAAAGTGAGAATGAAGATAAACAAAGCTAAAATGAAATTAGCAAGAGGACCGGCAAACGCTATAATTGCACGTTGCCACCATGTTTTTGTTTTGAATGAATTTTCTGTATCTTCAACTTCCTCATCAGGATTTTCACCTTTCATCTTTAAATATCCGCCAAGCGGGATCAATGATAATCTGTATTCTGTTTTCCCTTTTGTAAAAGCTAATAATTTGGGACCAAATCCGATGGAGAATTTCTCTATTTCTACATTGAATATCCTGGCAGCAATAAAATGTCCCATTTCATGAACTGTTACCAAAATTCCTAAAGCTACTAAAGCACCAATTATATTAAACATATAACTCCTTTAATTTATCTTATTAATAAAGGGTTCTTCATAATTAAAGATTGTCATTGCGAAGAATCTTACAAGAAAATTCTTTTGCGGCAATCTCGATTATCTAACTATTTGAGAAAGAATGAGATTGTTTCCTCCTACGCTAAAGCTTCGGCGAGACAGATCGTTTGAAACAGCAAGAAGGATACTCGCAAAGACTTCAACTTTTGAGTTTTTCAAAAACACTCTATTATACAGAACTCATATACTTTATTAATATTCAAATCCTTTTAATTAGCTTTGCAGGTCAAGTTTTTTGAGTGTTTCCTGATTTTATTTGACATATTTCATACTTACCACAAAAAAGCAAAAAAATTGGAAAATAAATATGAAGAAAGTTGTATTATTAATATTTGTTCTTTTGCTATTATTAGCTTGTTCAAAATCAAAAGATGAAACACTGGAAGAAATCGATCCATTTATTTATCGATCAGGAGTACTCGAAGATGGTGAAACACTTGCAAATGCGCTTATGGATGAGGGACTGGATAATGGCATGGTTTACAAGCTTGTGAATAAACTGGATTCACTTTACGATCTCAGGCATGCCCATCCCAACGATAGTTTTACAGTCAAATTAGATTCTTTTAATATCATTCATGAACTCAGTTTCAAACCCAACCAAATACATAATTACAGAATAATTAGAGATACTTCCGATGTTTTTTATTCTCAAATTGATACCCTCAAATTAGTAAAAGAAACTTCTGTCGTTGAAGGTGAAATAGAATCATCTCTTTGGCAGGCTATGAGCGATGAGGGAATTGATGCTGCAACTATAGTCATGTTCACACAGATATTCCAATGGGATATAGATTTTTTTATTGATCCGCAAAAAGGAGATAAGTTCCATATCGTTTACGAAAAAAATATGGATACGGATGGAAATTTCGTGAAAGCAGGGAATATCCTCGCTGCAAAATATTCCAGTAAAAACTATAATGATATTGCTTATCGATATACAAATAAAAAAAATGAAATTAGATATTACGACAACAAAGGTATATGTATTCAAAAAGCATTTCTCAAATCACCTCTAAATTACAAAAGGATATCATCCTATTTTGGAAATCGATATCATCCTATAACCAAAAAAGTCAGGTTCCATAATGGTGTAGATTACGCAGCTTCTTATGGAACTCCGGTAGAAGCTTCTGCTGATGGAACAGTTATTCATAGAGGATGGAAAGGTGGACATCCAACCGTAAATGGACAAAAAGGCGGTTATGGCAAAACTATTATTGTACGACACGGAAATGGATACAAAACACTTTACGGTCATCTTAGCAGTTATGGTAAATACAAAGTTGGGAATAGAGTTAAACAGCACGATGTAGTTGGCTATGTAGGATCAACCGGATTATCCACCGGTAATCATCTGCATTATACGATCTATCATCGCAATAAGGCTATAAACCCTCTGAAATTAAAGAATGTTTCAGGTCCTCCTGTTCCCAAAAATGAGATGGAAAAATTCTTATCTTCAATACAAAGTTTACAGAGATATTTTATCTCAGGAGCAACAACTGATTCGAACAAATAATTCTGATACGGAGATACTCAATATTAATGCTAAAATTGTGATTGACATAATAAGGTAAAGTAGATGTTTTCGGAAAGAATTTTCATAATAGAAGTAATGAGAATAATAAAAAGGAGAAGTATATGAAATTAAACTATGCTAAAGCAGGGCTGATCCTGTTTTTAATGGTTTTTGGTTTCTTACTGACTCCAATCCCCTCACATGCTGCAGTTGATACATCAAGCTATATTGTAGAGAACTTAAGAGCAGATGATATTCCAGATGATGACGGGAGTGGGTTAGTATTAAGCTGGAAACCTTTGCCAAAAGAGAAAAGAATCATTGAATACCGTATATACCGCGGTGTTTCTGCAGATTCTCTTTTCTACCATGGCAAGGTTGATGTTAATGTAAAAACGGGAGTTGCCGGAGATGTAATGTATTATTATGATTCCGGGTATAACCGATTTGTTGATATTCAATCTCCCAGAAAATTGAAAAAGGAAAAACAACAACCCGATGGTAGCCCAATATTTCGTCGTTTACCAAAAGACATGAAAATTATAGGACCTCAATTAACAAATTATAAAATTTTAGGCGTTATTCCGGAAAAAGATTTTCTTTATAAGAACACAAAGGTTGAAATCACCGAAGATGAAGAAACAGAAGTGTATGCCGGTTTAAAATTACGTCATTTCCACTATTTGCTAAAGAAACTCAGGGCAGATAAAGAATATTTCTATACTGTAATTGCGGTAACAGAATCACGAAAATACATGCCTTATGCAGAACCTGTTATTGGTATTCCAATTGATAATTCACCGGAGAAGATCCAGCAATTACATTCAGTTTATGTTGAAGACAAAACTCGTCTGCAATTTGAATGGGTAAGATCATTATTTACAGATGACCAAAGTAATCACAGTTTATACCTCATTAATAAAACGGATATTAACAAATTCAACGCTTACGTTGAAGAGCAGCAAAAAGCAGAAATGGATCCTGAACTTGAAACATCTCTAAAAAATCCTGCTCAACTTATTTATCAAAGATATTGTGGTTATCCTTATACTCCAAGCAATATTGTTGCAGTTGATATTATTGACGGTATGATCATTAATGAAAAACGTGATATTGATGTAAAAATTGGAAACATTGAAGATTATGTTGCAGTATTTTCACTTCAAGACAGAGCCGGATATGAAACATTCTCTGACCCAAGCACATTTGATATTGTCAATTCCGCTGATCTTCCCAAAATCCCTGATTGGACAGTTGAAGATAGAAAAGATGACAAGGGCGATTACAATGCAATTTACTGGGGGAAACCAACTGTTTTCCTTACTAATTGTACCTACCTCAATGATGATAAGACAAAGATCCTTGTTAACTACGACATTTACAAAAACACAAAATACGATAAAATTAATAATGTCTATTTTACTGTTTTTGATGAATCGGGTAATAAGATCACTACTATCAACGAATTTTATCAGGATAGTAAACTAAAGATCACATTAAAAGAACCATCTAATAGAATATCTTTCGAGATGAGGGTTGTAGCTAACGGGAACTCTGGTGAAGATCAGATATTTACCCAGGATCTTATCTTTAATCCGGATGTAAAATCTCTGCAGCCTGATGTTTTATTCCTTAATGGTGAAGAAGTTAACAAATATACTTACTCAGTTTATAAGAACAATTATGACAACCAAGAATGGCGACTTTCTAAGAACACACTCGGAGCTCAAAGAGAGATATCTGATAATGTAAGCTATAGAAGCACAATCTTTAAAATAGTCAGTAAATTTGATGTTGAAAAGGGACTTTTTCTTGTTGCACCAAATTTCCAGATAAGATTAGATGATGAGCTGGAAAACGCTATTGTAACAAATCTCTATGCAGAAGAAGCTGCAAAATCAATTGATACCTATAAAAAAGAAATTGCAAATTATACTGCATCAAAAGATACATTAGAGACTGAAGCAGAGATTGCCGATGCTGATGATGCTATCGAATACTATCAAGCTCAGATAGACCTCACAGAAAACAACCCAATCCTGCAAAAAGCTGCTACATTCAAGAGTTATAAAGCAAGGATTAAATTCATAGAAAAAGTAAAAAATATTGCAAGACGTTCTTTTAAATATAAGATGGTGAAAACAGACGGGAAAGCACACTTTGCATTCTCTAAAATTTACACTACGGAAGAAGCAGGCAAATTACCATTTAATGAATCTGCGAGAGAAACTTATGCAACATTGGGAATGGATCATTTCTATCCGATCTCAAACTGGTTCCAGTCAGATAAATTACCGGCTCTTTTTGCTACATTGATCTTCGGTTTCATGGTTTTCTTCATGGTAAAGCAAGCAAAAAGCGGTAAAGAACTATATATCAGACCGATTGCCGGTATCGATGAAATTGATAATGCTATTGGACGTGCAACTGAAATGGGAAAACCAATTCTGTTTGTTCCCGGTCTTTCGGGGATCACAGATGTGGCAACTCTTGCAGGTCTTTCAATATTGGGTCGTGTTGCCAAGAAAGCTGCCGAATATGATACTAAGATTTTAGTTCCGGTACGTGATTACATCGTACTTCCAATTGCGCAGGAAGTTGTGAAAGAAGCTCATTATGAAGCCGGACGTCCCGACTCGCATGATAAAAACAGTGTTTTCTTTATTACAACCGCTCAATTTGCTTTTGTTGCCGGTGTAAACGGTGTGATGATACGTGAGAAAACTGCTACGAACTTCTATATGGGAATGTTCTTTGCAGAAGCACTTATCATGACGGAAACAGGGAACACAACCGGCGCTATCCAAATCGCCGGTACCGATGCTGTTACACAGATCCCGTTCTTTATTACAACATGCGACTACACACTTATCGGAGAAGAATTATATGCTGCTTCAGCCTATCTTGCGCGTGAACCGCTGCAACTTGGAACTCTGAAAGCAGTTGATTATACTAAATTTATAATTTTAGCGTTTGTAGTTATCGGAACTTTGCTCTCAACTGTTCATGCCACGTTCCTGATAAATGCATTCCCGGAAAAATAGGAGGATAGATGAAACGACAAATTCCTTTAATAATAATCATGACCCTGGGATTTATGTTTGTAGCACATTCATTTATCCCGCATAAAATATCGGTTGATTTCTTCGACTGGTTTCAAGATTGGTCAAAAGCCATAGCACCATTCGCAGTATCACTTGGTATAATGAGTTTATTCATGGTTCATGGAACCAAGATCAAACGTAAAGTTCCCAACTGGCAATACAGTGTTATAACACTTGCTGGACTTATATTTACAGCATTGGCAGGATTTATCTGGGGAACTCAGGTTGGAACACCATATATGTGGTTGTTCGAAAATGTTCAGATGCCTATGAGTGCTACTATGTTTGCCTTACTTGCATTTTATATTGCCTCTGCAGCATACAAAGCTTTTCGTGCGAGATCTGCCGAAGCTACAGTTCTTCTTATTGCAGCAGTGATCGTGATGCTGGGTCAGGTACCACTCGGTGCTATGATCTCAAAATGGATACCGGAAACATCCACATGGATACTGAATGTTCCCAACCTTGCTGCTAAACGCGCTATTATGATAGGTGTAGGGCTTGGAATTACAGCCACCTCACTTAAGATATTGCTTGGAATAGAAAGAACTTATCTAGGTGGGGGTGATTAATATGAATAAGAATGTAATAAAATTCTTCAATAAGATACAGAATATTGATAGACGTTATATCTATATTGTTGTAGCATTATCTATTATTATTCCTCTTCTCATTCCGTTTAATTCACCTACTTATGTAACTAAACCTACAAGTGATATTTATAAAAAAATTGATTCTTTTGCAGGTGATGAGAATAAAGCATTGTTGATGTCATTTACGCATGATGCAGGTACAATGCCGGAATTATTTCCGATGGAAGTTGCTGTATTAAGACATTGTTTTGAAAGAAACATAAAGGTTTTTACTATCTGTTGGCTAGCTACTGCTGCTCCATTGGTAGATTTTGCTATTAATACAGCCAAGGAAGATTTCGATGTTCAATCGGGTGTTGACTACTGTAACTTTGGATTTAAGCCTTATGTTTTAAGATTACCGATAATGCTTGGAATGGGTGATGATATTGCAAAAGCAGTAGAGACGGATTCTCAAGGTAGAAAAATAGAAAACCTTGAGATCATGAAAAACATCAAGAACTACGATGATATGAACCTGATAATTGACTTTGCAGCAAGTGGCAGTGCAATTACATGGATCACTTATGCAAGGGCAAGATTCGGTGCAAACATAGCTGCCGGTGTAACTGCAGTTATGGTTGCCGATAATTATCCGTATTTACAAACAGGACAATTGATGGGTATGTTCAGAGGACTTAAGGGTGCTGCCGAATATGAAAAGCTGGTCGATGTTTTTGCGGCCTATGAAAGTGAAGATTATCCTAATGGAAGACCATTTAGTAAGGAGATCATTAAGGAAACAAGTGTTCCAATTACCGGAGATACCGTTCCTTATAAATACAAAAAAGCACGTATCGGTATGAACGCACAATCTGTTGCTCATATTATGATGATCGTCTTTATCTTACTGGGAAATATTGGTTATTTCATTACCATGAAAAAGGAATTATAGGGGGAAACATGTTTGAAACAATAAGTAATTTCGTCGCAGCATTCCTAACATTAAGTATCTTCTCGTTCTTATATAAAGATAATCCTTTTTATAAATTTGCAGAAGCTTTACTTGTCGGCGTTTCTATGGGTTACGCAATCCCATTGGTTTATGAAAACGTGTTCCTGCCTTATGTTTACACACCAATTTTCTTAAGTCATAAATTTATAATTATTATACCTGCATTGTTAGGTTCACTCTACATGCTCAGATTCAGCAAAAATTTGGGCTGGCTGGCAAGATACCCGATCGTATTCGGTATGGCTATTGTTGGAATGAGTGTTCCAATGTCTATACACTCATCTGTGCTTGTGCAAATGAGAAGTGCAATGCTGCCAATAGACGGCATTAATACTGCTCTTATCTTTATTGGAACAATAACTATTCTGTTGTATTTCTTCTTCTCAAAAGCGCATAAAGGTATTTACGGCAAAGTCACCAACGTAGGAATCTGGTTCATGATGATAGGATTCGGCGCATCATTTGGATATACCGTGATGGCTCGTGTTTCATTGCTTATCGGACGTATTCAATTCTTGCTGGGTGACTGGCTGGGATTAGTAAAATAAGCGAAAGATATATAAATTAAAGCCCCTCAGGTCGAGGGGCTTTTTTTGTTATTCAAATACAAGAATTTTATTTCTCTCTGAGTTGGAGCAACTCTAAGTCCGTCATCCTGACGAGTCTCTCACGCTGCTCTCTATAGGAAGGATAGACAATAGCTTGCATGGTTCGTCTCCGCTCACCATGACAATTCAACATAGGTAATTATATAAATTTATCTAATACTGCATCCAATTTTTTAGTCAGGTTCACGCAACTGTATTTCTCAATATCTTTTGATCTTGTTTCTTTTCCCTGTTTCCATAGTTTATAAACATTCTCAATATGATCTGCAATCTCCTCTACATTATCATATTGGAACATTTTACCGCTTCCGGTCTCGTGTAATATTTTTGCCGGTTCGCTACTTGCGGGACCTACTCCCAATATGGTAACTCCGCAGCCAATATATTCAAATATTTTTGCAGTTATAATTCCTTCATTATTTTTCACATTGTTTATCATCAGCAGCAGCATAGAAGAATTAGACATCAACTCAATTGCTTTGCTGTGAGATATATGCTGATGAAATTTTGCGATCCCACAATCATCAAGATTATTCAATTGCTCTTTTACATCTTTTGAAATATTACCCCAGAAATTCATTTTAATGTCCGAAATCCCTTTTTTATAAAGCTGAATTATGGCTTTTAATACTGAGATCGGATTTGATTCTGCTGGAAGCGAACCAAAATAATTCAGATTAAAATTATCATCGATCTTCTCTTTTTTGATTCTATTAAAATCGTGAGGATCAAAACCATTTGTGATCAAATGAATTTTATCTGGTGAACAATTTAGATCGGAAATGATCTTTTGCGATGCGGCAATTACAGCATCACTGGTTTTCACAACTTTGTTTTCTAATAGTTTATCAAAATGGCTGGTTATTTTTAGTCGTTTAACATTTTTCAGATAACCCATTTGAGTCCAGGGATCCCTGAAATCAGCTATCCAATTTATATTATTTTTTTTCTTCAGCTTAAGTCCGATTAAATGAGTAGAATGCGGTGGACCTGTAGTTATTACAGCGTCATATTGGTTTGTTAAAAGCTCTATTCCGGCTGCCCTATAAGCAAACTTATTCCAAATTTTACGTGCGTCAGGAATCACTAAATTCAATCTTATCCAAATAGATACTTTTTTAAAGAGAGAATCAGCAGAATTAATTTCCAAACTACCGTAAGGGACATCAGAATTTTTACCGTTTATTTTCTTGAACCATTTTCCAAAAGCGGGGGTTTTGGTTCGAATAACTTTGATTCCGGCAGGAACTTCTTTGCAAAGAGATTCATCGATAGCCGGATAATCACCATTTTTAGTCGTTATAATTGTGGGCATCCACCCAAACTGAGGAAGATATTTTACGAACTTCAGCCAGCGCTGCACTCCTGCCCCGCCGCTGGGAGGCCAATAATAGACAATAACTAATAATTTCTTCATTTTTTCTTATCCTTTTGACAACTTTGGTGTTAATGATTTTTTTGTCCAAAAATTTCTAAATAAGGAAATATTATTATGCGTCCGATAGAAAGAAAAGTATTAAATAAGATCAAAGAAAAAGGTATCACGATGGATGATGTATTGGAAATTATCGACAGCACCTCTAAACAAGAAATGAAGAAAAGCTTTCAGGATGACTGCTTGTTCCAATCTGATAAATATTTTGCTAAAACTATTATTAACTCTCTTTTGAGAAGCAGGAAAATAAAACAGGAAGGCAACAAATACTTTAACTTTGAGAAGAAGAAAGAAGAAAAATAGTGATATGAATCCTTATACTCCTTCGCCCTTCGATAAACTCAGGATGACACAAGCAAAGGAGCATAAGATGCCGTATAAAGAATTGATTTCAGAAATCAGAACCCAGTGAAATTTGCTACGCATTTCACAGGTCAAGAAGCAGAAAGCAGAGATCAATTCTCGTTACGAAGTTTGTCTTCGTAACGCAAAGAAGAAGCTGCAGGAAGAATTGATTTACAAATTACGATCAACGATTTGAGACTTGTGCGTCAGGGCGTATTTAAGAATGAAACATCTGTCTTTCCGTCAAAAGCCAGAGTAACGAGTTCTACTAATATTACTTGATTCCATTCTAAAAAAGATTATATTATCTTAATTGGAGGACAAGATGAAAAACCTCAATATTAAAAAAATTGATTTCCAGTTTATTTATTTATCCTTATTAACAAAAGAAAGGATAAAGCCATTGAGCCGTTGGGAAATTAAAATAACTTCAAAAGAACTTCAATTATTAAAATATCTTGGATTGAAAACCAAAATAATTCCCAGAAAGCTTACGAATGGAAAAACTATTTATGAAACTATTTTCAGTAAAAGCCGACGCTATCTTGAATATTATGAAAATTACTTTTCCCATAAACCGATTGATCAACAGAAGAAAAATATGAAAACCGAAGGTTTCCTGTTCGGATATCCTTCCTGTTGTGTAAACAATTTCATTGAAAATGGTTATACTTCTAATAGTTTCCAGGGAAAAGAACAGGATCTTTTATTCCATTGGGTTTGCCCGGATTGCCGTATAACTCCTTCTCTAATTGAATATTATAAAAGTATTCATGATGAATGTGAAGAATTCATCCGCCTAAGAGCACCGGAAAACAGTATTTTTTCAAAAGCAATGAAACGATCGATACCTGTGGCTGCCGCTGTTTTACTGGGAGTTACAATACCACAACTAAATGCAGATGAACACTGGATTCCTGTTGAAGGTGACACCGATAATGATTTTCTTACTTACAAAGAAGAAATACTTATGGGAACAGTTCACTTTGATCTCTATCCTTCCGCTGCCGATTCTATTGCAAAAGTATATAAAACCGTAGTAGATTTATTGCCGCGAGAGGTTCTGGAAACCGAATGTTATGCCGTAGATAATTATGCTTATGGTTTTCATACCTGCCCTATTTGCGGTGAAACAGCTAATATGGGATTTGTATCCATACATAATCCTCTGCGACAATTGGAGATGAATATTCCTTATATGACGCTTCATTTTATGGAACATGGAAGTTTTTCCAGTATTATTGAAGGAGATACACTTCGAGTGGATATTGAACTTATTAAGGAAATTTTGGCTCCGTTCGATGTTGAACATCTAATTATTTCTACACAAAATGATAATGATAATGATGGATTGAATAATCCGGCAGAGATCCACTTTGAAACAGACCCGGAAAATCCACAAACACATAATCTGGGAATAGATGACGGACAAGAGATTTCAGAAGCTATCATAAAAGAGATCAGTGATCTGCCGGAAGTTGAACTTGGTCA
Source organism: Candidatus Cloacimonadota bacterium (assembly GCA_030600585.1). Classification (GTDB taxonomy): domain Bacteria; phylum Cloacimonadota; class Cloacimonadia; order Cloacimonadales; family TCS61; genus Tenebribacter. The sequence goes on along the minus strand of JAUVLU010000018.1, from coordinate 6,373 downwards.
AACACCTCCCACAGATGAATGTTATCTTACTTATTGTCCAGCATATGGTTTTGAGAACTGCAGTATCTGTGGAAAGACTGTTAATATGGGTTTTGCTACAGTGAACAATCCAATGCTTGGAACTGATCTTAATTTTCCAATGATCGGTTTGCACTATATGTCTCATGGTAGATTTGCATTTAGCGGTTCTTCAAACCATGGAGAAGTCGATCCGATCCAACTGGCAGCAGTTCTGAATATTGATTTTACTTCTATTTCCGATATATGCGAAATTGCAGAAAAATATGGATACCAGCTCATAAATTATCCAAATCCATTCAACCCTTCTACTACTATTTATTTTAATCTCACCGCAAAAGACGCAAAGAACGCAAAGGTTGAAATTTATAATTTAAAAGGACAAAAAATCAAAACTTTTGATATTTTGGAGTCGGCGAGTCCCTCGCCGTTTTTTGCCGACGGAGTCGGCTACTCCATATCATGGAACGGCACAGGTGAAAATAATCAACCGGTTTGTTCAGGAATTTATTTTTATAAATTGAACGTAGATGGTAAAACCGAAGCAGTGAAGAAATGTTTGCTGTTGAAATGATAATAAAAGAAGGTTGTTAATGAGATTTTTATTATGTTTACTCTTTGTATTATTTATTAACCAGTTATTTTGCCAGATAGATTTTTATATCGAAACAGATGAAACTTGTTATTCTTACGGACAGGATATTTACATAACATTCAATCTTCATAATACTACTTCCGACACAGTTATAGTTACATTTATAATGATTCCTCCCTATGATTATTATATTGATGATGATTTTTTTCTGATAGGTGCATACCAAATGATCATAGATATTACAATCCCACCTGATTCTATACATTCTACACCTTATATTCATACGGATAATGTGAGTATCGGTGATCATATATTAATTGGAGAATTCAACTGCAATTGGCTTTCTGATCCTGTTTCAATAACGGTAGAACAAGTAAGCGTTGATTTTTATGAGTTACAACCAATTGGTTGTCAATTATCAAATTATCCTAATCCATTTAACTCAGAAACAACAATTAGTTTTGAAATCACCAGCCTTCGTAATGCTTCGGCTAGGCAGGCAAATTTACACGAAAATACACAAATTGAAATTTATAATTTAAAAGGACAGAAAGTAAAAACTTTTGATATTTTGGAGTCAGCGAGTCCCTCGCCGTTTTTTGCCGACGGAGTCGGCTACTCCATATCATGGAACGGCACAGGTGAAAATAATCAACCGGTTTGTTCAGGAATTTATTTTTATAAATTAAGTTCGGGAGAATATACAAAAACAGGGAAAATGCTCCTTTTAAAATAGTGACCTTTGGAAAATCTTGAAGTCACAATTTGTGACCTCAAGTTTAAGAAGTATTCTGGTTCTTCCCAAAAGCATTCGGGATATCAGAGATCAGGCTCTACGATTTTTTCCCATCAGATACTAAACGTAGATATTCCTCAAGATTACTAGTGTATTCATTTAGCGCAATTCTTCCTTTATCGGTAAGAGAAATTGTTGTTTTTGGTTTTCTGTTTTCAAAGCGTTTTTGCATCTTGATGTATTTTGCCTCTTCCAGTTTCCTGAGGTGTGAACTCAAATTTCCATCTGAAACATCAATCTCTTTTTTTAGATATGTAAAATTTGCAGTCTCAGATTGAAGAAGTAATATCATGATTGCTAAACGAACCCGGGAATGAATTACCGAATCCAACTCTGCAAAATTACTTTCCATTTTGCACTCTTGCCCGTTTGTATAAAATGATTCCCGGAATAATATTGTTGACGAAAAGAAGAAGAACAAACGTTCCCATAAAAACAACGTCACTTTTTATGATAAGAAAGAGCACACTTCCAATCCACCAAAGTATTCCACTAATTATCGACATTTTCTGTTTTATAATAATTCCGGTAGAAATATTTGCAATTCCCATTAATAAACATACCATCGTAAAGACCACATGCACTTTATAGGCATTCAGGAAGGGAAAAACAAATCCAACAAAGAACATCGCTATCATTGTAACAAACCAGATAGAACTTAATCCAAGATCGGGATATTTAATAATTCCTTGTTTGCGAAAAGTCTTTTGGGAATAAACAACGCTGGTAATTGCTCCTCCAAAACAAAACAATGCCCATGAAAATTTAATCAGGTTGTACATTTCGAACTCAATTAAAATGTACATTGCCACTATTGCTAATGAAATTAGAATACCCCACAAAAGATGATAAAAACCTGTTTGATTTTGTTTCCCTTTTGTTTTCTCGATCATTTCTTTAATTACTCCTAAAGCTTGCTCATTTGTTATTTGATTCATACGACCTCCTTTTTTAAATCAAAGTACTTTGCAATACAGAGTTATTTTTATTACGAAGGCTTTCTTGTCAAATTATTTTTTTTAAGTTGATCTGTAAATGAGCACAAAATTATTAATTATTTGACAGATAATTAATTAACTCCAATCTTAACACCGTTGACTTTAGTTTTATAAATTTTGCAGCTTATTGTGAATATGAATGGAGTGATTTGTACATTGTTTTGATAAAAGCTGTGAAGATTATTTAGGAGGAGAAAATGTTACGAAAAGAATTAATTGATTTAATAAATAAAAATAACGTTTGGGCTTTTATTGGTAGTGGCATTTCGATTGATGCCGGACTACCTTCATGGGAAAAATTAGTGATCTCAATTTATGATAGTTTAACACCTGAGAGCCAAGGAAACATAAAAAGTAATACATACTTTGATAAATATTTAGGTAATAAACAATTCCCAAAATGTTTTTCATTAATTGAAAAAGAAATTGGAAGAAATCCTTTAGAAAATATAATCAAATCAGCTTTTAATATTAAAACAAAAAATCAAAAATTATATAAAATAATTTCAGATTTCCCTTTTAAGGGTTATATTACAACAAATTATGATAACATACTTGAAAAAATATTATTTCAACAAAACCACCATGGTTGGACTACAGTAGGTAATGAACCAAAGGAAATTCACAAAACAAAAGGAAATCCTGAGAAAATTGTATGGCATATACATGGATCGTTAAATCAAAAAAAAGCAGAATCGAAGTTAGTAATTACTGAAGAAGATTATGATTCAATATATAATGGAAATACACATGTTCTCGAACATATAAAATCGTTAATTTCAAGTAATAGATTAGTCTTTATTGGATTTGGATTTAATGATGAAGAAATTAACAGAATATTACGTTCAATAGGTTATTTCTGTAATCCAACAAAACCAGCATATGCAATTTTAGGTCTGAGTGAATCAGATTCTGTAAAAATAATTTCTGATGAATTCTCTACAAAATATAATATGGAATTAATTCCTTACAAAATATTCGATAACTCTCATTCACAATTAAATAACTTATTACATGTTTATTCATCAATGATTCTTAAAAGATCACAAAAATTCGGAAGAGAATATCAAAAATGTCCTTCTTATGATACTGAAACAACAGGATTACTGATCTATAATAAATTAGTTATGTCTCAAACAACTGGTATTGAATATAATAATTTAATTGTAATCACAGAAGCATTAGTTCTATCAATATTAAAATCATCAGAGAGTATATCTATAAAACAACTCCTAACCAAAATTAACGAAAGAGTTAATCTGCTGAAGAATAATCATATGAAAACTATCCGAAGTACAGATAGTGTTTTCAAAAATGCCTTATTAAATATGCAACAAAAAGAATTTATTCAAGTAATTGATAATAAAGTAATCTTATCTGAAAAGGGATTTCAGAAAATTGAAGAAAATCAAGGGATCTCAGAACGAATCGAGGATCAATTTGTAAGTTCGATCAAATCAAGAGTATCCAAATTTATTCCAGAGAAAGTAACAATTGAGAAGATAGTAAGTGTTTTATGTAAATTTATAAAAGACACTATAGAGAAAAGAGCATTAGGTGTGGCTTTAGCCTTAGAATCAGATGAAAGTATAAAAAAAGATTACCATATTCATGCATTGTTGCAGGCATTACCAGAATTTATTGAGTTGCTTGACAATGAAGAAGAAGCTTTAATTCTTATTGAATTGATACAGGGTATTCTTTCTAACCCTAACAAACAAGAAAAGATATATATGGGTTTATCTCTTCAAGCAAGATTTACTATACATTTATTAAGCCTACAAAAAGAAACAATACAGATTAGACTCAAAGAATTTAAAAATAATATGTATATTATGGACTCAAGCATTCTTATTCCTTTTATTGCTTTATCGGATGAATTTCATGAATCATCTAAATTCTTAATGAAATCATTAAATTCAGCAGGATGTAAAATTATAGTAACACCACTACTTTTGAAAGAAATAATTGAACATTTATTTTGGGCTTTATCTAAAATTGATAGTAAAACTAATTCACTAAATATTGATACTTTGAAAGTACTATTAGGTTCGTCTGGTTTTAAACCAAATGCTTTTGTTACTGGATTTAAAAATGAACTTATCAATGGCAATGTAACTACATTCATGGATTATCTTAATACAATTTTCGGAACAAAAAAAACAAAGCATATAAGAAATAGAGAATTCGAAAATTTATTAAAATTACTTCTAGTCAAAAGTGAAATTGAAATTAAAGGTTTATCTGATTTTGATGGTTATGAAACTATATATGAAGCTGAAGTTGATTTTTATCAAAATGAAATTGAAAAATTAAGAAAACAATATGACACTTTTCATCATAAACGACAAGTTAAAGCTGAAGCTATAGCCTTGATGATAATAACTTTATTTAGAGATGGTTCACTTTCAATAAGTGACGAGAACATTAACAATGCTTTTTTCGTTTCTAATACTCAGATTATAGATCGATTCTCAACAGATAAACGACCTATTACAATAAAACCAGATTCTTTGTTGCAATTGATGGCAACTCTGGATAATTGGTCTTCACAAGAACTAGCTTATTTGACTGAAAGTTTAGTAAGTGAATTCAACGATCAAGTTTTTTCTGTTGTTAATAGGAAATTATTAGTTTCAATATTTTCTCCATTTACTCGTGCATCTCGTGAAGAATTTACAGATCAAATTGAATATTATAGGGATTTATTTGAAATACGATTTGGTGCAAACATTGAAAAAGAATTCAAAAGGTTAGATGAGTTAGAATTACCTATTGCATGGCAAAAAACTCAATCTCAATTATTAGATAACATACAAAAAGAATTAGAACAAACACAAAAAGAACTAAAAGAAGCAAAAAAAGGAAATATACTTTTAAGTAGTAGGGAGAGAAGAGGGTTAAATAAATATTTAGATAAACTAAAGAAACGTAAAAGAAAGCTAAAAGAGAGAATAAATAAGAAAAAGAAAAGATGATTATTCATTCTTCCCTCGACTCCAAACTAACATTAAGCCTTTAGATAGCTGTGAGTTGAGACTTAGCAAATTGCAGTAATCGAACCCCATCCCTGCCCTTCCCCTTTAACAAAGGTGAAGGGTTTGAAAGATTATCAAGAAGAAAATATTCTCCTACTCTTGATTTAAGAGAAGATTATACCTGTCGGGGCATAGCTTTAGCGAAGATCGAGGAAGAAGTTCAATTTACCAAAGGTGAAGGATTTGAAAGAATCTCAAGAAGAAAATATTCTCCCCCTCTTGATTTAAGAGGGGGCTGGGGGGAGTTCAATGACCACAAAAATTTATAACAGAAAGATACAAATGAATAGAAGAAAAGAACTCAGGAAGAAAGCAACAACTGCCGAGAAGATACTCTGGAATTCACTCAGAAGACGAAATATAAATAATATTAAATTCTTCCGTCAATATGGGATTGGAGCTTATATCGCAGATTTCTACGCACCATTATTAAGATTATGCATTGAAGTTGATGGCAAACAACATCACACAAAAATAGGCAAAGAATATGATGCGGAACGTGATAATTATATGGAATCTTTAAATATTAAAGTGATACGTTTTAAAAATGAATCAGTAATTGAAGATATAGATAATGTATTAAATGAAATTAAGAAAGCCATCAAATTGATATTAGATTCAGAAAAATAGTAATCTTAAAATCGAACCCCATCCCTGCCCTTCCCCTTTTAGAAGGATTTGACGTATAATGTCCAGTCCTAAATACGGTTGACACTTTTTTTTGTTTTTTCTCCCTAAAGTCCAACCTGCAGGTTGGACTTTAGGCTGCTTTTTTATTATCATTTTCATTATAAACTTCTGTAGGGGTTTTATAAGCAAGACTTAAATGCGGGCGTTCCTCATTATAGATATTTATTGCTTCCTTTACAGCTTTTCTGATTGATTCGATATTTTGGAATGTCTGATCTAAAAGAAACTCCTGTTTCAA
>JAUVLU010000051.1 GCA_030600585.1 Candidatus Cloacimonadota bacterium | reverse complement strand
TTCAAAGGTATCACTTATACTGCTTCATTATTTACAATTATTGTTCTCTTCGGCATTATTGCAACTTTGTTTTCAGAAGGTTTGCCAATTCTGAAGCACGTAAATATAAAAGATTTTTTAACCAGTCCAAACTGGCATCCTACCCACTTTCCTGCTGATTTTGGAATTCTTTCACTCATAGTTGGTTCACTGATGGTAACTGCTGGAGCATTAATCATCGCAATTCCGTTAGGATTGGGTTCTGCTATTTATATATCGGAAATTGCCGGACCGCGATCAAAGGAGATAATCAAACCTATTATCGAACTTCTGGCAGGAATTCCATCTGTTGTTTACGGTCTATTTGGAATGGCATTTCTTTCGCCGTTCTTAATAAAAGTTTTTGGAATACCTACCGGATTGAATGCCTTTTCTGCTTCTATCGTTCTCGGAGTGATGGTAGTTCCCATAATATCCAGTATGAGCGAGGATGCACTTTCCACAGTTCCCAGAAACTTGCGTGAAGCTTCTTTTGCGTTGGGAGCAAACAAGTGGGAAACTATAATTCAAATAGTTTTACCGGCAGCTCGTTCAGGGGTTATTGGCAGTATTATGCTGGGTTTTGGCAGAGCTATCGGTGAAACGATGGTCGTGATAATGATAGCCGGCGGAGCTGCTCAAATTCCCAAAAGCATATTTCAGCCGGTACGTCCGATGACAGCAGCTATTGCTTCCGAGATGGGAGAAACAGTTATCGGTAGTCCGCATTTTCATGCTCTTTTTGGAATTGCTATCGTTCTGTTCATCATCACATTCATTACCAACTTGATAACAGAATTCGCATTTTTGAAGAAGAGGAAATAAAGAATGGCAACGAACAAAACGAACAATTGTCTTTCTGAGGAATCTCTTAACCTTACTTTCGAAGAATCTCGTGAAAATTCTTGCAGCTTAACTTCTCGTAAAGCATCGATATCCTTCCGTCAAAAGCCGTACACTGTCCAAAGAATAACGTGCAAGATTCGCAAAGCTTCGGCTTGGCAAGCAGGAAGACAAAGGAAGTAATAATGACAAAACGTGAATTAAAGCAATTTCTTGGAGTAAATCTTCTTCGTATATTCATAGCAGTTACAGCAATATTCCTGATTCTATTCTTGTATGTGATAATCTCGAAGGGCGGTAAGATGGTCACATGGTCATTCCTAACCGAATCACCAAAAAAATATATGACTGAAGGCGGTATATTCCCTGCTATTGTAGGAACGTTCTGGCTCACTATTATCTCGATCGGGATTTCATTGCCGTTTGGAGTTTTCACTGCTATTTATATGGTAAGCTATGGAAAACCTGCCTGGTTTGTGAGATCTGTCCGAATAGCCATCAACACACTTGCTGGTGTGCCGTCTATCATTTACGGCTTATTCGGGTTAACTGTATTCGTTCAACTGATGAAGCTCGATGTTTCCATTCTTTCCGGTTCACTTACCTTGGCTGTTCTGGCACTTCCGGTTATGATCAATGCCAGCGAGGAAGCGTTGCGAGGTGTTCCGCATGATTTCAGGGAAGCTTCTCTGGCACTGGGTGCTACAGAAAGACAGACTATCCTGCGAGTTCTTCTGCCCACCGCTCTTCCCAATATTCTCACGGGAACCATCATCAGTATCGGTCGCGTGGCAGGTGAAACCGCACCGATCCTGTTTACGGCAGCTACGTTCTATACCCGCCGTCTTCCCACCAGTGTTATGGATGAAGTAATGGTACTTCCATATCACATTTACGCTTTAATGACGGAAGGCGCACACGCCGATAAACAAGTTCCAATCGCTTATGGAACCGCTGTAGTTTTGCTGGCACTGGTTTTGCTGGTAAGCGCAATCGCAATTATAATAAGATATAATATAAGGAAAAAAAGAAAATGGTAAATACACATATAAGAACTGAAGACTTGAATTTATGGTTTTCAGATAATCACGTTTTAAAAGATGTGAATATCCCGATCTATGATAAAAATATTACTGCTCTTATCGGACCCTCCGGCTGCGGAAAATCTACCCTTCTTCGGTGTTTCAATCGTATGAACGATCTGATACCGGAAGCAAAGATAAAGGGAAAAGTATTTCTGAATGAACAGAATATTTACGAACCAAGAATTGATGTAACACAGGTTCGCACCAAAGTTGGAATGGTTTTCCAGCGTCCCAATCCATTCCCAAAATCAATCTATAATAATATTGCTTACGGCTTAAAAATTCGCGGTGAAAAAAAATCTATGATAAATAAAATTGTGGAAAAAAGCCTTAAGGAAAGCTGGTTGTGGGAAGAGGTAAAAGACAGGCTGAATGAGTCTGCCTTATCACTTTCCGGTGGTCAGCAGCAACGTTTATGTATTGCGCGTGCACTGGCAAACAATCCGAACATCATCCTGCTGGATGAACCTACATCCGCTCTCGATCCGCAATCTACAGCAAAGATAGAAGAACTGTGTATCGAATTGAAAAATAAAGTAACGATTCTCATAGTGACGCATAATATAGCTCAAGCTGGAAGAATCTCAGATTATACTGCCTTCATGTACCTCGGGGACATGGTAGAATTTGGAGAAACAAAAAAAATGTTTACCGTTCCACAAGATAAACGAACCGAAGCATACCTGAGCGGTGTGTTTGGGTAAATCGTCAGGAGCAGATCATGTTGAATAAAAAACTAACGGAATTAAAGAAATTATTGATCGAAGAATCCTTGATAATCGAGAGAATGCTCGATTTCTGTTTTAAAGGATATATTGAGAAAAAAAGTAATAAGATCAATCAAGTATTTGCCATGGAAGAAATGGTGAATACACTGGACAATAAAATTGATGATTTTTGTACTAGTTTAATAGCATTATACAATCCGGAAGCTAAAAACCTGCGTATTGTATTGGCTATTTCCAAAATCAACAATGATCTGGAAAGAATGGGTGATCTGGCTTTGAACATAGCCAAAAGTTATCTATTGCTCATTAATAAACCATGTTACGAGCCCGTCTTAGAATTAGCCAAACTGGCTAAAGACACAAAAAATATGTTGCAAAGTTCTATAAGTGCTTTTATTTATGAAGATCTGGAACTGGCAGAAGAAGTGCGAGCCAGAGATTATTTTATTGATCGTCTGCACGATCGCATTTTCAAGATACTTATAAACAATATGAAGATTTCTGTTGAAATTGCTTTGAATCTAAATAGAATATCTAAGAATTATGAAAGGATCGCAGATCTTTCTACAAACATTGCAGAAAATACGATTTATATGTGTGAAGGCAATAATGTAAAACATGATCACAAATTTTTAAAGGTTCAAAACAATGAAGGATAAAGAGGGAGAAGCAAATGGATAAAACAATAGCACTCGTCGCTCACGATGATCAAAAAGTGAATATGGCAGAGTGGGCAAATAAACACAAAAAACAATTAAGCATACATAACCTGGTGGGAACCAAAGGAAGCTGTAAAACTGTTGAAAGTATTACCGGGCTTAAAGTAAAAGCTTTGGGTCACGGACCGGATGGTGGCGATATTGTTTTGGCAAATGAAGTATTGCTGGGGAATATCGATATTCTTATATTCTTTATCGATGTAAGAACTCCACACGGGCATGAGCATGACATTCAAACATTAATAAGAATATGTGTGTTGAAAGACATTCCAATTGCTTTGAATAAAAGAAGTGCCGAACTTATGTTTTCATCTGAAATGATGAAGGAGAAAGTAAAATGAAAAGAATATCATTTGCCTTTTTTTTACTGATCCTACTGGCAGGATGTGCTAAAAAGAGTCAGGTTGATCTGCTTGGTGCCGGAGCTACATTTCCACAACCTTTGTATGAAAAAATGTTTGCCGAATACGGAAAAGAAAGCGGAATCAAGATTGTATACCACAGTATCGGATCCGGTGTCGGGATTTTCCGTTTGAAAAACAAGCTGGCGGATTTTGGAGCTACAGATATTATCTGGGACAGCCAGAATCAGGATGATCAAATAGTTTATATACCCACATGTATAGGTGCAGTTGCAATTGCTTATAATTTACCTGCTAATCCCGTTTTGAATTTTACTCCCGATGTTCTAACAGATATATTCATGGGAAAGATCATAAACTGGAACGATGAAAAGATCAAATCGCTGAATCCGGATGTTGTATTACCAAATCAACGCATTCTTGTTATAAACCGTTCCGATGAAAGTGGCACTTCACAGATATTTAATGATTACCTGACAAAAGTGAGTAATAAATGGAGAGAGAAAAAAAATAATTCCCTTAAGGAATTCTTTGCATTATCCGCTAACAAAAATGAAGAAATGTGTGCTCTTATCTCAGATACTTTTGGATCCATCGGTTTCATCGGTCTTTCATATGCCATAAATCACAATATGTCCTATGCAAAAATTCGGAATTCTTCCGGTAATTTTATTCTTCCTACAGTAGAAAGTGTTAATTTGGCAGCAGAAACAGAAATACCGGATAACACAAAAATCTATCTCACTAATACAGATGCCAAATTTGGCTATCCTATCAGTAGTTTTACATGGATAATTATTCATCGTGATCTAAGCTATTTGAATGAAGTAAAGGTAAAGAACATAATATCATTATTGGAATGGATGATAACCGATGGTCAACTTTATGCTGCTCCTCTAAATTATGCGCCACTTCCAACCCAAACTATTTTAAAAACTCAAAAGATACTTAATTCCATAACATATTAAAAACTATAGGAGAAGATAAAATGCTGAAGCAGAAAATAGAAGAACTTAAAAAAGCAGTGATCGAACAGGCAAATCAGGTAGATTTGATGATCAAACTTTCTATTGAAGGACTCCTTGAAAAAGACAACACTAAACTTGAAAAAGTATTCGAAATAGAAGAACAAGTGAACACAGATGAAATACGTATCGAGGAAGATGCAATTACTTTGATTGCCCTGCAAAAACCTGAGGCAAAGAATCTACGCATGATCCTGATGATATTAAAGATGAATAACGATCTGGAAAGAATGGGTGATTTGGCAGAAAATATTTCTCAAAGTGCAGAATATCTTATCCGCAAACCATTCATTAAAAAGCTTATCAATCTGCCGGCAATGGCCGAAGTTACATTGAAAATGGTAAAGCAATCTATTGACTCTTTCATCAACGAAGATGCAGAGTTAGCAAAACAGGTTTGCATCGATGATGATATTGTGGATGAAATGAAAGAACACATCTACCGTGTATTGATCACATATATGATGGATGATCCAACAACTATCAAAAGAGCAATTCATATAAATAAAATTGCTTCCAATCTGGAACGTATTGCAGATCTATCCACCAATATTGCAGAAGACACAACATATATTGCAAAGGGAACCGTAATAAAACACCAAATAAATTTGGATTCATAATAAAATTCTCCCTAGAATTAGGATCCGAGAATCCCTTTCTTACCCCATTATGGAAGGGATTTTTTTTTTTAAGAATAATAAATCAACATTTCTTAACAAATCTTTATTAATTCTTAACATTTCTTTATTATAATAAAATAAATTTTGTTTTGATGGGGAAAAATGATTATAACAATTTTAAAATTATTGGGTGCACTTGGTGTGTTCCTCTTTGGAATGCGCGTTATGAGCGAAGGAATTCAAAAAGTTGCCGGTAAACGATTACAATCGATTTTAAATTACATGACAGCAAATCGTGTTGCCGCTGTTCTTACCGGTTTTTTCATCACATCTCTGGTTCAATCCTCTTCTGCGACCACTGTAATGGTAGTAAGTTTCGTAAATGCCAGTTTGCTCAGTCTCACACAGGCTATCGGTGTTATAATGGGAGCGAATATTGGTACAACCGTAACTACTTGGATCGTATCGATAATTGGTTTTAAATTTAAAATTACTGCAATTTCTCTGCCTATTATTGGTGTGGGTCTACCCTTTATGTTTTCGAAGTTCAAAAAGCGAAGAGATATTAGTGAGGTATTAATTGGATTTGGTCTGCTCTTCTTGGGCTTAATGTTTTTAAAAGAATCAGTTCCCGATATCAAAAACAATCCTGAAATTCTGGAATTCCTAAAAAATTACACAGATCTGGGATTTCTTTCATTTGTTATTTTTGTATTCGTTGGGTCTGTTCTTACTGTTATAGTGCAATCTTCCAGTGCTGCCATGGCAATCACGGTAACGATGGCTTTTATGGGTTGGATCGATTTCGAGACTGCAGCAGCGATTGTACTTGGAGAAAATATTGGAACAACAGTAACTGCTTACATGGCTTCCATAGGAACAAGTGTCAATGCACGTAGAACTGCTCGAGCTCATTTTCTTTTTAATACATTTGGTGTAATTTGGATGGCATTTATTTTCAAATATTTTACGAAGTTCATTCTCAACATTGCACCATGGGATTCTAGCCTGCAAGTAAATTTACCACTTAACCTTTCGCTGTTTCACACTGTTTTCAATATCACGAACTCTCTGATCTTCCTTCCATTTGTACGCCCATTTGCCAAACTTGTAGAAAAACTTGTGAAACCAAAAGAAAGTGATCTGTCCACAGAATACAAACTTCAATACATTAAAACCGGTTTACAGGATACCGGTCAGATGAATATTCAAACTTCAAGAGCAGAATTAGATAAAATGGTTGGTGTGATTGACGATATGTTCAATACATTTCTTGAGGTTTTCCGCAACCCTGACAAAAAAATGGGTAGTTCTGTAGAAAAAGTAAGAAATATGGAAACTTTAAGTGATCAGATGCAGGTAGAGATCACTAAATACATGATAGAATGTTCTAAGGAAGATCTAAGTGAACGTAGTGTAATGAATCTAAACGCTATAATGAGGATCGTGAATGAGTTAGAAAACATTGGTGATAGCTGCTACAAATTGATGCTGCTTACCGAAAGAAAATATGATAATAAGATTCAGCTTCACACCAAAGCAATGGAAGAGTTCAATGATTTTGCTTCTCTTCTGGCAGAATCTATGGAATTTTATAAACTGCGCATGAACGAGCATTTGGAGAAACAGGTTTTAGATTTGGTTTACAAATTAGAAGTGAAAATGAACAACCTGCGTGATAACCTGAAGAAAGCTACTCAGTATCGTTTACAGGAAGGCAGTAACGTAAAATCCGAATTACTTTATCTCGATCTTTTGAAACATTTTGAACATATTGGTGACAATAGCCTGAATATAGCTCAAGCATTGAGACAGGTTTATTAAATAAGTCGGTTCATAAAAACAATTATTGATTTTCGGCTTTTTGTTTAAATCTATCAAACCGTTTTTGATAATTTTCTTTTTCATCGTCTTTAGCTGTTTCAAGAGCTTTTTCAGCTTTTTGGACAGCAGCGGATATTTTGTTTTGTCTAAATAGGATTTCTGCCGGAGTATCCAAATATGCTGCTTTGCAATAGAAGTGCAACAGGATCACCACCCTGTTCTATCAGCGCATCTTCAATGATCGCAGAATATGCGAAACAGCAGGAAAACAGGAAAATAACAACTAACAATTTGTTTTTTATACGATTTTTTCTTTCTATTTCAAAAGAAGCATCCGTTTAGTTTCGGAAAAATCATTTCCTACTTTTAATTTATAAAAATAAATTCCTGATGAGACCAGTTGATCGTTTTCATTTGTTCCGTCCCAGATAACACTTCTCGTCTCCAAGCCCCTGCTTGGAGATGTATAAAGTATCTTCACTTTTTGCCCTTTTAGATTATATATCTCAAGAGTCACAAACAAGGATGTTTGTGGTACGGAAAAAGAAATTGTCGTGGTTGGATTGAATGGATTGGGATAATTACCGAGAAGTTCTATTTTACCAGAAATAATCTCTTCACTAACTCCTATATTTTCTAACAAAGTTACCGGTCTGAATGCAATCAGGCTATTTCCAGCACTATCGAGGATCGTAAGTTTCAGATCATAATTTCCTTCACTTAATCCAGATGTATTCCATTCTGAGAGAACATCATGAGAAACCTGAATTGTGGATTCATCTATTAATATCCAGTCAAAACTTCCTTCCGGAGCATAATGAAGTTTGTAATTATTAAAAGTGATGGGATTTTGTTCACCGGAATCGATCCAGGCAGAACCTGATATTTCTATTGTTTCTCCAACTATATGATCGGGGAGGCTGTCTATTAAAGCAAACATAACCAGAGCACTGTCTATCGCAACAGGTTCAAATTCAAAGGAAGAATTCACAGCCAGCAGATAAGAATTGTCATGAGCGATATTTGTTGATTGATATGGCCACATTGGGGTTATGCTGCTGTTAACAAGAAGAAATGTACTATTTTTGAAAGTCCCCACATAACTATGACCAATTCCATCAACAAAGGAAACGAAAGCATCTCCACCGGAACCAAGCATTATCGTGGCACCATCGTGGAAGCAGTTGGTTGCATAAATTTCCGAATTTCCTCTGCCGATCATTTCACCAAAAGAACATGAATCAATATTAAAAACTACATCATCAAAAGGATACCAATTCCACCAGTAAACATAAGTATTATTATATTCCAGGTTTCTGTCGCTGAGAGGAACAATCAAATTGGAATGCATTGTATAATTCTCAATTCCATTGATATTTAAAATATTTGAACCGAACATTCTAACACAAGAACCTCTAATGATAGAGTTATTAATTGTAACATCACATCCTGAAAGTGTTTCCAAAGACCACCAGCATTGGGAACAAGAATCTGCTATGAACGTGTAATGAATACCATCCACACCGGGTGTATCATCGGAAAGTTCAAAATGCTCCACAAATTCCGGATCTGGAAATTGAGTATTAACAACCGAACCATCCGGCATTTCAAACCAGGGCATCAATGTATCGCAGCAAGTTAAGTGAACAAAGCAGGAATCATCCACCATGATGTCTCCTACGTGATCCACATCTTCAAGTATGAGGGAGGATGTGTTAAAAGCCTTTCGGAATGTCCAATCCGGAAAGTATGTATTGGAAGCGAAGTAAGTGCAATTATCATGCAGTTCCGCATAGTGCATAACTCCGTTTGCATCTACTGTAGCATCGGTAGCTTCAAATCGGGAATCGTCAACCTGAAATACATAATACTGTCCCACATAATACTGGTCAAAATGCAAATGTGCATTGTTTCTGAAAATAGCCTGTCCTTCATCCATAATAAACAAATGACCAGCTAAGGTAAGCATTGCATCATCTACTACCAACACTCCCTGTCCAAAGATCACAATATCGTCATCCTGAATATAGTTGGTTGTAATAAATGTAGTGTCCGCTTCCGGTCCGATATAAAGAACATCTCGATTATCAGAAAAGATTAAATCCTTTTTTGTCAATGAAACCCGATCTATATCGAAACGCATACTATTCATTTCAAAAGGTTTGGCATATTGGGGAATTGTTTTATTTATTGTAAATTCTGTCTTGCTCTGTCGTTGTTCAAGTATGATTTTGTTTACTTTTTCTTGTTGGAATTCAGCGAAAAGACTTATCGAAATAATGAAAATCCAAAAAATAAATAAAATTCTCTTTTTCATTTTCCCTCCATTTTAAAATTAATTATTTAGTGTTCATCAGAACATTTTGAAATAGCTTTAACGGGACAACCATTATAATTTTGCCCGTTACCATTTTCACAAATCCCACAGTTAATGCATTTACCAGCATCTATAACAGCTTTTCCATTAACCATAACAATTGCTTCTACCGGACAGCTTCCGACACACAATCGACATCCAATACATTTTTCAGGATCTACAACGTAAGTTTTCTCAATGTTCTTTTTCATATTCTTTTTACTAAATTTTGTGTCTTTCCATAATGGATCACCTTCTTCAGTTCGCAATTCAACCAAACTGTTATTGAAAATAAAGTTTACAACTGCCAGATTATTTTCATACAAAAAGCCGGTAATTGTAAAATTTTTCTTTTCTGTGAGAGAAACATTTTTGCTTTCTAAAAAATCTCCAGGACCAAAATGTAAAGCTATTATTTCCGTATCAGCTTTGATGAACCACTCAGCATCTTCTTCAAATAATTCACCGGAAATCGTTTGTAAGATACCAAGTTTGACGAAATCTTTTCCCTTTAATGGACTATCATCGGCAATAATGTTACTCATAATAAATGTCAGAATAATTATTATCAGAAGTCCTTTTAATTTCATATTTTTCATAATGTTTTCCTCCGTTTTAATTATGTAATATCGTAAACTGATTTTTCCTGCGATTATTAACCGCTATATTTTGAATAATTATCATTTCAAAAGAAGCATCCGTTTGGTTTCGGAAAAATCGTTCCCTGCTTTTAATTGATAAAAATAAATTCCTGATGAGACAGGCTGGTTGTTTTCATCAGTTCCGTCCCAGATAATTTGGTAAACTGGTGAATTAGTGAATTGGTTAATTAGGAACGACTTTACTTTCTGTCCTTTCAGATTATAGATTTCAAGAGTCACAAACGGGGACGTTTGTGTTACAGAAAATGAAATTGTGGTACTTGGATTGAAAGGATTTGGATAATTAGAAAGGACGATTCTATTATCCGGTATTTCATTATCATCAATATTTACGCCTGTATATTCAAACTGGTAAAAATCTACGCCTGTATTTCCATCGATATCGGAAGCTGATACTCGAACATCATAAATTCCAAGTTCGGGCGGTGTGAAAGTTCCTTCCCAATTGGTTCCGCTGCCTGTCATTTCCACAAACAAAACGGAATCATTCGGACATATAATTCTAAGAAGTGGTGCAGAATTCATTTTCTTATAATAAACAGACTTGTTTTGATTACAGCCGTAATTACCCTGTTCATAAATCGTATGAACATTCTGATAATTATCTACCACACATTTTGGATAACGGATATTTTGATTTGATAAAAATGAATATTCCTGCACAATAGATAATTCATTATCTGTAAGTGAAAGTCCATTCCCATCAAGGTTTCCATTGATCTTTGTGTAATATGCAGAAGTGATATTCTGACTGCTTTTTGCCCAAATAATATGTAGATTATTCTGCTCATCTACATCCATTTGAGCAGACCAGACTTGGTTATTTGATTGGGTTAAAAAGCTTTCAGAGATCGCAATATTGCCATCCGGGTGTAATTTCATATAGGAAAGCAAATTGGATGAGCCTGTCCAATGCTGCCAAATTATGTGAACATTATCATTGTCGTCGCAGCATATCTGAGGTTTATTCAGTTGATCTCCGGGATTGTAACATAATGATAAAGGAGTAGACCATGAATCACCACCGTTATCAGAATAAGCGTAAGTGATATTGTGCATATCTGCAGACCATACGATATTCAACCTGTCATTTGTATCTATCGCTATTCCGATCTCGTTGGTCCAGGCATTTGCACCAGTAATAATGGTTTGATCATTAATAAGAACAGTTCCATCGGCATCTATTTTTGTGAATAAGACGTTACTGCCTCCGGCATTATGGACTATGTATGTAATATTATTGCTGTCGACAGCACCTTGCTTATCAAGGGTAGGCTGACTGATATAAACATTTTCTTCGGGATTATTTACGATCAAAGGATTTCCGCCCGGTCCGTTCCAATCCAGATGTTCCTCAAAAATATTACCATTGTTATAGAGTTCATACATATCGAAATTTGAATTCGGGGTCGAATATTCATACAATTTAATTCCTGCATAAATATAATTCTGAGTATCTTTTGCCAGCCGGGTATTCAGCCACCAGTAATCGAAATTAATTGCCGACCATATAAGTTTTTCATTAACCCAGCCGATAAAGATATCTTCGTCGGAAACAACCTGAATCGTAACATCTCCATCCTCTGTGTGGGTAATTGCAAAAGACGGCGGTATAGTATCGCGTGATGTATATGCATGGATATAATCACTTCTCCCAAAAACAGGTGATGATGAGTGATAACCAGTTTTGTTCCCAATTGCGGGATCGATTTGATGAGCAAAGCAAAACATAGATAACAGCACTAAAAAAATTACAAAATAAACTTTTAAATTAAACATTGTACCCTCCATTTTTTTTAAAACTTTCATACAAAAAACAACATATTAGAAAACCGCTTTCAAATTCGATATAAGTTTTTTTTTGTAAAGTTATTTGTTTTTGCTAATTAATAAAATATTTATTTGTGAAATATAATAAAAAACCACCGGATTTCTCCGGTGGTTGTAAATAAGCAACATCTAAGTTATATTAGTATTAAATGTCCTCTAATATTCTGGTTTCCAGGACCCCAGCTTGGATACAAGAGCAATATGTCACTATTTTATCAGGATCATTTTTTTGGTGTTGGTATAGTTTCCTGCATTCATTTTATAGAAATAAACACCGGAAGTAACAGATTTGTCATTTGTATCATTTCCGTTCCAGACAACCTGATGTGTACCTGCATCCAATTTTTTATTTATGAGTGTTCTCACTTTTTGTCCTTTGATATTGTAAATATCGAGAGTTACAAACGAAGACGCTTGCGCTACAGAAAAAGAGATCGTTGTTGTAGGATTAAATGGATTAGGATAGTTCTGATTCAAAGAGAAACTGACAGGAACTATAATTTCTTCATCTTCAATTCCGGATGGTTCTATTTCAAACCAGTCAAGAGCATCACCAATGATCATATTAATGTCATCATCATTTGTGAACTGAGAAATATCAAAGCTGGTGAAGAAGGATTTGTAAATAAGGTTATCAAGCCAGAGAGCACAAACACCGTGATAACAATATGCCTGTCCGGGAACTAATGGACCAGGACCATCTTCAAACAGGAATGTTGATTCTGAACTAATGCCGGGATTTGTTACTTCTGAAGCATACCAATCCGGGCAATCCTGCGTATAAAGTACATCCGGGCTGTTTGCATAAACAGGATATTCCACATTTGGAACACCAATTGGAGAACCTGTAACTCCGATCACAGTTCCATCTTCATAGCTCCAGGAATTTGGTCCTCCCAGACCATTCGTTCCACCAAAAGGAGGATAGCCATAAGTTCCCTGCGGATAGTAACCGGCACGCATATAGGCAGTAAAGAATTTTTTCATTGGTTTATCATTTGGATGTCCATGCTGGGAAAATCCAAAATCATCAGAAGCCAAGAAAACATTTTTAGGATTCTCGTTCGTTCCGCTGTCCATATAATTCATAAGAGCAGTAGAAAAAGCATCGTATTTGTCGCTGCTGCTGGAAGAATTGGCATAAGTAAAGATAGCTTCATAACTTTCGGGAAAACTGTACTCATCAAACTCCCACCAGTCGTAGATATCATAAGCTATATTTGCATTATCTAAAGCCATAGTGTATTTCGGATATTCGTTATAATTATAATCCTGACCACTCGTATAAACAAAAAGAACATCTATTCCATCTGTTGGAAGTATCTTAAATGAATAGGTTTCCTGTGGTGCATTTGCAGGTGAAGTCCCGCTATTTTGTGCAGGAGAATCATCTGTGGCAGCAAAATAGTAATTTACTGTTGTGCTGTTTGGAATTTCAGGGAACTGGTAATAATAGATATTTGGTTCTTCAAAAGCAGAGTGAGAAATACCTTCCCAGCCATTACCGATATCGTAATATAAAGTATCGGATAATATGGAAGACATATCGGTGATCGTGAGAGAGATTTCAGGTGTATTATCGAATGTATTTCCTATCTCATCATAATTAAATACCGGTGATTGATTATCTTCTCCCATAAAAAATCTGATAGCGAGTTCATTCTGAAGAATGTTACCATAAGGTTCGATTCCTACATACTGTCCATTTTCTACGATTTCGCGCAGGTAACATAATCCAATATCTGCCGCATCATTTTGAATAGCTATAGTCGAGCTTTGACCATAATCGTGAGGAATGGTACTTACCTGTCCGTTAGCTACATTTTGATATTGGAATACAATTTCTCCATTTTCGTGGAAAATAGCTTCGAAGCAAAGAGTGGGATCTCCACCTGTTCCGGCATGAAATCTTACATTATGCCATTCTACTACACAGTAGCGATCTGGGGCTGTTCCAAAAGTTTGGAAATATATATCGCCAATTCCATTATCTACATGCAGATCATCCCAATAGATAGCTATTAACGCAGGCATTTGAGTGTAACCTGGAATTGGATAAACATAATTAAATATGTTACCATCAGTTCCCCAGCCCAACGAAGGATAAGGATTATACCAAGTATTTTCTGCTAGAAGAAATTCACCGTTAGTATCCACATAAAAAGATGAGTAGTAAATACTATAAAATGGAAAATTAAAACCAAAATCGATAGGTTCGGAAAAATTATCATCACCATAAAATTGGTTAACTCCATACATTATTGTAGATTCTCCGGTTTCACTTATCTCTATCCAGTCATAAACCGGTCCGCCTTCTTCGGTGCTGTCTATCCACTGATATCCAAAATCATCCGGTCCGCCTGTTCCATAATGCTGCACTACCTCTGTTTCTTCTATGATAGAATTATTTGCCGGATTTGCATCACCGGTAAGATATGTTGTCATTGTTACAACATATTCTCCAATTTCAGTTGGCTGCCATAAATCGGTGAAATTGATAATTTCTGTTGCGCCGGAAGCAAGAGTTCCGGAATGAACAAATGTGCTTGTGTAAACAGTCACAGAAGTCTCATCTTCAATTTCACAGATTATATCGAAATCTTCGGTAATATCGGAAGTTCCATAATTCTGGATAGTTCCTGAAGGATATATCTCGGTATTTAAGAACTCGTGTGCAGAAGGTGCTTCGATCGAAACCATTCCTACATCATTCGCTTCTGCCTGACCAACTTTCACATCATCGACCACCAAGCAGTAAGTATCCTGTATCCATTCAATTGCCAGATAAATATTACTTCCTGCATAAGAAGAGAGATCATAGGAATATTCTACATATTCATCTCCAATACCTACAATACTTTCCAGGGTTATATTAAAATCAGCGATCGCATTTCCAGAAGTAGAAAGTTTCACATTAAAATCTTCTGTACCTGCCCATGCTTTAGCAAAGAATATGAATGAATCTCCTGATTGAATAGCTACTTGAGGAGTAACGAGCCAATCTTCTCCATTACTTTCATAGCAGGCTACTGCGGCAACCCAATCTCCGCTATGAGCCTGAGACGTGTTTTCAAAAGCAGACCATTCTTCACCATCTCCATTTACATCATAAACTGTCCAATCTGCAGGAATAATTCCACCTTCAAAGCCTTCATCAATATTCCACTGTCCCCAAACCATTGTTACCGACAGCATCATTATTGCTATCAACAAAATCACGTTCTTGTTCTTCATTTTTTCTCCTTTGTCACGGCATAACCCCCGATTCATCGGGAAGAAGCCGAACTTATTTTATTTCTATTTTTGGATTTTCCAATTGAATTTGCCATTCGACAGCACCTTTTACTGATCCGCCAATTGAGACATTTTCTCCCCACTTAATACTAATAACTCCTTTTGACTTACTCAGATAAAGTGGATCGATATTGACTTCATCCATATTGTAATTCGTTCCCATACTCAACAATGATATTTTACGTCCATCGTGTCCACCTTCGGAAATTGCTTCCGATATGAGTTCTTCATTTGTTTCTGCCTGATGTTCTACAATTTCGCTATTCACTATTTTCAGGCTGGGATTCTTGATAGTTTTGCCATAAACATACCCTGTTTTTGCAGTTATAATACCATTAAAACTTTTCTCTTGTGGAATTAGTAAAACTTCTCCTCCAGGAATGAATATGATCGGACACTGCATGGGAAGATCTGTGAAGGAACCGTAATCGCATAAAACTTTTTGTATCTCGAATATAAAATCACTACCTTCATCATTTTGAATCCTGATTGTTTTCGAATCAAGAAATTGCTTTGATGTATCTTCAGTTTCCCTGGTAAGTTTATTATAATCCACATCGAGCGATTTCCAGAAATTTATTTCGGAAAGAATATTCTCTTCTGTAAGTTCATCATGCATCAAACCTTCCATCATTGCGATCCTGATATTATTTTTTTTGACTATTTCTCTGCATTTGGCAAATGCTTTTTGTTGGATCTTTTTCTTTTCAGGATCATTCAGCGGGATAAACATAGATTCACCATTTAGATAAAGATAAACATTACTGTCTTTAAGAGCTTTGTAGAATTTTTCATGATCCCAACTATAAGTAGCCAATGAGAATAGATCATGTTTTGCTTCCAACAACTCTTTATCTCTTAACATCAATGTTGTTTCAATCTGTCTTTTAGATGCTTCGACAAGAATTTTCCTAACAAGTGACATATTGTATTCACCACTTACTATCAAGAGTTTTTCTTTCGCTTGCATTTTCAGGGAATTTTCTAAGAGGTTTGCAGCTATTTTGGTAAGATCGATGTTGTGTGATTCCAGTATCTGGTTTATTAGGATTCGATTATTTTTGCTTTTCTCTCCATTATTATTACTGAGGGAAAAATCTAAAACATAATTCTTTGCTTTTGCTTTATAATATACTTCCTTATTATTTCCAATATTTATGATCTTGATTAAATTAGCATTAAGAAGTGTTTTTAAATTATAATGTATTTTTTGTTTGCTTAGTCCAAATATATTTGACAATTGTTGTCCAGTAGCCGGATTAAGAATCAGTTCATTGATTATTTTTATTCTAAGCTCTGAGTTAATTGCTTTCATCTGAGAGAGCTTGTTTACAATAAATACATTTTCAATCATTCAAAATCCTTCTATTTATTTTGGTCAAAAAAAATTAGACCAATAATATCTGTCAA
>JAUVLU010000084.1 GCA_030600585.1 Candidatus Cloacimonadota bacterium | reverse complement strand
TCTTATGTCGATATTTTTGAGATTATGTTCACGCGCACCTTTGATGTAAATTTCTGTTTTCATTGATCTCTCATCCAGCGCATCGGATTATTGAAGCTCCTTTAATTGTGTAATATAGAAATCTATCTCAACAGAATCCTGGTATTCACGAATTTTCTCAAACAGCTGAATACCTCTCTCAATTTCGTTGGTGTATATTGCAGATTGGTAGATAAGCTGCATCATATTTTTATCTGTTCTATTATAATAAATAGCTTTTTCCAAATGTGA
Organism: Candidatus Cloacimonadota bacterium; assembly: GCA_030600585.1. GTDB lineage: Bacteria > Cloacimonadota > Cloacimonadia > Cloacimonadales > TCS61 > Tenebribacter. Next base: position 1,638 of record JAUVLU010000084.1, on the reverse strand, counting down.
AAAACCATTCTCAATTTCGTTAGAATCGAAGCAATAGCGTGATGCTTTAGCATAAAGCTGAGAAAGTCCTTTGTAGAATCTGCTTTTCTGATCAATAAAATCTATTGCTTTTTCCATAAATTTAATTGCGTTTTCAAAATCATGTTTGGTATCAGCATATCTGGAAATACGCATGAAAGCTGCACCATAATTGTTTAATAACCTTCTCATGTTTGTATCTTTATAAATAGAATCATCCATAATTCCACGATAGGAATAAACCGAATCGATATTTGTGATCAATCTTTCCATATCAAACTGGTCTCTACCTTTTACAGGAACCAGTCTGCTCACCATTCCTTCATTCCTGAGATATTCATTGAAGCCGATAGGATCGGGAGTTGTTACCGCAAAATATATAGGCCGCTTTCCATAATTGTCTTTTATGATTTGAATTACTGCAAGATCCTTCACATATAGAATTTCATCTTTCTTGAAGGTAACAATAAATTCATCGCCCGGAACTGTACCCTTTATTTTAAGGTGTGCATCTCTTGGAATTCTTCTGGGGTAAAGAGCTGATCTCGGGTCATCCTGGCAAAGATCAATATGTCTTTCCGGAATATTAAATTCTACTCCTTCATGGTCTCTCAACTGCTTGATATACCAGGGTGTATTAAGCAAACTCAAATTTGCAATTGTAACATCTTTTCTAATGCCGCTACATTGGTCATTTTTATAATTCAGTGCTTTTGCAATTAGTATCTCTGTTTCTTCAGTAGGAATGGAAGTTTGCTGATACATCTTTCCGTAAATATCTTTATTGTGAATTTTTGTAGGAGGAATATACTCTTTGGCAGCAGGGTCAAAAACTGCTTGTGCATACCAAACAGGAAATGTATCATTATCTCCGTTGGTAAAAATAATCGCATTTTCTTCTACGCTATTAAGGATGTTCTGTCCATAATCCAGAGCAATATATTCCCTGGAACGATCGTGAATAAAATATTGGGAAGCAAGATTGAAGCAGGGAAGAGCAAGAACAATTAGAATCAATAATCCGGTTAGGAGCTTCCCTTTCTTCCTAACAAGATCGATCAAGGCAATTGAGCCGATCGCCATCCATACAGTCCAAAAATTATAAGCTGTTGTGAAGAAATAATCACGTTCTCTCACTTCAGCATCAGAAAGGTTTATCACGAAAACCATTGCAATAGAGACCATAAACATAAAAGAGAAGAAATAAGCAAAAGAATGCTTGTTCTTCTTAAAATGATAATAAGCACCACCGAAACCGAGGAAAGTAACTATAAGATTTGATAACAATTGAATAAATACTCTTGGTGTGTGTAACAATTGAGATAGTGTCTCAGCATTAAAGAACTGCCAACTGAAATATTTTAGGAATTGATCTTTCATTTGGAACAGGAAAGAGGCACGTCTAACGAACATACTGGTTACGCCGTATTGTCTTCTAAGAATATAATCTGTGAAAAGTTTTAAATTATGCGGATATCCTTCATTAATAAAGGGTCTATGAGAAGCTCTGATATATAAGAACAGGTGAGTTGAAATTGCAATTCCAATAAATAAAAGTGCAAACAGCCATGTTTTTGATGATACTTTCTCTCTTAAATGATATATAAGAATTCCTAAGAA
>JAUVLU010000050.1 GCA_030600585.1 Candidatus Cloacimonadota bacterium | reverse complement strand
ATTTTTTTAGTATGTTTTGAACCACATATAGGACAATATTTATTAGACATTTTTACCCCTTTGCGTAAGAATATGTACTTAAATAACAATAACATAAATATTTAAAGGTGCTTTTAGCAACCTTTTTTTACAATTAAGCCTAAATCTATATTAATAATATGACCGAGACGGTCATTATCAAACATTTTATTAACCCGAGTCGGGTTCATATTTTTGTAAGAGACCTTTGTAAGGTTGCAGGTTTCATGGATTCCCAATCGCAGTTGGGAATGACAGTAAAACCGTTGAAAAAATCTATATGAGAGAGTTCCTCTGTGGGTAAACTTTTTCAAGGTTATTTCCTCAACGCAGCTTTAGAGAATCTACTCTCAGGAATTTCCACATCAAACTCAATGGAGTCGATGATAAATTCAGTTCCTTTACCTTTTTTAAGAACATCCTTAAAAATCATATTTTTGGGATACCAGCGTTTCCCGATCTTGAAGACTTTCTTTATCTCCGTGGTTTTAAGCAGCTTACCGCTTTTACCAAAACGTTCCTCACGCAGTGGAAGATATCGTTCTTTATCTATCCACACTTTTTTGGTTTGATAAGCTGCATCATCAACTTTGGCAGTTAAAAGAAGTATCCAGCAATCTCTTTCAGCAATCATCTCTTCGCCTGTAACTTCGGCTTTATAGATTTTTATCAGTTCATTTTCTTCCATCATATCTTCGTAGGAAAGATCGGAACCCATTACAGATTGACGCAGCATGTGACCGGATATTTGAATAATTCTATCTGAAGACGGATTGTAGATCCACAGTTTATCTTCCAACTTCAGCATTTTTGTTCCAGCATCGCGGGGTGGTGCAAGATATTCGGAGAAGGACTGGTTTTCGCCTTCCATCCATGATTTTATCTCCATTGTTCTGCTTCCTCTTCTGCTGTGCACTATCATGCGTGAGGTTGAAACTGCATTTTTGGAATACATATTGTCATCTACTTTTCGGATGAGTTCGTTACCATCCGGGAATTCTGCAAAAAGGAAATTTGTCGTTAGAATAAAAATTAATAGAACAAACCGTTGAAAAGATTTAGCAGGAAGAAAATTCTTATAAACCTTTTCAAGGTGAGTACGGGATAAGTGTTTTTTCATGTTTCCAACTCCTTGAATAATTGTGCTGTATTTCTTTTATAAATGCCAATGCCGGAGATCATAGCTCCGGTAACAGAGGCGATTACACCCGGAATAAAACCGATGAAATAACTTGCCGGAGTCACCTGCGCCTTCATGGTAGCACTCATTATCACTTGTGATTCTTTTAGCATTGAAGATACGTCGATCCCATAATATTGGAGGAAATAGGAAAATACAAGACCGATAGCTGTTCCAATAATTGTGGCTGCAATTCCAATTAGAAAAGATTCCAATATAATTGAGCAGTAGATGTGTCCTTTGCTCTCTCCAATAGCCAATCTTACTCCGATCTCTCCGTAACGCCGGATACCGTTCATGAGTCCAGAATTCCACAAAACGAGCGACATGACAAGAATAAATATAAATATGAATATTCCCATTCTCTCATCTAAAGCAGTGAGCAGGAACTCCATCTGTCCTTGTGTCCTTAATGGAAGCATTATTTCAGAGAATTCATCTTCTTCATCAGTGTATGTTTTATTGAATGCTGCCGAGATCTCAAAAGTGGTATCTTCGTCGTATTTTGGTAGGAAGCCAAGAATTTCACTGGCAGAATCTTCCATATCCAAAAATGAGTGCACATCGGCAATATCTACGATCACAGCTCCCCGATCCATAACCTGAATTCCAAAACGAACCATACCGCTTACCGTAAAATTTTGCATTGCCATCGAGCCATACATTGTGCTTCCGATGAGCGTGACTACATCATTGATATTTATTCCAAGTTTTTCTGCAACTTCATGGCTGATCAATATTTCTCCCTGTCTGGATGGCAGGTTTCCATTTGAGAGGGCTTCTTTTAGATTTAGCAGATCTCGCTCGAAAGAATCGGTGAAAAGGTCGATCCCAAATCCGATCACTTCACCTTGACTAAATGTTTCGCCCTTATCATCGGGGAAATCCAGCAGACCACCGAAATATATTCGTGGCTGCCAATGCATCTGGGGATATTCATTGGATAATATTTCAATTTTCTCATTCACATTCATCAATCCCAGATCGTAAGGTCTTTGATCGATCAGTTCTTTGTAAGCTCTGGTTACTATTTTCACATGTCCGGTTTCGAAACGGGCATTATCCGCAATCAGCATCATTGCATAACCATTTATCCAACTGTAAAAAAGAACGGTTAACATCACACCGGATGCGATGATAAGAATAGGGAAGAAGCTTCTGGTGCGATCCCGCAACAATCCTTTTGCTAAAAATTTTATCATGATTTATTCCTTTTTAACTTCCGAATGTGCGTTAGCTCTTCGGAATGTTAATTTTTTTAAAACAATCGGAAGTCCGGCAGCTGCCGGACATTCAGATGTTTTCACCTTGTCATCTTTCCGCGCAATGCATCGGTGGGTTTCAATTTGGCTATCTTTCTGGTGGGAAGAAAACTGACTATAGTTGTTGTTATCATAACCAGAATTATCGTTCCCACAACCAGTTTCCAGCCATAAACCGGATAGAGTGCATCATCCAGACCGCTCAAACCCCATTCTTTTGCGTCCATTCCAATCTGCATTCCTACTTTTTCAAAATGTTTCAATAATGGGATTCCGTATAAAGCACCCACCAGAATTGCCAGTACTGCGTGCAGAGTACCTTCCAGCGTAAACAATTGAATAATTTTCGATCGTGTCATTCCCATTGCCATCATTGTACCCATTTCTTTGCGACGGCGAAAAATGGAAAGTATCTGTGTATCGAAAATCGCTATCATCGCCAGGAACAACATGAGAATGTACATTATCGATGAACCGATGGTTTTTGCCTTGATCATGTTCGTAAGATCTATCAGCAGCAAATCCAGATCCCTGTATTGCCAACCGGAAAATTCTTTATTATACATTTCATCCTTCATCGTGATGATAGTTGCTTCATTTGGCAGACCAAGCATTTTTTGCAGAATTGGCAGAGATATCCAGATCTGATTGTTTTCCACAGTGAGTACTGTAGTAGAAAAAACATGAGCAACTTTTATATCACGGGCATCATAAGTTCCGTTTTTATCACGCCAGCGCAGAACAATAAAATCTCCTTCTTTTATGTTCAGGTTGTCAGCAAATCCTGCGCCGATAATACAATTGATCTCACCGTCAGGATCTGTTAGATATTTGGTTGGAAGTTCGATCAAGCTTTGTTCCGGATCGATTCCTTTAAGCACAATTTTTCGCATTCTTCCTTCAGGATAGATCGTAGCAGGTGTAAACAGGATCGAAATTGCTTCATCTTCAGTTATCAGCTTTTGCAGATCTTCGGGGATTACCGCATGAATGTTTTCCAATGTAAATAGATCATACGGATCATAAGTTTCCTGCCAGTATTGTCCACCTGCAAAATCCCAGTTCTTCATTTCACGGGAGGCATCGTCCTGCCAGCCTAAAAAAAATCCCTGTAGGGCTATTATTGAGAAATAGGAAAGCGAAAGAATGAATATATTCAGCCAGGTACGGAAACCTGCTCCCAATATGTTTTTCATTGCTAATTTAAAGATCATGATTTACCTCCATTCCTATTCTGTTGTCACACTGAGCTTGTCGAAGTGTCGAGGAATTCTTCGTAAGTTATCTTCAATGAGAACTTCATCCTTCGATGAACTCAGGATGACAGGAGTTAGTCTTGAAAGAGTTATAGAAGAATAACAGTTAAAGGTCATTTTTCTTTTCCTTTCTTTTTGCATTTTTCTCATTTGATAATTTTACTAACAAATCAAAATCTCCTTTAATGAGTGCTTTTTTCTTAGCTCTACGCCAACCTTTAATTTGTCTTTCTGCTGAGATTGCATCATAAGCTCTTTCGAAATAATCGGAGAAGACAAGTTTCACTGGTCTTCGGGAAGAAGTATATCCTTTGATCACACCGTTTTGATGTTCGGAAAGACGCTTTTCAATATCAGAAGTTGAACCAGTATAATAACTCCCGTCTGAACATTTTAAGATATATACCCAATATGTTTTACTCATAATTTTCTCCATTCTATTATTTCTTTCATACTTTCTAATGTCACACTGAGTTTATCGACAAGCTCAGGATGACGGGAGTGAAACTTTGCAAGTTGCATTGAGAGAGAACTTCATCCTTCGATAAACTCAGGATGACAGGAGAAATATAATTCAGGATGACGGTGTAAAATAAGATTAGAAAGAAATAGGTTAGTATATATTGGAAGATCATGATCAACCTCCGTTCAAAATTTCATCTTTATCTACTTTTCCATCCAGAAGTGAAATCTTTCTTCTTAGATATTTGATCACTTTAGCATCATGAGTGGAAAAGATGAAAGTGGTTCCCAGCTCTTCGTTAATTTTTTTCATTGTTTTAAGGATATGATGCGAATTTTCGGCATCCAGATTAGCGGTTGGTTCGTCTGCCAGCACCAGATCCGGCTTTTTCACGATTGCTCTGGCAATAGCTACTCGCTGGCATTCACCACCGGATAGTTGTGCCGGTCTGGATTTGATTTTATCAATCAATCCTACCCATTCCAATGCACCTAAAACAGCTTTCTTACGCTCAGCAGCAGGCATTTTAAGAAGAAGAAGTGGAAATTCAACGTTTTCAAAAACAGTATAAACCGGAAGCAAATTGTAAGTTTGGAAGATAAAACCGATATGTTCACTACGCAAGCGGGAAGATTGTCTTGAGGATAATGATTTAATATCCTTTCCCATTACCTCTACAGATCCTTCACTTTGTACATCAAGTGAGCCGATGATATTAAGTAAAGTCGTTTTCCCTGAACCGCTGGGACCAACAATTCCTGTAAATTCACCTTTTTCAAATTCCAGGTCTATATTCTTTAAAGCAGTGAATTTTCCTCTACCAATGGGGTAATTCTTTAACATTTCATTGATCTTGATAAGAGCCATAATTACTCCTTTATTTTTTAAAATTTTGTTTCTAATATTAATTGAATTGATTTACTATCTTTGTTACTATTATAATTATGATGACCATTTTGATCTGAATTCCAGAAGAGATTCAAATATATTGATAGATAATCATAGTTACGATTGTAAGAAATGAAAAGATTAGAAAGTTCGGATTGCCAGCTATAAGATAATATACTACTAACTGAATCAAACATTCCAAGAGGATAGCTAATCAATAATGAGCTTGCTACGGATTTATCGATTGGTTTCCAGAGTTCTTCCAGCATTTCAGAGAAATATTGATGTTCAAATAAACAGTAAATTCCATTTCCAATTCCAAATGTATAATCGGCTCCTACAGTGAATAAACGTGAATAATTATTATCTTTTGAATTGTTATAAACGTTTAAACATGATTCAATCCAGAAATCTAAAGCCATATCCCAGCGTAGATCAATTCCGTACTTTGTTTCAGTTTCAAAAGATAACAAATCGGTTGGACTGTGATGAATAGAAAAACCTGCATCACAATACTGGAAAGGATATTGTATCCTTCCGCCAAACTCAAGATTATCTTCTTCATAAAAGAATCTATCAATTGATGTTTCTTCCCGATCTCCCCAAATTCCCCATAACCATATATTTGCATTATTTAAAAAATAGTATCTGCCTATAAATGCTTTTACGCCTTCGGTGGTTTTTGTGGGATCGTGTGGATCAATAGTGTCAAACCATTGAAGAGAACGTAGTATTTGGGCAGGACCAAAATTTATCTTCTGTAATCCCACTCTGAATTCAGTTTGAGAATTTGAATATCTAAGCCAGCCTCTATACAGTTTTCCTGTGATTTTAAAATCATTATTGTTTGTATTGTTGTAACTCATATTCAGATCGTAAGAAAGTTCCGTATCAAGAAGGTTATCATCTAACCGATATATGTCGACAGTGAGTTCCGGTTTATAATTTAATTCAGATGCTAGTTTATTGAGATCATTGTATAAAGTGGTTATTGAGGTTATTTGGTGCGTCAAGTTCCATTCAATACAATTGATCTGAACGGTTATTAATACAAAGAAGAATGTTGTTATTATTTTTTTCATTTTGAATCCACATATTTTTTTCAAGGAAAGAGATTCAGATAATATATGTCAAATTATTAAATATAATTTACAATTATGTAAATAAAAAAAACCGACAGATGATATCATCTGCCGGTTATGTATATCGAGCTTCCTTAAGATTCTATTTTTTAGGAAGGTTCATTTTATCTAATTTAATCTTTTCTCTCACTTGCGGAGTTGGTTTATCGTTAGTCAGTACACATCTGCCATTTTCTACGGTGATAGTACATACTTCCCACCAGGCTTCTGGATCTCCCGCCATGCCGTCATCTACGATGAAGTGATGTGGACCGTATGTTTCCATCAAGGCTCCATCAAAAAATACTTGGATTGAAGCATCAGCATAAGTATCCGAATCAAGATCATAACAATTTACTTGGATTTCATAAACTCCAATGTTTGCAATTTGAACTGCGAATGTTTCAGGACCATATCCTTCTGTATCATCAATATCAAGAAATCCATCTGAGATTGTTTGATTGCCAAAATAACACCATTCACCGGCTGGATTCCAAGCATGTAGATCAAGATCAGAAGTTGGAGTATTCCACCATAAAACAACTTCGATTTCCGGAGCTTCAAAATCACCATAAACAACGATGATATCACTAACGCCAGTATCACCTTCAGGACCATTTGCTCTCATTTGAAGTTCATTCTCTCCAGCAGCAATAGAGATAGTTTCATAAAAATATCCACTACTAATATATATTTCAGAGTCAACTCCATTGATAGAAAGGATTGCAGTACTACCTGTGAAAGGATTTCCCGTATCGAGTTCAATATAACCATCAATACCAATTACATTATCGGCAAAATGTTCTCCATTATAAGGATTATTAAAAGAGAACACTGGATAGGGTGGAACCGGATATTCAAGTACTTCATCGATTGTATATGGAACATTTTCTACGATAGTTATATAATGTACGATTTCATTGTAACCATCCATATAAATTCTCACATAATGGTTTCCATGTAAAATATCAGTAAATGTTACAGGAGTTACATAGCCTGTGTAAGCTCCATCAATATAAACAGATGCTCCGGATGGAGTTGTGTAGACATTAAGTGTAGTGTTAGTAGAAACAGTCATTGTAGCGTTAACTGTATGGGTATCACCATCGCCAACATTAAAAGTCTCCACATAATCTTGATAACCGGTTAGTTCTAATCTCAATTCATGATTTCCTGTGTCGATCTCCAGAGTTGCGGGAGTAACTACCCTTACAGGGTCTCCATCAAGAATGATTGTTGCTCCTGTTGGTATGCTGCTTACATCTAGTGTTGCCGACTCTTCTGGATCTGTTGAGTCAAAGCAACCTGTGAATAACAACAATGACAAAACAAATAGACTAAATAAAATAATTTTTTTCATTTTTTCCTCCTTTTTTGGTTTCGTAAAGCAGATTATAATTTACGTTTAAAATGTCAAGCGGATAAAAAATGAATACTTGCATACCCCCAAAATTTTCTAAAAAATTTGTAATCATTAGTAAAGATTTTACAATTTTATTAGAAGCCCACAAATTTTGGGGGTATGCGTGGGTAAAAACCAAATATTAAAGATGATAATAATTTTCAAAACTTTTAAGCTATCTTCCTGCATATTTGGAGGTTTGTATGTTCATCATATACTTGATGAACTCGTAAAAAGTAAAGAACTGTCATTCTGAGCATAGTCGAAGAATTTTATAACTTGTAGATTTACTTGATCTTTCGACTCCGCTCAAGATGACATAATTTGAGGATTTTATACTTTTTACGAGATCGTCATACTTATATTAATTTTCAATGAGATGGATCAACTTACAACTTGATGTTTTCTTCCAATTCTATTTTGTATAATTATTCCACTTACTATAAATATAATTCCAATAATACTTGAGAGTAATATTTTTTCTTTAATAACAATTCGTATAACGATAAGAGATAGAAAGGGTGTGAGATATATTAAATTATTAACTTGAGCAGTTGTAGATGAATATTTCAGGGCTTTTATCCAGATCACAAATGTTATACCCATTTCAAATAAACCTATATAGATTGCTCCAATTATTCCGTGAAGTGATGGCATTGAAATATTCGGGAAGAGTAATATAAATGTGTAAATACAACCAAAACTAAAACTTAAAAATAGACTGATGACTTCATCTCTTTTATTCCTAACATTTATAATGAAGAAAAGTGCCCAGATAATTGAACTTGAAAGTGCCAGGAAAACTCCGTAAGGTTCATCAATTCTAAAGTTGAATAGTCTCCCTTTTGTGGAGATCAATAAAACACCAAAAAAGCTGATAAATATTGCAATCAAACTTTTTGGGGAGATTTTCTGTTTAAGTATTGGTATAGAAAGAATTACAATCATGATAGGCCAGATAAAATTTAGTGGCTGTGCGATTTGAGCCGGTAATAAAGTATATGCTTTGAAGAGTATGATATAATAAAAAAATGGATTCATGAAACCTAAAATGGCAGAATTCAATATTTCCTTTTTTCCTGAATTGAGAATGTTCTTAGTTTTCTTTTGGAATAGAATTATTATGAATAATGCTATCGATGCAGATAGAGATGAGTAGAATAGCATTTCGACGGTGTTCAAATGATTCAAAGTAAGTTTAAAGGCGGTAGATGCAGTTGACCAAAATAAAACGGAAATTCCAGCGAATATGTAAGCTTTACTTTGATTTACTACACTTTTACTTTTCTTATTTTCCAAAATAGATTGTTACCTTAACAATTGGATCTCGTCAGTTTAAGTATCTATTTTTATCAGGGGAACCAGCATTTCATCTTCAGTGAGTCCGGAATGATGTGCCTTGAATTCTTTTTTCCATTTTCCATTCTGCATATAGATCGATTTCATGGCTGAATCGGAAGTTGCGATTGCTACGTAATCACCAATGAAATCATCAATTTTGTAATGCATCTTACCTTCTCCGAGGAGTTTAGTCTCCAGAAATTCTTCACGATCAAATAATAGGAATTTATCTCCATATTTTTTGAATGCTTCTTCAAATTGTTCCATTTTGTGTTTCTTAACAAAGAAGCTGATAAATCTTGGTTCCGGAAAAGTAGGCATAATGAGACTATCAAAGAGTTTTTCATCTTCATTAACATAGAAATACTCATCAATATCAGTTAATCCGTGGTCTGCAGTAATAAGAATTGTTGTGTCGGTTCCTGCTAATTGTGAGCTTAATTTCTCAATAGCTGAATCTGTTTCCCTGATGAATTTTTCAACTTCTTCTGCATTAATACCCATGGGATGCTCAATTTTATCTGGTGATGATGAATAAACGAAGATGAGCTTTCTGCCGGAATTTCTTTTAGAGATCAATTTATTTATCTTTTTATAAAGATGTTTGTGCTTTGAATAGGGAATTATCTTGGCAGTACCGGAATTTCTGATAATATTTGGACTTTGGCTCAGTTCTTTGTGTGTAAGATAGAATTGCTGAACATCGGGATTTGTGTCTGCTATTTTATTGAAGATGTTATCTGCACCAATATAATCGATAATGTTATATTGTTCAGGATTTTGTGTTGTTGTTGTAATCGAATCCCAGTTTGGAAGGTAGTCGATATTTTTGGCAAATTCCTTAAAATATAAAGTCCACCCGATAGCCCCATGTTCCCAAGGTGTTTTCCCGCTAATAATGCTGGTTATTGCAGCACTCGTGGTAGAAGGGAACACCGATGTAATGGGAGAAATTAGGTTCTTATTCAAGAATTTAGTTGAAGCAACAAATTTATTAAGCAAGTTCATTCCAAAGCCGTCAAGGATAAAAAAAATGATGTTCTTTTTAGTTTTAAGTATTTTCGTATCAAGTTGTTTCAAAGGTGGATGATCGGCTTTAATATTGTAAGTTTCTAAAATGGATGAGACAAGATTTACGATTGAGTTCTTATAATCCGGATAAACAATGTTCATATTCTATTTATAAATATTTGTATCAAGTTTTACACTGGTAACGTACATGATCTCGCAGGAACCATCTCCATTATCTGTTCTGGAAAGACTTGATTTCCAAAAAACATTACCGTTTTTGAACTGTCCTGAGATATTTACAAGATAGCCTTCTAAAAAGATTTTATCATTTTTTTTAGCAAATAATATAGCTTTGCGGATATTATCATTAGCCGGAACTATATGATGATTAGAAGAATGCGTGGAGACATAATTTTTAGTGATTGCACATTCGTTATCAATTTTATAGCGGTACCAGCGCATGGTTTGTTTTACTTTTATATGTTCAAGATTATCCGGTTTAGAAACATTACCCCAACCTAAAGCAAGGTCGAGTGGAGAAATGATCGATACCCATTCGGCAGCATATCTTTTTTTATTGAGGATAACAGCAGAAATCTTATATTGAGCTACGAATTTTATTTCAACATCCAGATCTTTTGAGTTGAATTGAATGGGTTCATGTGAGAAAAGTGGATATTGTTGAGGGTCTTGAAGAGTATTAATTGCTGTAAAATCTTCTTCGGATACAATTGGCCTTACCATGTAGAAATAACCCAAAACAGCAAAAACAACAATTAAAAAAATTATAACTATCAGTTTATTCATTTTTCTACCTTTTATGAATAAAGGAATCTTTTTATGCTTCTCTTTGGTGTTTTTTCAAATTCCTCAGGATAAATCTCAATTTTCACAATTTGCATATAGGATGGGAACATATCGTTCATAGCTTTCCTATTTTTTCCCATTATTTTTTCAAGTTCATTTTCTTTCATACCGTTTTGGTCTATCAGTTCCATATCAGGATATACAATAGCAACCAACTTCCCTTTCTTTTCTACAATAATAGATTCTTGGACATAAAGCATATTATTCAATTTAGCCTCAAGTTCTTCAGGATAGATATTTTTACCGGAAGGTCCTAGTATCATACTTTTACAGCGCCCTTTTATAAAGATAACATTATCTTCATCAATAACACCCAGATCACCGGTTCTTAGCCACCCATCTTTATCCAGAACTTTCTCGGTCGCTTCCTCGTGCTTGTAATATCCGTACATAACATTTTCACCACGAACTATTATTTCACCAATTTCGTTAAATTGATCAGAAGAATCTATCTTAATATCCATAGCATCTACAAGCTTGCCAGTAGATTGCAGTTTATAACTCTTCCAACCTGAATAACTGATAAGCGGTCCACATTCAGACATACCGTAACCAACGGTAAATCTAAAACCTATATCACGCAGAAACTGCTCTACCTCTACATTTAGTGGTGCTCCACCAATTATAATTTCCCGGAAATTGGAACCGAACACAATCGTAAGTTTATTATTAATTTTCTTATATAACAATTTTCTTGTAACCGGTATCTTGAGTAAAATTTTAACAAATCCCTTATTAAGTAACGGTTTGATCTGTTTCTTGTAAATTTTTTCAATCACAAGTGGAACAGAGAGTATTAATCTTGGATGGATCTCACCAAATGCTTTCAAGATAATTTTTGGAGAAGGTGTTTTGCCAAGGAAAGTAATATGACAGCCACTACAGAATGGAAATAAGAATTCAAAAGCACATCCGAAAACATGTGCGATCGGCAGGAAGGAAACAATCGTATCTCCGGGATCTAAAGGCATATGCTTCTGAGCAAAATCAATATTTGCAACTAAGCTTTTATTAGGCAGCATTACACCTTTGGAGAATCCCGTAGTACCGGAAGTATAAACTATTACGGCCAAATCTTCATTGTTAACTTCTTCTATATGAAAGTTCTCAATAGATAAATTATTATCAAATTTGTTCAAATATTCTTTATTAACTTTTTCAATTATATTTTGATTTATCTTTTTATTGGAGTGTAAGATAGAAAAATCTGTTAAAGAAAAAACTCCATACAGATTTTTCATTACAGATTCATCCAGATCATCAAAAATCGGATCAGCGGAAAAAAGCAGAACAGAATCTGAATGATTAACAATGTGATGAACATCGTCTGGTTTGAAATCCGGAAGAATGGGAACAATAACAGCACCATAGGAAACAGTTGCCAGATATGTTATTGCCCAATTGATCGAATTTTTACCTATAATAGCAATTTTATCACCCTTTTTTATTCCGCAGTTTTTAAAAATTGAATGTAAAAATAACATTCTATCTGCAACATCTGCATAAGTTATTGTATCTCCATTATAATTTGATAATGCATCAAGTTTCCAATTTTGTTTTAAGCTATCAGCGAATAATGAAACTAAAGTCTTTTTCATACTAATCTCCTTTTATCAGATTTCAATTAACAAAATAAAAAATTCTTATAAAATTAAGCAAGATGTTTTTTATAAGCATTATTTTAATAATATCTATTATTATAATTCTGAAGTTCTTTTTCCAACTGCTTAAAATCAAATTCGGTTTCGATTAGAGAATGGAATGAATGTCCTTTCTTATCCAATAGATATGTAACTAATATTCTATATTTTAAATAACTAAAAGCAGGAGAAAATGAATTTGATCCCTTATAAATTTTATTGATCCCAGCCTTTAAATTTAATGTACCCTCTCCTGAAATGTATTCACAATAACCTTCTTTTTTCCAGGATATCAATTTTATGTTTGCTTTTATCCCGATCTCATTTTCGATGAGTTTGTGTGTTACCTCATGTGTAATTACACTAGAAAGCGAACGTTCATTATCTTCATTTGCATTTCTGTGAACAAGATTGTTCTCAATGTTTGTTTTTGAGATAAATATATTGTTAATTATTGGGTAAGTTGCTGCAAAAGCATCTTTAAGGGAAGGGCAAAATATTGAATATGTTTTGAATTTGGAACTGATGAATATCTTAAAACTTAAATCAGGATCATATATTTCAGAGGTTTTAAGTTTTTCTTCTACTTTATCTAAAATATCAAAAATTTCATCGCTTATCTTTACATCAGAATAAATATTAAATTGCTTATAGTTAATATGGTGTCGATAGAAACTCAAGTTTGGAAAGAGTATAAAAACAATAAATATTACAGCCAAAATAATTACTATATAAAATCCCGAATATCGCATAATATCTCCTAAGCTAATAAGAATTCAATTTGTAAATGCCGGAATGGAATTTAGCCTTTTAATGCGTAGATCAATGCTGTTGTGAGTTTTAATACATCATCGTTTGTCCTTTCTAATAACCACGAAAGTTTGCGCGCAATTTCAAAAAGTATTTTAAAGCCGATTTCAGGATTTGATTTACAGATACTCATAAAATCTTTGTGATCAATTGTATAAAGAGTGCATTCTGTTTTTGCTTTGCAGGTGGCAGTACGTTTATTTAAACCCAGAAGACCGATCTCTCCAAAAAAAGCATGGTCATCTGCACTAACTGTTATAAATGTTTTATCAATTTTTTCCTGCTCATCTATCATGGTCATTTTTTTAGAGATAACAACCTCACCTTTATATAAAATAAAAAGTTTATCACTTTCTTTGTTCTCTTCTATAATGAATTCATTCTCTGAATATTTTACTGTTTTTAATTTGGAAGAAATAGTTTTCAATTCCTGAGCAGTTAAACCTTTAACCATGTCAACTTTATTGAGAAATGTAAAATCCATAAAATCTCCTATAACACAATTGCTCTATCTGTATCTTGAATTATATAATTATTGTCAGGTTTAAGTTTGATTCGATTTTTTACTTTATCTGTTTCGAATTTTTTACTTGATTGTTCAAATTGACTTTTAATGAATTGATCAATAGATGATGAATCGTCGGAAATGATCTCTTCAATTGAGACTTCCGGCAAAACCGAAACAATTCCTAATACGATAAGATTACGTTCTGTATTAAGGAATTTAGAAAATTCCACGAATGGTTTATTAACGAATGAAGATGGTATTTGGATTTCTTTTAAACCTTTGCCATCAGTTGATTTCAGTACTTCATGGATGAAATCGGGGATCGAAGGATTAATAGTTGAATTTGCAAGAAGATTCCCTCCCAGATTATCATAAATTACAACATTAGAAATTTTCTCTTTCCTAATATTGGGGAGATATTTCTCATCGTGGAGTTGGATGCTTATCTTTCCTTTTAATTTCATGTAGGCAATATTATGAGCTGCAATAATTGTACGTTCATCAGAAGGGGTGGAATTTGACTTACTTTCATCAAAGAGAAGAATAATATGTTTTGCATCTTTTATATTTGCTTTTAGTAAGATCTCCTGATTTGTGAAATCTCCTATAATGAATTTCAACTGTAGATCGGGATAATGGTTATGAAGAGATGAAAAATCGCTTTCATCTAATTCATTTACCAGTATTATATTGGGAATTTCTGCGGGGTCTAATTTGCTGATGTAATCGAGTATTTTCTTCGCACTATTATTCCATCCGCAAATTAAAATATGATTTTTCTCTGTTATTTTATTCAAACCTTTTCTCTCCTTTATCTTCTTATCTATAAAACTACTGGCAATAAATGCTGTAAAGGTTGAAAATATTGTGAAACCAAGAAAAATAAAAATAATGCCGATAATACGTCCCCAAAAAGTTACAGGAACCAGATCACCATACCCAACTGTAGTTATAGTAACCAATGACCACCAGATGGCATCGAAAAAATTTTTAATTTCACTATTGATATTATTGTACTCAACTGACAGAACAGCAATTGCTCCGGCTATTACAACAAGACATATTATAAAAACATTCTTTAATAATTGAAGAATATGTTTATTCTTATTCAAATTCCTATAGATCTTTCTCTTTAATTTCACAAATCCTCTAACTTATTGATTAATATTAAATTCTGATAACTAATGTAAATATTGATAATTTTTTTGCAAGTAATTTTATTTGACACAAGGATACTGGAACTTTTTTTTAAAAGTTGAAAAATGGAGAGGATGAATAATGAAGGTAATTATAACAGAACGTGAACCATTGAAAGTTGTTGGAATAAAAATTAGTACAAACATCGAAGAGAATCGTATTCCGCAACTTTGGAATGATTTTATTGCCAGAATGAATGAACTGGATAAGGTAGCAGTACCGGAATGCTCACTTGGAATTTGTTTCAATGAATCTGATATGGAATTCAAAGAGGATTCTAAATTCAGTTATATGGCATGCAGGGTAGTAAAAGATGATAGTATTATCCCACCCGGAATGGAATATCGAGAAATATCTGCACAACTTGTGGCTGTTTTTACTCATTACGGTTCAATGGAAACACTTAGCGAAACTTATGACTATATCTATAATAAATGGCTACCTGAAAGTGAATATGAAATAATTGCTGCTGACGAGATTGAATGGTATGATTCCCGCTTCAAATTCGGGGAGAAAGATTCCCAGATGGATATTCATGTTCCAATTAAAAAGAAAGATAAAGAAGATGGCTATGCAGATGGATTATTTTTTGTTAATGAGAATTAATTAGATCAGATCATTAAAGGAGGACAGAATGATCATCATTGAGGTGAAAAAAGATAAGTTTGTAAACATTGATAATGTCTTTAGGATGGATATTCTTCTGAGAGAAGATAATCAAAGGGTTTATTGGAGATTTTATGCCAATGATGAATCGTTTTGTTCGAGTAGGGAATTTACTGATGTGCAGGAAGCACATTCATGGCTTTCGATGCAGATCGCTCGCGCACAAGGATCAGGAGAAATAATTTCTTTATAGATACTTAACGTAATTGTTGATAATAGATTATGTATGATATTTTATAAATTAGTAAGTAATTATCTAACATAAATTATTAAAAAAACTTGACCGATACAAATATAAACAAAAAAAAAGGCATTGTGTCAAATACATTAAATGGACACAAATAAATTATAGGAGGTTTTCATGATTAATATATTAAAAAACAGAGTACCTCAAGGTACTTCTGCCTAACAGGTGACCAATCCTGTAAAACCAAAGAAGTCTTTATTCGTAGGCCTATAAATGGCTGAATAATATAAAGGCTGAGAAATCAGCCGCAATTTGGTGGGATTGGTTCCTTATTAAGGGCTATCCCACCATTTTTGTATCTAAAAATAATGATACAAAAAGCTCGTGGGAAAACCCGCGAGCTTTTTTGTTTATTATGGAAGTGGAAAACCTCACCTTAATCTTCTCCTGAGAGGAGAGGAAACAAAAAGAATCTCCTTCTCCTTGATAGGATAAGGTCGGGATAAGGTGGATAAGAAGTATAAGGGCAAAATATATCAAAGAAGAGATTATTATGAAAAAATTTAAATTACTTTGGAACTTTATGAAAGGCAGCAGATCGTTGTATGTTATTTCGATCCTGGCTATTGGTGCTGCGATATTTTTGCGTTTTGCCTGGCCCATGGTGTTGCGTGTTACGATAGATTCAATAATCGGCAATAAACCGGTAGAAACAAGCGGTTGGATGCAGCCGTATATTATTAGAATATTCGATTTTCTTGGTGGGAAAAGTATGTTGGAACAAAGTTTGTGGATGTGTAGTATTATCCTGATCTTGCTCACGCTTTCCCGCGGAATTTTTCTTTTCTTTAAAGGAAAATGGTCGGCTATAGCATCAGAATCGATTGCTCGAAAGATCAGGGATGATGTATATGATCATCTGCAATATTTGCCGTATGATTATCATGTGAAGGCAAAAACCGGCGATTTGATCCAGCGTTGCACATCGGATGTGGAAACAATCCGCAGATTCCTGTCAATGCAGATGGTAGAAGTGGGAAGATCATTTTTCATGCTGTTCTTTGCACTTTCCTTCATGCTGCCCATGAGTGTTGAAATGACGCTGGCTTCGCTTTTGTTTGTTCCATTCATATTTGCTTTTGCAGTTGTTTTTTTCATCAAAGTGAAGGCTGCCTTCAAAGCATCAGATGAATCGGAAGGAAGACTTTCTACGGTATTGCAGGAAAATCTGAGTGGTGTGAGAGTGGTTCGAGCTTTTGCACG
>JAUVLU010000025.1 GCA_030600585.1 Candidatus Cloacimonadota bacterium | reverse complement strand
TTTTATAAATATGGATAAACTGGTTGAGAGGACAAAACCACTTAAAATCCAATATGTATCGGCAAATGACGAAGAATTCTTTATAAAGAACAAAGTGAAAAATGCAAATAGGAAAATTACTATAAAAGGTCCTCTTGCATTACTAAATAATGTCGAATTCATTCTTACAAATAATATTTCAAATAAAATGATAGTAGATGGAAAGCTCACAGTAGAGCTTATTTCTCCTGATCCCAAAATTGAACTTTTGCAAGAAAAAATAGAATTTGAAATCACAAATACAAAAATAATTCAAAGAACTATTTCACTGATACCGATAAAATTTCCTGAAACTGAAAATATTACAATAATACCACAGAAAGTGTCAGTGATGGTTAGCGGTCCCAAAGAAATTGTAGAACAACTCAATACTAACTCAATAATTGCTAATTTAAATACAACAATTTTGAAAAAAGATTTTGCAAGTGTAACTTTTGAAGTTCCGGCAGGCGTTAAGATAATTGAATATACACCTCAAAAAATTCAGGTCATTCAGAATGATCGGCAATGAAAAAACTGAAAAATTTAAAATATTAGCCTTTGAAACCTCTTGCGACGATACATCAGTTGCTGTTATAAATTCCAATTTTAATGTTCTTGTTAATCTGATATCATCTCAAACAACCCACGAAGATTTTGGTGGTGTGGTGCCGGAGCTGGCTTCCAGGCTGCATTTAAAGAATATAATGCAATTAACACAAGCTGCATTAACTAAAGCTGAATTATCTTTTGAAGACATTGATGCTATCGCTGTCTCTGTGAATCCGGGATTAATTGGAGCATTGCTGGTTGGAGTTTCATTTGCGAAGAGTTTGGCTTATAGTCTTGGCAAACCGCTCATTGCAGTAAATCACATGCTCGGGCATATCTATGCAAACAGAATTGAAAATCCTGATCTTATACCTCCTTACCTTGCACTGGTAGTTTCCGGCGGACATACCGAACTTGTAGATTTTAAATCTATGGATGAATTTAAAATAATTGGAAGAACACGCGATGATGCAGCAGGAGAAGCTTTTGATAAAGTTGCCAAGTTGTTGGGGTTAGGTTATCCGGGTGGACCCATAATTGATAAAATTGCTAAAAATGGAGATCCAAAATTTCATCGATTTCCCAGAGCATTAAATAAAAAGGATAACTTTGATTTCAGTTTTAGCGGATTTAAAACTTCTGTAAGAAATTATTTAGCGAGTAAGGATAATAATTTCATAACAAACCATATTGTTGATATTGCTGCATCTGTTCAACAAGCAATTGTTGATAGTCTTGTCTCAAAAACAATAGCTTATGCAAAAAAATCTAACGCAAAAACAATTATTGTAGCGGGTGGAGTTTCGGCAAACAGTCTTTTACGCAAAGAAATTTCTGAGAAGGGGAAATCATTTGGCGTAAATGTTTTCTTTCCTGCTTTAGAGTACTGCATGGATAACGCTGCCATGATAGGAGCTGCAGCAATTGAAAAATATCAAAAAAGTGATTTTGCAGATCTATCACTAAATGCATTTTCTACAAAAGGTATAAGAATTCTTTGATCCAACTCATTAATAATTAACCACAGATTAACACTGATAAACACAGATAAATTGAAATTAATTTGAAAAACTGGATTTCTATAAACTAAACCATGCAAAAGGTTAAAAGAAATCTTAAACTCTTGAAACAAGTTGGAGAATTAATAATTCAATATCCCTTTTTGAATCATTTTAACAATTGATCTTCCAACGATATCTCCAGATCTTTTATGATAACCTCCAGAAAGTAACATTAGAATTGGAACTTTGTTGTCTGAAGCTGCCTTGAAAACAATCTCATCACGGTTAATAATTCCTTGTTCAGAAATATTCAAACCACCTAGCGGGTCCTCAACATAAACATCTGTACCTGCATTATAAATTATTACATTAGGTTTATGCTCATCTAAAGCTTTTGACAACATTGAATTTAATTTCTCTAAATAAATTTTGTCTCTTGTTTTTCTGCATAAAGCGACTTTATATGAAACAAGTTTTTCTGCATTTCTATCTCTTGGAAAAATAACCGTATTATACATATCAAGAATTGCTACTCTTTTATCTTTTCCTAAAATGCTTGAACAGCCATTTCCTTGGTGTGCATCCAGATCGATGATCAATATTCTTAGCTTAGGATGCTTCTGCCAGATACTTTTAATTGATAATGGTATATCTGCAAAAAAGCAGAAACCTTCTCCATGGTTACTTTTCGCATGATGATAACCACCAGAAAGATTTGATAAAATATTGTGAACTGGAAGATACATCCAGTTTTGGAAGAACTAAAACAATAGGATTTGGAGGTGGAATATGATAACATTGTCGGATAATACCGGTAGATCGTTTAAGGATGTAATTATAATAAAAGGCGCACAAAGCACAAAATAAAGGGTTGCAACAGAATATGAATATTTAAAAAGTAAATGTGATATTCCAGAGGTTGACTGGAAATTCATCAGGCAATCATTGATTCTTGGTAAAAATAAATATTTTGACAAAATTCTGCTACAGGATAAAAAAGGAAATGTGTTTGAAGTTTATTTTGATATTAGTGAGTTTTATGGGAAGTGAAGAATATTAGGAGTATAAGATGGTTATGATTATTTTTTTTCACTTTCATAGTAAAAAATAATAAGGAGTATATAATGGTAAAACAGTATGAAATTAGATTCCGAGTAAAAGGAGTTTCAGGTATCCAGCAAACAGTCATTACAGCAAATGATCCGACTAAAGCAAAAAAGTTATTAAAAGCACAGTATGGATCTAGTAAGGTGTCTATTCTCAATATAAAACAAGCAAAATGAGAATAAGGTATATCGATCAAGATTACAAAAACGTGTGAGGATCCTAATAAATGAAATAATTTATTATTGAATTGCTTTTATTTTTTGCAAATATTAAATAAATAGGAGAAGCAAAATGGTTGATAATACCAATATTAATGACATAAAAGCAAACAAGATTAAAGAATTTAAAAAGCGAGAAGAATTGGCCAATACATCTTATGATTACAGACAACTAGCAGTGTCAGTAGCAGATAATGATTATTTAGGTGATAAAACTTGGGCACGTGAATTATTTAAAAAAGCTGTAGAGTTGACAAAGTATTCACAAAACTTCACGGATATAGCAGTATCCGTAGCAGATAATGATTGTTTAGGTGACAAAAACTGGGCACGTGAATTATTTAAAAAAACAGTAGAAAACGTGAATAATACATCTAGACCGTGTTTTAACTGTGTAAAAATTGCTGAGTTAGTAGCAAATAATGATTACTTAGGTGATAAAACATGGGCAATTGAACTTTATGAAAAAGCTGAGGAATTAGCTGAAAATACTCATGAATATAGGTGGGTAGCAGAATCCATTGCAAAAGATGATACAGTTTGTGATAAAACTTGGGCACGTAAACTTTACAAAGAAGCTGAGGAATTAGCTGAAGATACTCAGGAGTATATGTATGTAGCAGAATTCATTGCAAAAGATGATACACTTTGTGATAAAACTTGGATACGTAAACTTTATAAAAAAGCAGAGAAAAAATTACTAGAAAATTTTAGTAAATCTTATGGAGATGTATGTTGGTTTTCAAAGAAATTAGAAGAAGAATTGGAAGATAAAGCCTGGGCATATCTGATTAAACAATATGCAAGTTTAGTACAAGATGGAGATAAAAGTAAACTTGGAGGATATAATTTTTCCCTGAGAAAAAAGGAAATTGCAACTGATCATCAGACAAGCAGATCGGTAATAGAAAAACTTATCACCGATGATTATCGCTGGGTAAGAGAAACGGCTGCATCACATCCTGAGATTGATAAGTCCCGGATATCCGAACTGATTAAAACAGGTGATCGATATATTCTGAAAGGAATTCTTAAGAACCCTAACTGTGATGAGAAATGTAAAAAGATAATTAATAAACTGCTCACTGATATTAACAAATATCCAGTTCAGAAAGATAAATATACCATTGGCCATGATGAGGGGGGTAGTTATAGTGACGGAGCATGTGGAACAGTTACATTAGAAGATATTATTAAAGCAATAGTAGACAATGGGGTTTGGAGTGAATTCGCCTATGAAAGTGATGAAGAATACTCATCATATTATTCGTATTTTGGAAAAGAAGATCCTGCAACTCATATTCAATATCCGGATGGGACTAAGAGTAGCATCGAAATTGAGACCAATTCAAAGAATGCTGAAAAACAAGAACTGGAATCATATGCTGCTAATGAAAAAAATGGAACATTTGTTTCATTAACAATAATGTTTTACGGTTTCGATGATGGCTGGAAAGACTGGGAGAAATACACGATCGAACTTGAATATGAATTCGATGCTAATAAAATTAAAGTAGAATTTGAAAGAGTTGTGGAGGGTTATTCTTATCAAGGTGAAGACGGAGACGATTTTGAGAGTGATGAATGTTGGCAAGGTAGTGGAGTGGATTCTGATTATCATTTGTATGTAATCATTAAAGGTAAGTGCGAAACTGTAGACTTGAAAGTTATCAGAAATGATATGCGGGAGCAGAATCTTGACCCTAGCGAAGAAGGTGATGTACGCAAGTATCTCAAAGAAAAATATGGTTCAGAATAATTACTTTATAAGTAAGATAGCTAATAAATGAAAATAATTTATTCTAGTATTGATTGTGGTTTTAATAATACAAGATACTGCTTATTAAATCAGGAGAATTTATGAGTCTGGGTAAAGAAGTGAAAATAAGTGAAGAAATAAAATTAATTATTAATAATGGTTTCTATGCTCATCATCCTTTTAAAAATAGTTCTGCTCAACTAGAGGATTACATCAAGGCATTAAATTTTATTAGGGCTTTACCAGAAAAAGAATACCATTTATGTATAAATGCTGTTGAGGAAACTGCACATAAAGCGAAATTCTGCCCTAATTGTTATGGGAAAGGACTGGTTTATTTGAGACTTCTGAGTAAGGGGAAAGATGCTGAACTTCACGAAAGATTTCAACAAATGTACGAGTCATTTTGTTACACTAATGACGCAGATAGAGTATGTGAAGAGAATATATACAAACTTCTAAAAAAGTATAAAGTTACATTTGAATAATATTGTTATTAATTATTATAGAATGAAACTTTATAAAAGAGATATGAAAACTGAAACGGGTGCTGGTATTTAATAATCTTCAGATACATAAACTATGCTTCTGTGTTAGAATGCTTAAATAATTTGGATATTAGATGCTAATTGTTCAGGATACTTAGTTTGATTATTTTTTTATTATTGCATGAGGGAGAAAATTTTGAACGATAGATTTAAAAATGTACCATTAGATAATGAGACAAAGATATTATCAGAACATATTGTTGAACTTGGTAATTATGAAGCTTTGTTCCAGGTCTGGTCATGGGATGGTCACATAGCACAAAGCATAATATTTACTGAAACAGAAGCAGAGAAATTGAGTGATGATGTGATTGAAAAACTGATCAGGACACTCAAATTCATAGATAAGGAGATTGAATTAAGGATAAATAGATCTGTTAAAGGATACACATTTGTGAATTTTACCATGAATAACTTTAATGATGAAATTTAAATAAATGATAGGTATAAAATGAGTAAAATAGATAACTTCATTGAAAAGTTTTTTGAGAATATTAAGCAGAGACAAGCTGATAATATAATTAAGGGTTTTCGCAAAAAGAATCCAGAATTAGCCAAGAAACTTGATAAAATTGATAAAGCTTATTCAGACCTAGATGAGTATCTATTAAACAAACAAAAAGAAGAGAAAGAAGAACTAAAGAATAAAAACAGAATTGAAAACTGATTCAAAGTCATTGTGTAAAGTACAAGATTGAAAAATTAGGAGTAATGAAATGGAAGTGAAAAAAGAGACTTTTACAGGCATTATTCAATATTGTCATATTAGTAATTTAGAGAATTTTTTAGCAGATATTGATCCAGAAGAAATCTTTGGTGAGAAACCGATAAAGTGGGAAATTGGTACAGATTCAGTTGATGTTGGAGGTAATTATGGTCAAGATCAAGATTTCACATGGGTTAAATTTGCTTTTAAGAATGATATGACTATCCGATTGAATGAACTTAAAGATAAATATTCGGAATATGACCTATTAATTGAAATCGATGATAATGAAGTTATAAGCGGAAAAGCAAAAATATAATTTGGAGTTTGTGTATGATAACATTATCTGATAATTCTGGAACCTCATTTGAGGATACAATTGTAATTACTGGTGCAGAGAATACCGAAGAAGGTGTAGCAGCAGAATATGAATACTTAGAAGAAAAATTCGGTATTCCCAATATTGACTGGAAGTTTATTCAGCAATCATTGATTCCGGGTAAATATAAATATTTTGACAAATTCCTAATTCAAGATTCTAAAGGAAATGAGTTTGAATTTTATTTTGATATTAGTGATTTTTATGGGAAGTGAAAACTAATAATAGTAAATAGGGAGGATTTAAATGGCTAATGTTTATGATTTATTTAACGAGTTTTTAGATCAATTTATTATAAGTAAAAAATCATTTATAAAAGTATTACATGATAAGATTCTAACAACTAATATGGTAGAAAGCGCAATTGAAGCATTTATTAAGAATTATAATGAAGAAAAAGACAGAGATTTTATGGATAAGTCTAAAGAGCAGTTTAATAAAACAGACCAATATACAAAACTGATTTTTGCACATGCATTATGGCTTTGGTCATTTGCTGTTGGTGACATAACGTTGAGAACCAAAAAAGGACAAATAAAAGAATTTTTAGGTATTACAGATTTAGAAGATAAATTTTTTACTGAAGATACCATTTTATCTGCTGGTCAATATCATAAGACAAACAAATATCATGAAATAAAATTTATAATTGCACTTTTTGAATATTTATTTTCAACTAATTGTGCAAGTATTACTGAATGCAAAAATTCTATCATAGAATATATTATTAAAGATAGAGAGAATTCTGATGAGTTGAAGTATCCATCTGAAAAAGCAATAGCTACTCAAAATATCTTATTACATTTAAGTGATCCTGAAAATTATGTTCCAATTGCAAATTATAGTCATAAAAAATCGATTACTGAAGTCTTTTCGAAACTTATTGAATCTGAAGATAAATCAGGTTTAACCGTTGATAAACAAATATACTTGATAAAACAGGAATTATTAAAGTATCTATCAGTTAAAAAAAAACAAATTTTGAAAGAGGATTTTTCTTGGTATGATGATCCTATTGGTACCTTTTGGAACTTTAAAGGAATTGGATCTAACACAAGTTTTTCTGAGCTAGAGGCTCTTAAATATAAAAAACAGATCATTTTATATGGTCCGCCAGGGACAAGCAAAACATATAATGCAAATCAATTAGCAAAAATACTCATTAGACAAGAATGCATAAAACAAAAAAATATTTCTGATGTATTTCTAATGAATTTTGAAAAGGAATACAAAAAAAGAATATTAAACCTTCAACTTCATCCAAATTACAGTTATGAAGATTTTATTGTAGGAATGAAAATAGAAGAAAATAAAACAAAATGGGAAAAAGGATATCTTCTTAAGAAAATAGATGAAATCTCCAATAATAAAGAGGATAATTTACCCTATGTAATAATTCTTGATGAAATTAATAGAATTGATTTGAGTAGACTATTCGGGGAATTATTTTCTGCAATTGAGAATCGAGATGAGGCAGTTGCCCTTTCTGCTATCGATAAGGATGATCCTGAATTTGAAAAATTCTGTCAACTTAGAGTTCCAGAGAACTTATATTTCATCGGAACAATGAACAAAATAGATTTTTCTCTTGAACGAATCGATTTTGCATTACGATGAAGGTTTGTTTGGTATTTTTATGGATATGATAATATTAGATTAAGAGAGATTATCAAGTATAAATGCGAAATGAATAAAATTTCCTTCAAGGCGGACCATCTCGATGAGTTTATAAAAAGGTCTTCTAAATTAAATCACAAACTAGAAAAAGATGAAGAATTTGGAAAAGAGTGGGAAATTGGGCACACTTTTTTTACTGAGATTGTTGATATTGTTAAAAGTATGAATAGCATATCTCTCTTTGTAAAATCAAATAATAAGTTCTCTACTGCTAAAGGACCTGTTAATGTTTTATGGAATATTTCAATAAAACCAATGTTAGAAGCATATTGTGGAAATCTGGATAAAGAAAAGAAAGAGGAAAAGCTTAATAAGTTTGCAGAAATATTCTTAGGTAAAAAATAATGACGAAATGGGATTTAAAAGCAAAAGATTGCTCTCCATTTGATGAAATAAAAACGAAAACAGGAGAAAATAATCTCAGCAAAATAATTGAAGAGTTTATCACACAAAGTAAAAACTGTTATTTAAAGTTTGCAAAAAATGATAAAGATGATGAACCTGTAGCTTTATTTGATTATAAGCAAAACAGTTGGATTGCGGGAAGGTACATTGGAAAAATGACTTTCCTCTTTGAAAAACATTTCATAAATGTTGAAA
The DNA here is from genome assembly GCA_030600585.1 of Candidatus Cloacimonadota bacterium. GTDB lineage: Bacteria > Cloacimonadota > Cloacimonadia > Cloacimonadales > TCS61 > Tenebribacter. The sequence goes on along the minus strand of JAUVLU010000025.1, from coordinate 29,124 downwards.
TTTCTCCTCGTTTTGGTGATACCTCTTTGATAAAAATGTTAGAAACAATTCATAATATCAAAATTCCTAAAAACAAAACAGGCAAAGAAAACACAAAAGAGGAAACTTGGGTAGAAAAAATTATTGGATTGATTTGGTTAAAACAGCTAGCTGATGCCAATAGATTTGGATTACCGAGAACCAACATAAGAAAAACTTTTAAAGGATTTGTATTAAAGGGAAGATTAAATGTAAGAGAATCAATGAAGCCATTCTTTCATAATAAAAATATTGTTTCTGAGTATTACATGAAGCATTTTGATGAAACAATCTTTCAAATTCTTTCTCAAGCTTACAAAATTCTATCAAAAAATTTTCTGTCAATTCCCTCCGATTCTGCAAATGATGCAATAAATCATCTCAAAACGAATGAAATTCCTTTCAGAAAAATTTCAGAATCTGAGTATAAAAAAATAAAGTACAAATCAATATATATTTCTTTTAAAAAGGTGGTCGATTTATCTTGGCTAGTCATCAATAATAAATCAGCATTTTTTGATTCAAATTCTGGAAGTAAAAACAGTTTTGGCTTATTTATTGATATGGCTGAAATCTGGGAATTATATTTAGTACGAATTATAAAAGACAATTTCTCAGATTGGAAGATTTTAACTCAAAAAAAATATTCCGTCTATCAAGATCAATTTTATAAACGATCAATCCGTCCTGACATTATAATGAAGAAAGGAAATAAAATTGTAGTATTTGATGCAAAATGGAAGAAAATGAGTTTTATTAAATCTGATTTTGATAGAAGTGATTTCTTTCAAATAAATACTTATATAAGTTATCTCAAAAACCAAAAAGAATATGATGTAATTGCCGGTGGACTTCTTTATCCGCTTGAAAAAGATTTTGGAGATATTCAAAAAAAACATTCTGTAAATTGGTTAAATGATAATTCAACAAATTTTATTGTCGATGGTATTCAAATGATAAAAAATGATACTAACAATGAATGTTATTTTAAAATTGGTGAATTTGTAGACAGAATGAAAGGAATTCTTAATGTCTAAATACTTAACCAAATCCCGTTTCAAATTAGCACTTGAATGCCCAACTAAACTTTTCTATACAAGAAAGAATATCCTAATAATAAACACATCTTGACTTTCTCCAGCAAGTATTAATATTTGTACTTAGTGGAGGAAAAATGTTTAAGAGTCATTTGCAATTAGTAGAAGAATTAAAGCAATATTCGTCACCAAAAGCTAAAATTACACGAATGATTAATACAAAAAAGATTATTCAAGTTAAACGTGGGATCTTTGTAGATGCCAATGATGATACGTATTCTCTGAATAGTTTATCGTCAGTAATATATGGACCGTCATACATATCATTTCAAAGCGCAATGTCTTTTTATGGGATCATACCGGAAAGAGTGAAGGTTATAACGTGTGCTTCTTATAATAAAAATAAAAATAAAGAATTTAATACACCAATTGGTGATTTCTATTATTATTACATACCAACGAAAGTTTTTCCATATGCTATAACTATTAAAGAAGAAAACGGACAAAAATTTATTATAGCAAGCCCAGAAAAAGCAATTTGTGATTCATTGTATAAAGTAAGGGATATAACAACTGAAGGAGAGCTGGTCAGTTTATTAGTTGAGGATTGGAGAATTGATTTTGATGTTATGGAAAATCTTAACAGAAAATCTTTTCAACTTCTTCTTCCCTTATATGAGAGAAAAATTTGTAATCTATTTGGAGAATGGTTAAAAAAAAGAGGTAATTATGCATAGTGCAATTGAATTAATGTTAGAGAAATACAAACCAAAGAGTATTGATGATCATAAGAATGCTTTGAAAGAGATTGTTCAGGAAATTGCTCTCCTAGGTTTATTCCGTTCAGGGTTTTATAATAATGCTGCTTTTTATGGTGGAACTGCCTTAAGAATTTTTTACGGATTAGACCGTTTTTCAGAAGATTTAGACTTTAGCTTGCTTTCTCCCAATAATGATTTTAATTTATCAAAACATTTAAAATATATTCAAAATGAATTAGGTGCTTATGGTTTTAAAATGACAGTTGAGGAAAAGGTAAAATCGTTTGATACAGCAATTAAATCAGCATTTATTAAAGGTGGGACCGAAATTAATTTACTTAAAATTAATTCCATTAAGGATCTAATCACAGGAGTACATGCTGACGAACAAATTAAAATTAAGTTAGAAGTGGATACAAACCCACCTTCTGGGGCTGAGTATGAAGTTAAGTATCAATTAAATCCAATACCTTATTCTGTAAGATTGTTTTCTGCATCATCACTTTTTGCGGGTAAGATTCATGCTCTTTTATACAGAAAATGGGGAAATAGAGTAAAAGGTAGAGATTTCTATGATTATATTTGGTATTTATCCAAAAATATTAAAGTTGATTTATCTCATCTTTCTAATCGAATGAAACAAACAAAACATTTGAAGGATGGAGAAATATTAAACAGAGAAATGTTAATTCAAATGCTTTTGAACAAATTTTCAGAGATAAATTTTCAAAAGGCAAAGAATGATGTTTTACCATTTATAAACAACCATGAAGCTTTGGATATTTGGTCAGAAGATTTTTTCAAGAAAATTACAGAAGATAAATTAATAGGAATCTTAAAATGCATCGATACCTAATCAAATCCCAGTCTAAGTTAGCATTCATAATTTTTTGACACAAAACCATTAATATACAAATTAGGAATCAGATTTCCAAAATGTAAAGAATGGAGAATATGATGATTAAAAGAGATATTCAGGGCTTGCTGAAAGAAATGATGAACTCATTTCCGGTGGTAACAATTATCGGACCACGCCAATCTGGCAAAACAACTCTCGTTATTTGATATTTTAATAATTTTGAGGATTAAAAATCATACGTTTCAATAGCTTTATCATGTAGATCATTTTAATCCTGTCGAAAATTATACTATATAATAAATCCGCTTGACCAGAAAAGTAGTAATTTTTTTTCTAATTCAATAAATGATCGAATGAAGATCATTAATAATATTGCTGGGATGGCACAGATGGTAGCGCAACTGATTCGTAATCAGTAGGTCGGGGGTTCGAGTCCCCCTTCCAGCACCATTATTTATTAAAGGAAAAAAATCATGAAAAGAGAGCACAGTTGTTTTGCCTTATTCTCCGGTGGGCTGGATAGCATATTAGCTGTTCTGCACATGCAAAAGCTTGGATATAGGGTTTTACCCATATTTTTTAGTACACCCTTCTTTGGGGCGGATAAGGCGCGGGAAACAGCAAAAAAGATAGGACTCGATCTTATCGTTCATGATTTAACCGATCTTCATCTTAAAATGCTTGAAAATCCAAAATACGGTTATGGGAAAAATATGAATCCATGTATTGACTGCCACGGACTCATGTTCCATGAAGCGGGTAAATTGATGAAAGAATATAATGTGGATTTTATCATTTCCGGTGAAGTGATGGGGCAGAGGCCCATGAGTCAGAGAAAGGATGCGTTGAATGCTGTAGGAAAATTAAGCGAGATAAAAGATCTGTTAGTTCGTCCACTGTCTCAGAAACTTCTGAATGATACACTTCCAATTCGTGAAGGCTGGGTAAAGAAAGAAGAAATGCTGGATATTCAGGGACGTAACCGTAAAAGACAAATGAAAATGGCAGAAGATTATGGGATAAATTTCTATCCATCTCCCGGCGGAGGATGCTTGCTTACGGATACTGGATTTTCACGTAAATTAAAAGACTTGATGCAATATAATATGATAAATAAAAGATCCATTGAATTTCTTAAAACCGGCAGACATCTACGTTTGAATAATAATGTTAAACTTATTATTGGAAGAAATGAAAAGGAAAACAATATTATCAGTGAACTTGCTAGTAATGAAATTGTACTTCAAGCAAAGAATTTCCCGGGACCTTTAGGAATCATACAATCCAATGAAAAATTAAAAATTGAAGATATTAAACTTTGCGGCTCGATTATTCTCAGATATAATTCCAAAGTAGAAAAATCGGTAATTATACAGTACGGTAAGAATTTTGAATTTAATGATGAATTTGAAGTTGATAAAATGGCTGAAGAAAATGTAAAACAATATTTAATATAGGAATAAAAAATGAAATTTAAAACATTTAATGTACTTCCCGAATTTGGAACTAATACATATCTTGTTTGGGACGAAACTTCCAAAGAAGCTGCTATCATCGATCCTGCAGCACCGTCACAGAGAATGATCGATGAAATAAAAGAGATGGAAATAAACTTAAAATATTTGATCTCAACTCATGGACACGGTGATCATATCGGCGGGAATAAAATGATTAATGATAACTTTGATGTGAAAAATTGCATCCATAAAGAAGATGCTGATTCGCTGACCGATCCAAATAAAAATTTAAGTAATTTTTGGGGTTCAAAGATAATTGCACCCAAGGCTGATATAATCTTGAATGACGGTGATGAATTAACTTTAGGAACTGAAAAATTAAAAATAATTCACACTCCCGGTCATTCAAGAGGCGGAATCTGCATTTTAACCGGAAATTTATTGTTTTGCGGAGATACACTATTTGCCGACGGTATTGGCAGGACTGATCTGCCGGGTGGTGATTATTCTACCTTGATCAATTCAATAAAATCCAGACTTTTTATTTTAGATGGAAATATTAAAGTTCTTCCCGGTCATGGACCGGAGACCACTATCGAAGATGAAAAGGCAGGAAACCCGTTTGTAGGAATGATGGCAAGATAATAATGTAACGCAAACATCTAATGTTGGCTTTGCGAAGCAATAATAAGATGGCTTTACGAAGTAAAACATCGTCGCTTTAAACGACATATTATTTCTTGTTTGCGAATTCTCAAAGATAGAACCGGTGAAATATTCTCCGAATTGACTGCAAAATATTTCTATCCAATTCAAGATAAGCTGTTTTTTTCGTCCCCCTTAGTAAGGGGGAATAAAAGGGAGTTTCGTGATAACTCGACTCGTCATTCTTTTCGAGTCGAGACTCTGAATATTTTTTTCTATTCAGTATACAAATATCTCTTTATCTTCTTGGTTGGAGTCTTCATGAACGGCTCACGCTGCTCAATTATTCTTTTTATGCTGGAAAATGTAGTGACTTGTGAATTCACATCTTTTCTTATATCCTGAAGCTGGTTGCTTATAAATTCACGCATTTGTTTTTCGTTTTTTCGCTTAGCTCTATGCTCTTTATCGATCAATTCATAATTCAGGTGAACACGAGCTACTATCTTACCTTCAGATTCATAAACGATAGATTCCAATACATTATAGTGCTGATTGATAACAGATTCGATATCTTCAGGATAGATATTCTCTCCACTGGCTCCAATGATAACATTCTTCAATCTACCCTTAATATAGAGAAATCCATTCTTCTTCAGTATTCCCAGATCACCGGTCTTGAACCAGCCGTCATCTGTAAATACTTCTTTAGTACGTTCAGGATCTTTGTAATATCCCTTCATCACAATATCACCCATTACCTGGATTTCACCTTCTCCTGTTTTTGGGTCAGGATCATAAATGCGTACTTTAATATTGGATGGAACCGTACCCGTAGAGCGAAATTTCGTTAAATTAGGATTACTTCCGGCAATTAATGGAGATGTCTCTGTTAGTCCATAACCAATTGCGTAAGGGAATTTACCTTCTTTTAGGAATCTCTCTACATCTGGGGACAATAGCGCACCGCCGATACCGTAGAAATTAAGTTTACCTCCGAATGTTTTATGCAGTTTCTTAGCAGCAATATAATGAAGGATTTTTCTGGTTGGCGGGAAATTATAAAGTGTTCTGGAAATTGGATTTGCAGTTAAACTCGGATGGATTTTATTCTTAAATATTTTTTCCATGATCAAGGGAACTGTGAACATAATCGTCGGTTTGATCTTTTGCAAGGCAGGAAGTAAAACACTCGGGGTTGGAAGCTTATCAAGGTAATATATGGAAGCTCCCTGCATGATCGGCATGATAAATCCGATCGTGCATTCATAAGTGTGTGGAAGTGGAAGCAGTGAAACTAATTTGTCGGTATCTACTATATTTTGAATTGTAAGAAGCTCCAAAGCATCGAAGACCAGATTTCTGTGAGTGAGAACCACACCTTTTGAATTACCTGTAGTTCCCGAAGTATAAAGGATACATGCAACATCTTCTTCTCTAACATCGGAAGAGCGGAGACCTGTCAGTTTCAAAGCTGAATCGGTCAATTTGGCAAGCGGACGTGTAGTTTTAGAGATCGTGTTCTTCAGCTTGGCAATTGTTGTTTCCGGTGGTATTATTGTAAAATCATCGATTAAAATGCGGTGTTTGATCAGGTCGCTTTCCAGTTCTTCTATTTTGGGGAATTGCTTCTGTGAAATAAATATAGCCTTGCTGCCTGAATGCCGGAGTATGTGATGAACTTCATTATCACGGAAATCAGGGAGAATTGGAACTGCAACTGCACCGAGAGTTGTTATTGCAAAATAGGTTATACCCCAGTTAGGCGAATTTTCACTAAGAATAGCAACTTTATCACCTTTACCGATTCCTTCTTCCTGCATGAAAAGCTGAACTTCTTTAATTTGCTCATAGAATTCATTGTATCTGATAGGTTTTCCATTTACCCAGCTTACACAAGGCTTTGCAGCATAGAGAACAGCACTTCGTTCCAATACACATTTTAGGGTAAGTCTTTCAAGTCCTTTCATTTCTTGCTCCCTTAATTTAATGAATTACTAAACATTTGTTTATTGCAGCAATTTTCTTGTCTATTTTTAAATTTATCAAATAAATTCCGGATTTAACCTTTGTGTTATTCATATTTGTTCCATCCCAGATAATTTGGTGAATTAGTGAACTGGTTAATTGGTTAATTGGGAATGACTTTACTTTCTGCCCTTTTATGTTATAGATTTCAATTATAACATTTTGGGAATTATTTGAAGTACTAAAGCTTATTTGAGTTCCGAAGCTGTTTTCTGAGAAAGGGTTCGGGTAATTTGAAAGGTTATATTTATTCTCTGTGAAATATTCGTTCTGCGTAGAAGTGTTTTCCCATATCAAATCAGCAAATTCAGGATGATCAATAAAGGGGTTTCGGTTACCTTGCCAGTTATCATATATTCGATCATTACGTGTCTCTTCAAATTCACTTGGCGGGTCAAAAGTATTCCATTCCAAAAGTGCCGAAAGTTTACCATGCTCAGGATTTGGATATGTGTTAACTTGATCTACTACAAACAGATCCAGCTCACCGTTTTCACCTTCATAACGGGTTGCCATATAAAAAATCATACGTGCAACATCACCTTTAACTTCATCACGAGGTTCCCATGAATTGCTGTCATAAAAACATCCGGGGATAGTTGGATAAGGAATATCGCTGTAGTCAAAATCCAGATTTCCGCGATCGCTATTAACCTGGCAATCTGTTGGACGCAGATGATGAACATCGGTTCCGCAAGGCGCAGTATTGCCAAAATCACCATGAGATTTTGCCCAAACATGCTCCCTGTTCCAAGTAGGATAACCGGAATTAGAAACCGACCAACCGGTATAAAGCAAAATCACATTATCAGTATTATTCGGGTCTTCATCGGTATTGCGGAGTGCATCCCAAACACCGGTATAACTCAATTCGGTATGACCATCGATAATATCGTTTAAAGCTGATTTAAGATCATCTCCACTCAATCCTTCCGTTCCATCGTAATAACCGTAGGGGATCTGTGAAAATGCAATTGTATTCAAGATCAACAAACTAACTATAATTAATAATTTATTCATAACTTTTTTTACCTCACTTTATTGTTTAAAGAAAAATTACAGCTAATTTGTGTCAAAAGAAAAGGTAAAATATTATTGTTGAAATAGAATGTTAGTTAAATTCATCAATAAATAGCCCTGTCTTTTACGGCAGGGTATTAGGAACGTGAGAAAACAATTCTTCAAACGGCATCTTATGCTTGCCCGCAAGCCAATGGCTTGTAAACCTCTGGCGTGGCTTGTCAGCCTTAGGCTGAATCCCTCTCTTGTTTTTGAAGAGATCAGGGCGTAAATCAGGCGAAGACGGAACAGCAGCCTGCCAGGGCGTATCCGGCAGTTGCCGGAGAAGACTGGGATGAGTTTCTATCAATCTCCAAATCTTGGATTCACAATATTATTATAGATCGAGCCGAATGAATAATTTAATCCTATCGAAATAAAGTAGGTATATTGAGTCTGTAATTCTTTTTGTTTTAACAGCAGATCTTCAGTAGAAATATCTCCGGCAGCTAATGAAAGCTGATCATGAACTCGAGAGGTATTTCCCCACAAATTCAATGATAAACCTTTATAGATCTTCCAGGAGACATTACCATATAACGTTAATTTATTTTTTTCTAAATTCTCTAATATCTTATCATCGATCATCAGATATTGTGATGCAATCAGACTAACGCTCATCGATCCCCATGATTGAATGTAATCAATTTCAGTTGTAAATGAATGTTTAAGTAGTTCTTCAGAGAATTTTTCATAAATTGTTTTTTCTGTATAGTAAACATAATTCGGACTAAGCTGATATTGAAAACGAAGTTGCTTTCTATTGGATTCGGAATAAGGAAAAATATTATATTCAATTCCGGGATTTAAGCCAAAACTAATATCCACATTTCTATAACTGGAGGTGTATGCATAAGTCCAGAATCCGTATGAAAGATGATCTGTCCAGGCTGTTATCAAATATGCATTAAAGCTTTTACTATCAGAAGAGCTTTTATAAACTTCATTATCCCATTCGTATTTACTACTATTCATACTTCCATTAAATCGAAATTGAACTTTCATTTCTTCTGTAACTCTACTTGCCGATAACGATCCCCATATATTCTGAGAATTTGAAGATTCTTCACCACTAAAGAAACCATTAAAACCTATGTTGAAAACCCAGTTATTCCATTTATCTTCTATAATTTCTTTTTTTTGTTCAGTTGGAAATGAAATAATGAGTTTATCTGCAATATCTGTTCGGGAGAAATAGCGTATCAGCCCGAGTTTAAGTACCTGAACGCTTTTGCGTCTTTCATCTTCCTCCGTATCATCATTTTCCAAAATATAAAAAAGTGATTCATCAATTCCACTGAATATATTTTCTCCTGTGAAATCAATTGTGACTTTGCTTCCGTTACTACCGGTGCGCTGTTTTGTAAATAGTATGTAAACATCAGCTTCATTTTTATAACGAACATAATTCACATTTGTGATCTGTTCTTTTATGTAATTCAGGTCGCCATATTCATAATCTATATAAACCGAGAAGCTTTGATTCTCTTGATTTGCAAATGCAATTGCAATTAGAGATAAAATTATAATGCAAAAGATGATCTTATTTTTCATATTTACTATTTCCTCCAAGCGATGCGATAAAAGAGCTGGAGATAGTTAAGATGTCAATGCAAAAATTGTTAACAGCGATTTTATTATTTTTTTTAAAGAGTTTTGCATAATGTAAATATTCAAAATAATTATTCTTGTTTATCTTGGATTCATCAAATGAACCTTATCCCCTAACAATGAGTCGGCTTTTCTTAGAAAAACGATCTCACATTTTAACTTTCTCCTAAAATGAGAAGGGGAATTCTATGGCTTCCTCTCCTTTTAGGTGAGGATTGCTTGTCAAGTCGTAGCCCAATTTATTGGATGAAGATTGAAGGTGAGGTGAATAGAAAATCAATAATTAAGAAAAACATGTTTTATTGACACAAAAACCGCATCATCTTTTTTAGCTTTAATATGTTATCAGATAATGAAATATTAGAAGAAAGTAGAAGAAACTTCGAGTTGAACATCGAAGAAAATGAAATGCTGGATTTCCATAAAATATTTGGGAATAAGAATCCGGTTCATATCGAGATTGGAAGCGGGAGAGGAGAATTCCTTATTAAAGTTGCTTTGCAGAATCCGGAGATAAACTTTATAGGAATTGACCTAAAAGAGAAACGAGTAAAAACAATATTCCGCAAACTTTATAAAGATAAACTCAAGAATGTAAGAATTGCTAAAATATATTTGGATGAAGAGAGCATTAAATTCATTCAGCTAAATTCAATTGATAAGATATATTTGCAGCATCCCGATCCATGGCCTAAAAAAAGGCACTTTCACCGAAGGATAATCCAACCTGAATTTATCGATATTATGCATAAGATGCTCATCAGCGGCGGTATTGTCGATATTGCTACAGATCATGAGGATTATGCTTTTTGGATCGTTGAACATTTCTTAGAAAGAAAAGATTTTACATCGATTTATAAAAAAGGGTTTACAAGAGAGCAGGAAAAAGGACATATTGAAACATATTTTGAAAAGACGAAAAGAGCAGAAGGATTTGAGCCGTACTTTATGAAGTACCGGAGTATATAATGGATAGGAAAAAATTTATAAAACTCTTTAATGAATTTGTGGTTCGTTCAAGTGAACATTACAGCGAATTTGCCTGTAAGAATAAAAATGCTCATAGATTAAAACCGGATGATAACTGCTTTATCAGAACAGAGTTTGCCATAGATAGAGACCGTATCCTGCATAGTGGAGCTTACCGAAGATATCAGGGTAAAACTCAGGTTTTCTCGTTTACCAATATGTTCGATGAAGAAACTTCCAACCGGAGTCTGCATACAACGTATGTATCTCAAATTGCCAGAACAATAGCTAATATGCTGGGCTTGAATTTGGAGCTTGTTGAGTCGATTGCTTTAGGGCACGATCTGGGACACCCGCCATTTGGTCATGATGGAGAAGTTGCTCTTTCCAAAAGCTGTAAGAAAGCCGGTATCGGTGAATTTCATCATAATATTCAAAGTCTGCATCTTATCGATCATATTTCCAGAAAAGGAAAAGGGCTTAATCTCACATTTCAGGTGAGGGATGGAATAATTTCACATGATGGAGAAGCGCATAACCAGATTATACATCCGGAAAGAGATAAAACCGAAAATGATATTCAGGAATACATCAAGCTCAGGAAAAATGGCGAAAAACATAACTGGATGCCTGCTACTCTGGAAGGTTGTGTTGTGAGGATTTCCGATACAATAGCTTATATCGGACAGGATATCGAGGATGCAATAAGACTGAAGATAATGGAACGGAAAGAAATACCGAAAGATTGCGCAGAACATCTTGGCTATACAAACAGCGAGATTATTGACACACTCGTTAAAAATGTGATATTGAACAGTCACGGAAAAGATCAAGTTGCTTTTGATGAAGAGATTTCTTACTATTTATTCAAATTGAAAAAATTTAATTATCAGCGTATTTATACAGATAAAAATGTGAAGAAAGCACGAAAAAAAATTGATAGAAGTATGGAAGTTCTCTTTGATCAATATATCGAAGATATCAGGGAAAATAACAAAATATCGAAAATATTCCTGCATTTCCTGAATAGAAAAGATAAAAATTATCGAGAGAAATTCAGTGATCCAGAGTTTGTACGTGATTTTATAGCCACAATGACAGATAGATATTATAATGAAGAAGTAAAAAGTTATCTGTTACCCGGAAGTTTTTATTGATTTAATTTCAAACATATTTTTTTTAACATTCATTAAGAATAATTGAGTTTTATTAAAGGAGATTTGATGGAGTTAATAGATTTTGTAAAGCAAAGTGAAGAAGTAATAAATAGAATATCAGAGATTCGGAGGTTACTTTGACACTTCTGATATAAAGCAGAAGATATTAAAAAGTGAAACAGAAATGGAAAAACCCGATTTCTGGTCTGATCAGAAAAGAGCCACCAAAATAACCAAGGAATTAAATCAATTCAAAAATCAAATTAAAAAGGACGATCGTCTTACCACCATTAAAGACGATCTTGAAACTTATATTATCCTTCTAAATGAGGATTTCAACGAATCTCTGCTTAAAGAAGCATCTGAAGTATTACAGGAAGAAAAATGTTTAGTAGATAATACGGAAGTGCAATTTCTTCTTAATGGAAAAACAGATCCCAACAGTGCTATCCTTACAATTCATCCCGGCGCCGGTGGAACCGAATCGCAGGATTGGGCTGAAATGCTTTTCAGGATGTACACTCGCTGGGCAGAGAAAACAGATTATAAGATAGAAGTCGTAGATTATCAGTCAGGTGATGAAGCAGGTTTGAAAAGTGTTACTATGGAAATTATGGGAGATTATGTTTACGGTTATTTAAAAGCTGAATCCGGAGTTCACAGGCTTGTAAGAATATCACCTTTCAATGCTCAGGGTAAACGTCAGACATCATTTGCATCTGTATTTGTATATCCAATGATAGAAGATGATATCGAAGTTGAAATTGAGCAGAGTGACCTTAGAATCGATACATATCGTGCCAGCGGGAAGGGCGGACAAGGAGTTAATACAACCGATTCAGCAGTAAGGATCACACATATTCCAACCAACATTATTGTTCAATGCCAGAATGAACGTTCCCAACTTAGGAACCGTGAAGTAGCAATGGTTATATTAAAATCTAAACTTTACCAGCATTATGAAGAAGAGCGTGAAAAAAAACGGCAAAAGCATGAAGATAAGAAAACAGATATAGGTTGGGGAAATCAGATACGTTCTTATGTGTTCCATCCGTATCAGATGGTTAAAGACCATCGCACAAACTATGAAACCGGAAATATCTCCAGCGTAATGGATGGTAATCTGGATGATTTTATGAATGCATTCCTGAAGAAACTGGCGAGGAAAAAATAGTAAACTTGTAAAATGGTTGAACTGGTAAAATGGGAGAGAGAGAAAGTGAAAGATATTAAAGACCTTAAAGTTTATATTAAAGCTCTCAAGTTCTCAAATATGATCTGGGATATTTGTAGCAAATGGGACAAATTTGCGAAATTTACTATTGGTATTCAATTGGTTAAAGCTGCCGATTCGATTTCTGCAAATATTGCCGAAGGATATGGAAGATATCATTTTAAGGAAAATATTCACTTTTGTTATATTGCGCGTGGCTCAATGGAAGAATCTTTTGACTGGTTACGAAAATCTAATACAAGAAATTTAATAAATGAAAAACAGAAAAATGAAATAGATGATTTTGTTAAAACATTCCCCAAAGAATTAAATGGTTATATAAAATACATTAAAAAATCAATGAAAAATTCAACCAATTCAACCAGTTTAATTAATTCAACCAATTCAACTGGTTCAACCGGTTCCACCAATTCCACTAATTCAACCGGTTCCACCAGTTCAACTAACAATTGAGGTAAATATGGATTATAAACAACTTATCAAACAATTAGATAAAGAGCAAATGCCAAAACATATTGCCATTATAATGGACGGTAATGGACGCTGGGCTGATGAGCATAATACAAAACGTGTTAATGGTCATAAAGAGGGAGTTAAAGCTGTAAGACGCATCGTGGAAACAGCAGTTGAAGCTGGATTAGAATATCTAACAATTTACGCATTTTCCACTGAGAATTGGCGGCGTTCCAAACAGGAAGTGAATTTTCTTCTAAAATTAATTATGGATTCCCTTGTAAAAGAAATTGATGATCTTATAAAAAATAATGTGAACATCAGGTTTATTGGAAGCAAAGAGGAATTGGAAAAAAATTACAATAAGAAAGTTTTAAATACTTGTAAAAATAGTTGGAATAATGATGGATTACACCTGAACGTTGCAATGAACTATGGTGGACGGCGTGAACTTATCGATGCATTCAAGATGATAACTGACGATATTAAAACGGGTAAGATAACAAAAGAAGAAATAAGTGACGAGATGGTTAGCAATTATCTCTACACAGCTTATATGCCGGATCCTGATTTGATTATTAGAACGAGTGGGGAAGAGCGTCTATCCAATTTCCTGATCTGGCAGAGCGCTTATTCGGAATTTTGGTTCACCAAGACTTTATGGCCGGATTTCAGTCGTGAAGAATTTATTCAATCCATTCTTGATTTTCAAAAGAGAAAAAGAAGATTTGGCAGTCGAAAGGAGAAATAGATGGTTTTATTAAAAAGGATTTTGGTCGCGGTTATTTTTATTCCGTTGCTTATTTATATATTTTACGTTGGGAATATAGCACTTGCATCATTTTTAGCTTTGATAGCATTTTTAATGATGTTCGAGTTGAGAGAAATGTTCATTAAAAAAGATATTATTATTCCGAGAATAATTATAGTTCTTGGTTTAATCATATTCCTTGCATCAATATATTTTGGAACGATGATCATTTTTGCGTCGCTTCTATTAACATTTGTTATTATTATGGGAATCGATCTATTCGGTAATAAACTGGAAGATGCGATGAATAGAAGCTCGGCAGCAATGTTTATTGTAATTTATATTGCTGTTTTATTAAGCAGTGTATATCATATAAGGTTATTGGAAAATGGAAGAAATCTGATTTTAAGTCTTATCTTCATGATCTGGATAACTGATTCCGCAGCCTATTTTGCCGGCATGACAATAGGTAAACATCGGGGAATATTTAAGGCAAGTCCAAATAAATCTCTTGAAGGATTTCTGGCAGGAATATTCTTTTCATTAGCAGGTTCGTATATATTGATAAGGTTTTTTGGAATATCCTTGTCGCAGGCACTTGCAGCAGCAGTTTCCGGTGGTATATTTGGTCAGATGGGAGATTTGTTCGAATCGATTTTGAAGAGAGATGCCGGTGTAAAAGATAGCTCAAATCTCCTTCCCGGTCATGGTGGGATTCTTGATAGATTTGACAGTCTTCTTTTGGCAGCTCCGGTTTTTTATGTTATTTTGTATTTTATAAAGTAGGAATTATATGAAAGAAAAGAAAACAGATAGTGCATTTGATTTTTTTGATGAAAATAAAATTGTTAACGATGAGCATAAGATCATTCTTGTAACTGGAGGTGCTGGTTTCATCGGCTCGAATTTCATAAGGTATCTTATTCGGAAATACCCTAATTTCAAAGTAATAAACTTTGATAAACTAACATACGCCGGTAACCTTAATAACCTTACGACCATTGAAGATAATGCAAATTATGTATTTTTTAAAGGTGATGTTGCAGATCAGAAAGATGTTAAAACAGCTTTTGAACAATTCAATCCCGATTATGTTGTTCATTTTGCAGCGGAATCACACGTAGATAAAAGCATTATTAATCCCGATATCTTTTTACAGACCAATGTATTAGGAACTCAGATCCTGTTAAATTATTCCAGAGAACATAAGGTGCAGAAATTTGTTCAGGTATCCACAGATGAAGTTTATGGCTCAATTGATAGTAATCTTAATGTTACTGAAGAAGCTCTTATAAAACCCAATAATCCATATTCTGCCAGTAAAGCTTCTGCTGATCTGCTTTTACGTGTAGCTTATCAAACGTATGGTCAAAGTGTAAATGTGATTAGAGCATGTAACAATTTTGGATATTATCAATTCCCGGAGAAACTGGTTCCTGTAATCATTCATAATGCATTTAATAATTTAGATATCCCTATTTATGGTGATGGGATGAATATTCGAGAATGGATGCATGTGGAAGATCATTGCCGTGCAATAGATGTTGTTATGCAAAATGGAAAATCGGGTGAGATATACAATGTGGGAACAGGAAACAGATGGAAGAACATCGATCTCGCAGAATATATTCTTGATAAAATGAATATAAACAAAAAGCTTATTTCTTATGTTCTTGATAGACAGGGACATGATGTTCGATATTCGGTTGATTCAAGTAAGATCCAACAGGAATTGGGTTGGAAACCGCAAATAGAATTTGAAGACGGTTTGGAACAGGTAATAACATGGTATTCAAATCATATGGATTGGATTGAGGAAATAACCTCTGGAAAATATATGAACTATTACGATGACATTTATAAACCCCGTATGATGGAGACGCAATAAATGAGAAGGATACTTTCATTATTTGCCATTCTTACCGTTATGTTCGGTTGTGCGATAACATCTGAAATAGAATCTGTTCAACCGGTTGAAAATTCATCTGCAATATTAGCAGATACTCTTGCAGATTCACTTGAACAAGAAATTACCGACAAAAATATAATAATTAATTCACTTTTTAATACTATAGAAGAATTAGATTTTACAATAGATTCATTATACCAATCGTTGGAAATTGCCAACAGCAGAGTTTCTGTAAATCAGGATTTTATAATTCCAGATTCTATAATATTTGCCGGCAGAACCTTCGATCTGACAAACGAACGTATTTATGATAAATTTGAGACCATATATAAACAGGAACTCAGAGTAGCACACAAGTTCATTCCAAGATGCGGTAAATATTTTGCATATTTCGATTCGGTATTTTCACATTATAATATTCCGCTTGATACTAAATATTTAGCAATAGCAGAAAGCAGATTGAGTCCTATGGTAGGTTCACGTGTGGGTGCTCTTGGCATCTGGCAGTTTATGCCAAATACTGCAAAGGGTTATGGAATGCGTATAGATTCTTTTATTGATGAGCGTAGAAATGTTTTCCTGTCAACAACTGCCGCAGCAAAATATCTTCTTAATGCGCGAAGTTATCTCACAAAGCGTGGTACTGATGACTGGTTATTGGCAATGAGTTCCTATAATGCCGGAGTTGGCAGTATTGCTAAAGTTGTTCGTCAGCAGGAAGTATATGATTTTTTTGATCTGCTGATGCGTGTTGACGAAACACAGAAATATGTCTGGCGTGCTTTAGCGATAAAAATGATCATCGAGAATGAAGAGGAGATATTTGGAAAGCAACTGGAAAGGAAAAAACCGATCCTGGAAAATGCTCATTTAATCGACCTCACATTGAAGGGACATTACAAGATCGATGAGTGGGCTAAAGCTCAGGGAACTTCTATTGGTAAAATATTAGAAATGAATCCATGGATCAAGATCTACAAAAGAAGCAGAAAGAAATATTCTGCAGTTAACGATGTAGTTCTCCCTCCCGGGAATTATTCAGTTCTTATACCGAATGGAAATGGAGTAAACAAGGAATTATTAGTAAAAATAGAAAAACAATTCCTTAATAAAAATGCAGGTTTCTTTACTCATCATATTGTAAAATACGGAGATAATTTATATAATATTGCACGCAAATATAAGACGACAGTTTCTCGTATTAAAAGCCTGAATCATCTCATTTCAAACGTCATACATCCGGGACAGAAGCTAAAGCTCTATGGAACAGGTTCCGGTGGGACAGTTCAAAAAACAAATAATTATCATGTTGTAAAAAAGGGAGATACGGTAGGAACGATAGCTCATAAAATAGGAATTTCACAAAAAGTTTTAATTTCTAAAAATGATCTTAAAACACGTAACGGAATCGTGATGATCTATCCGGGGCAGAAGTTATATTATTGATGAAAACAGAGATCAGAGAAATGAGAAGAGAAGATATTCCCAACGTTATGATTTTGGAGAAAGAACTGTTTCCAACATCCTGGAAAGAAGAGATGTTCATAGAAGAAATTGAAAAGCAGTACGCATTCGTGATGGAAATAAAAGATAAAATTATTGGTTATATTTGTGGTTGGAAACTCCTGGATGAATTTAATATCACAAATATCGCAGTTGCATCAGATTTTCAAAGAAAGGGATTTGGAAATGCGCTTGTTCGGTTTATCATGAGTAAATTACTGGACGAAAATTGCTTCAAGTTTTTCCTCGAAGTGCGTAATTCTAATCTCGCAGCAATAAAGTTTTATACAAAAATGGGCTTTAGTGCGATTGGATTAAGGAAGAAATATTATCACTCACCGGAAGATGATGCTTTGATAATGGGTATAAACATAATGGATAATATCAAAAAGGGATAACAGATGAAAAAAAGTTTATTTATTACTTTTGAGGGAATTGAAGGCTGTGGGAAATCAACACAGGCACGAATGCTCAAGGAATTTTTGTTAAGAGAAGGAAAAAGAGTGTTCCTTACCCGAGAACCCGGAGGACCTAAAATAGCTGAAAAAATACGTGAAATACTTCTAAGTGTTGAAAATAAAAAGATGCTGCCTCAAACGGAAGTACTTTTATATATGGCTGCCAGAAGCCAACATACAGGTGAGTGGATCATTCCTGAACTGGAAAAAGGAAAGATCGTTATCTCCGATAGATATTATGATTCTACCTTCGCCTATCAGGGTGCTGCGAGAAAGATAGATGGAAAGCTTATTGACACAATTAGAAGATATGCAACTTTTGGTCTCGTTCCGGATATCACCTTTCTCGTGGACTTACCGGAAGAGATTGGATTATCCAGAATTTTGGCAAAAGATGCAGACAGGTTGGAACAAGAATCGATGGAGTTCCACAAAAAAGTTAGAGAAGGTTTTTTAGATTTAGCTAACAAAGAACCTGAGAGATTTGTTGTTTTAGATGGTAATAAAAGCATAAAAGAAATTCATAAAAATGTAATTAGTATAATTTTGAAGGAGTTAAATAAATGAAACAAAGACTAAATAAATTGAGTAAAATTCTTTTTTCAGCAAGTGTAATTGGCTGGATTATTATTGGTGTTCTACTATTTAATGTTGTAAATGCGGATGCTTCTAATTCTGAAGAGACTAATATTTACAAGAAACTTAAACTCTTTAGTGAGGTTCTATTCAATGTTAGACAAAATTATGTGGAAGAGCTTGATGTCGATGATCTGATCGATTCGGCTATCAAAGGAATGATGGATGAAGTAGATCCGCATACACATTATTTTACTCCGGATGAATTTGAAAAATTCAGCACAGACACAAAAGGTGAGTTTGGCGGACTGGGAATCTCGATAGATAAGAAGGGCGATTACATAACTGTTGTAGCACCCATAGAGGGAACTCCTGCCTATAGGATGGGAATACTTGCCGGAGATAAAATATCTAAAGTGGACGGAAAAAGCGTTGTTGGTGTTTCTACCGATGAATCGATAAAGAAAATGCGCGGTGAACCCGGAACTAAAGTTGTGATATCTATCATCAGACCCGGAGTAAAAGATGAATTGGAATTCGAGATCATCCGGGAAATAATTAAAATCCACAGTATTCCATATTCATTTAAATTAGATAACGGAATTGGGTATATGAGAATTCGTCAGTTCAATGCAAATACAACTTCAGATATGAGAGAAAAACTGGATGAACTTGAATCAGAAGGAATTCGCGGACTTATTATCGATCTTAGATTCAATCCCGGCGGGCTTCTCAGAGAAGCAATAAATACAGTGAATGAATTCATCGGAAAAGGTAAACTTGTAGTATTTACCAAGGGTAGAGCTCCTCAGACCAATATGGAATATTTAACAAAGTATAACAGAATTAGAGGAGATTATCCAGTTGTAGTTCTCATCAATAACGGTTCTGCAAGTGCTTCAGAAATATTTGCCGGTTCTATGCAGGATTGGGATCGCGGTCTGGTAGTTGGGCAAACCTCTTTTGGAAAAGGTTCGGTTCAGCGTTTATTCCCTCTTTCAGATGGAAACGGCATCAAAATAACAACTGCTAAATATTATATCAAATCCGGTAGATGTATTCATAAAGAACTTAATGATAAATTATTGAAAGATGAACGAGTACAAAATGGTGATATTTCTAAAGAAGAGATTGAAGAAATGCAGGAAGAAGCCGAAGATAAAAGCCATGAAGATGTATATTACACCAGCAAGGGAAGAGAAGTTTATGGCGGCGGCGGCATTACTCCCGATATTGAGATCGAACAATCACGTCTTACAGACCTGGGTGTAGATCTGCGTAGGAAAAATGTTTTCTTCAATTATTCGGTTGATTATCTAATTGACCATGACGAAAGCGTTTCTATAAAATACCAAGCTTCTCAAAATGATATTGAAGCTCTTTTAGAATTCGCCAAATTGAAAGAAATTGTGTTTGAACAAGTTGAAGTTGATAGCATTCTTGGCTGGATCGAAAATGAACTGACCGGTAATATTATCGGCAGAAAATTCGGTGAAGTTGAGCGATATAAAATCGTGTTGGAAGAAGATACTCAACTTAAGGAAACAATGGAGATCTTTGAAAAATGCTCTACACTTGAAGAGATGTTCGAGTATGCTGAAGAACTGAAACAGAACAAAAAAGAAGAAGAAAAGGATAATAAATAGCATTTAATATTTAACCAAAATGATTGTTTACAACCTTCCGGATCTTTCAGTCTGGAAGGTTTTTATTTTTACATTCAATTTTTTTGATAATAAATATTATATAAAAATATAAAATTACAATTATCAATAAATCTTGACACTATTAAAATAAATTAGTTTTAAGATTTTGTAAGAAATTTAGAAGATATGGAGAGTAATTTTGGAAAAATTTTTAGTAACCAGCGCGCTTACTTATGCAAATGGTAAATTACATATTGGTCACATTGCCGGTTCATATTTGAATGCGGATATTTTTGTAAGATACCAAAAATTAGTTGGAAATGATGTTCTATACGTTGGCGGAAGTGATGATTACGGAACTCCTATCTCGATCAAAGCTGAAGAAGAAAATGTTTCACCGCAGGATATTGTAGATAAATTCAATAAAAGCATGAGAGCCGATCTAAAAGGATTAAATATTCAATTGGATAACTTTTCGGGAACATCACATCCGAATCATATAAAAATTTCGCAGGATTTTTTTACCAATCTACTCGATGCCGGTTATATTATAAAAAAAGATATAAAACAATTCTATGATGAAAAGCAGAAACGGTTTTTATCAGATAGATATGTGGAAGGAATATGCCCGTTTTGCAAAGCAGACGGAGCACGTGGAGATCAATGTGATGCTTGTGGTAAATTGATCGATGCAATGGATTTGATCGAGCCGAAAAGCAAGCTTTCGGGTGAAGTACCAATCATTAAAAATACAACACACTGGTATATTGATCTTCCTAAATTTGAAACTGAATTACGTAATTGGCTCGATACTAAAACATACTGGAAAGATAATGTTAGAAATTTTGTTCTCAGTTGGCTTAATGACGGTCTGCGGGAACGTGCTATAACTCGTGATCTAAATTGGGGAGTTCCTATTCCGCTGGAAAATACTGAGGGAAAAGTGCTTTATGTTTGGTTTGATGCTCCGATCGGCTATCTTTCTTCATCTAAAGAATGGGCAGAAAATATTGGTGAGCCTGATAAATGGAAAGACTATTGGTTAGATAAAAATACTAAAATGATCCACTTTTTGGGAAAAGACAACATACCATTTCATACCATAATCTGGCCTGCAATGCTTTCCAAACAAAAAGAGGGATTTGTTCTTCCGCATGACGTTCCGGCAAATGAATACCTGAATCTGGAAGGACAAAAGATGTCAACCAGCCGCAACTGGACTGTGTGGGTAGAAGATTACCTTAAATATTTTGAAGGTGAATATCTGCGTTATGTATTAGCGGTTAATGCACCGGAAACAAAGGACAGTGATTTTAGTTGGGAAGATTTCCAAAATAAAGTAAACAAAGATTTGAACGATGTTCTCGGTAATCTTGCCAATAGAACTTTCATATTTGCGAAGAAGTTCTTTGATGGAAAGATAGAAGAACCAGAAAGTGGAGCCAAGTCTTTCATTAAGAAAAAATTTGTACCTAAAGTAAATAATCCCGTTTTACCACCTATTGATATTATCACTCGATCAGAAATTGATATAGTAAAGTTATATGAAAATTTTAACGTAAGAAAAACAGTTCAATTAATTATGGACTTATCAAGAAGAGGTAATAAACTTTTCGATGAAGAAAAACCTTGGGAAACAATAAAAACGGAGAAGAAAAAAGCTAATGAAACGCTTTTTGCTTGTGCGGAATTATTACGAAGAATCTCAATTATATTTTCTCCTATTATGCCGGAAGCAATGAAAAGATTAAGAAAGATGATGAATTTATCTGAAAAATTTAAATGGGAAGATGTTGAAGAAACTCCCGATAATTTTAAGATTGGAGAAGTATCTTCTTTGTTCAAGAAAATTGAGGATTCTGAAGTTGCAGAACAGCTTAAAATCCTTAAACAAACTCAGAAAGAAAATGAAAAGGAAGAGATTGTGATCAAACATAAACCTCAAATTGAATATGAAGATTTTATGAAACTGGAAATCCGCATTGTAAAAATATTAGAAGCAGAGAAAGTTAAAAAATCGAATAAGTTAATTAAACTCAAAGTAAATATCGGTGGGGAAGAACGTTCAGTGATAGCCGGTATCGGCAAAGATTATGAACCGGAATATCTAATCGGCAGGAAAGTTCCAATGCTGATTAATTTAAAACCCCGAAAGGTGATGGGAGTAGAATCTCAAGCTATGATATTGGCTGCGGAAGAAAATGGGAAACTTTCAATTTTGCATCCTGATAAAGATGTAAAAGAAGGAAGTGAAATTTCTTGAGAGAACAAATTAATTGAAGGAGCAGATGAAGAATCAGAAGAATTATGAAAGCATTTTTCAAAATGCCATTGATGCCAATATTATAATTGACTCTGAAACCGGAAGGATAAAAGAAGCCAATAAAATTGCCTTACATATTTTTCAAACGCATAAATCAGGGTTAATTGGTAAAAAATTCAATGATCTCTTTTTGGATGACGATGATGATATCTCAAGAAAGCAACTTCCTGATCAAATTTCTTTTCATGATAATATTGAAATTCGGAGATATGAAAAAAAAGATGGAGAAATCCTTTCGTTTGAGATTCTTTTATCAATTATCCCATGGAATGGTTCTACTGCTTTATATGCCTCTATGAGAAATGTAACCGAGCATAGAGCTGCAGAAGAAAAATTGGAAAAAGCTTATCTTAAAATGGAAAAACTATCTCTAACCGATCCGCTGACTAAGCTGGCAAATCGCAGAGCTTTAATCGGAAGCATTAAATACGAAAAAAACAGATTCGGGAGAAATAGAGAACATTTTTCAATGATCTTATGTGATATTGATGACTATAAAAAAATAAACGACACATATGGCCATGATGCAGGTGATTTTATCTTAAAAGAACTCAGCGAGCTAATGAGGAAATCACTCCGTAAACAGGATATAGTTGGTCGCTGGGGTGGTGATGAATTCCTGTTTCTACTTCCACAAACAAAGATAGA
Organism: Candidatus Cloacimonadota bacterium; assembly: GCA_030600585.1. Taxonomy (GTDB): domain Bacteria; phylum Cloacimonadota; class Cloacimonadia; order Cloacimonadales; family TCS61; genus Tenebribacter. The sequence goes on along the minus strand of JAUVLU010000025.1, from coordinate 6,022 downwards.
AGGCGCAAAATTATTAGCTGAAAAACTAAGAATAAAAATATATAAAAAAAAGTTTCTTTTTAGTAAGAAAACAATAAAATTAACAATGACTTTTGGTGTTTCTCATTATACAGGAACATGTAATTATGAAAGTTGTATTACAAACGCTGATAAAGCGTTATATCAAGCAAAAGAATTAGGGAAAAATCAAGTAATGGTTTATAATGAACTGTAGAATAATGTGATCTGCAGGAATGGAGGTAGATATCGCAAAGCAATTAGATCCAAAGAAAAATCTGTCAGGTTCATTTCTTACTAAAAAGAAAATACAGGTAGATTTAATTATAATAACATTAATAATCGTAATTACATACTTTCTATTAAATTTTTTTCATATACCAAATCGAATAATAGGAGTGTATGGTAATTTTGGATATAGGTATGTTATTGAATTATTGATAATATTTTTCGTAACAACTATTGGGTTTATTATATTCACTTTTAGAAGATTTAAGGAATATAAAGAAGATTTAGTTGAATGGTTTCATATTGATGACAAACTTCATCAATATGAAAAGAAATTTGAAAATATGATCTATAATGCTCAGGGCATAGCAATTTATGGAGTCGGTAGAGATCATACTGTAACATACTGGAATCATGCTTGCAAGAAGATTTATGGATTTAAAAATAACGAAGTTATAGGTAAAAAAATTGAAGATATAATTGTACCTAGTTCATCTTTTAAAAAATTTAAAAGTAACATAGATAAATATTATGACGACAATGTTGAAATTTATCAAGGTGAGATGGAATATCTTCATAAAGATAGATCCATTTTAAATGTGCTAACCAGTTTCCATAAACATGAAACTATTTTTGGAGTTCAGGAATTATATAATTTATCTGTTGATATGACAGAGCTTAATAGAACAAAAAAAGAACTAAAAATATCAATTGCAAGACTGCATGCACTATCTAGAATTGATTCTCTTACTCAGCTTCCGAATCGACGTGCTATCTTAGAGAAAATTGAATACGAGAAACTTAAATTTGAACGTTCTAAGGAAGTTTTCTCAATTGCAATGATCGATCTGGACGATTTCAAGAATGTTAATGATAAATATGGACATGAATGTGGTGATTTTGTGTTAAAACAAATTTCAAATTTGATGGTTGAACTTGTTAGAAAACAAGATGTTGTAGGACGCTATGGTGGTGAAGAATTCGTTCTACTTCTCCCACAAACCAACTCTATAGGCGCATTACATGTAACTCAAATTATCCTCGAGCAGATTGCTAAATTCCCAATTACATATAAAGATAAAGAAATATCCATAACCGCAACAATAGGCATTAGTTATTATACGAATGTAGAATTAACAATTAGTGATCTTATTAAAAAAGCTGATAAAGCTATGTATAAAGGCAAAACTCAAGGTAAAAATAAGGTTGTAATTACAAAATAAATTATGGGAATAATATGACAGGATTGAAAAAGGAACTCGGTTTATTATCAGTATTTAGTATAGCTGCCGGAGCAATGATCAGCTCAGGTCTTTTTATATTACCGGGTTTGGCATATTACAAATCCGGTCCCGCTGTAATTCTGGCATATCTTCTAGCTGGAATTCTGGTGCTTCCTTCTATGTTCAGTAAAGCTGAACTGGCTACAGCAATGCCCAAATCCGGTGGTGATTATTTCTTTGTCAATCGAAGTATGGGAGGAGGGTTTGGAACGATCGCAGGGATTTCAGCATGGTTCTCATTAGCTTTTAAAAGTGCTTTTGCCTTGGTAGGTATCGGTGCTTTTGCTTCGATCATTTATCCTGAAATCACTATTTTCCAGATTAAATTGATCGCTGTTGTTTTCTGCGTATTTTTTACAATAATAAATCTTAGAAGCACTAAGCATGCTGGATACATTCAGGTTATTATGGTGATGGGTTTACTGGCATTACTTTTATATTATGTTGTCAAAGGAATTCCTCACGTTGATAATCGTCATTTTGATGACTTTATGAAAGGTGATCTGAAAACTATTTTTATGACTTCCGGCTTGATATTTGTATCTTATGGTGGATTAACGAAGATTGCCAGTGTTGCCGAAGAAATAAAAAATCCATCGCGAAATATACCACTTGGAATGATCTCGGCATTTACAATCGTAACTATTGCTTATGTGGTAGTCGTTTTTGTAACAGTGGGTATATTAGGAGATAAACTTCTTTCACCAGCTCCAAGACTTTATTCTCTCACGCCAATTAGTGACGGAGCTGCAGTTTTTGCCGGGAAACCGGGAATGTATCTATTATCAATAGCAGCTTTATTGGCGTTTTTTTCTACAGCGAATGCTGGTATCATGGCATCTTCACGTAATCCAATGGCAATGAGTCAGGATAATTTACTGCCTTCATTTTTTGGAAAAGTGAGCAAAAAACAAAAGACTCCAGTTAATGCAATATTATTTACCAGTGGTTTCATGATATTAGTAATCTTCCTTCCTTTGGAAACACTTGTTAAAATGGCATCCACTATGAAAATACTATTGTTTATATTTATAAATATTTCTGTAATAATCATGCGTGAAAGTGGAATTCAAAATTACCGTCCAAAATTTAAAAGTCCATTATATCCATGGTTGCAGGTTATCGCAGTTGTAGCGTATATATTTCTTATTATCGAAATGGGAGCTATGCCGCTCATTCTGACTGCTGTTTTTATAATTTGTGGATTATCCTGGTACTGGTTCTATGGTCGCATCCGTTCTAATAAAGAATCTGCTCTTTTTCAGATTGTAAAGCGGATCAAAGCAAAAGATCTGGTAACCACATCTTTAGAAACTGAATTGAAAGAAATAATCAGGGAACGCGATAATATTACAAAAGACAGGTTTGATGAACTCATTGAAAATGCTGTTGTTTTGGATATTGATAAGTCTGTTTCCAAAGAAGAATTTTTCCATACAATTGCAGATAAAGTGTGTGTAAATATTAATATAAATTGTGAATACTTCTATAATAAATTGTTGGAACGGGAAGCTGAAAGTTCTACTGTACTCACCGATTCTCTGGCTATTCCTCATATTATTATCGAAGGAGAAAAGAAATTCAATATCCTGCTGGCAAGATGCAGGGAAGGGATTTATTTCAATGATGAAGCACAAAAAGTTAATACTGTATTTGTTATTACCGGAACGCGTGATGAACGTAACTTTCACTTACAGGCATTAGCGGCAATTGCTCAGATAGTACAAAATTCTAATTTTGAAAAGAAATGGCTGAAAGCCAAGAATATTGAAGCTCTGCGAGATATTGTTTTGCTGGGTGATAGAAGAAGAAAAATATAAAAACATAAAGGAAATTTAAGATTTACGATTGGTGATTTACGATTTGAGATTTGAACACTCAATACATATGAAATCTATAATCACAAAAGTCAATGTAAGTCAGCTTGCCGTGGCATAGCTTAAAAAACATCGTTTTGCTTTGCAAAGCCGATTTATAGAAGACAGGTGGCAAAAAAATGAATATATATATAGAAACATACGGCTGCCAGATGAATGTGGCAGATAGCGAGCTTGTCAGATCAATCCTGAAAAGTGACCAATTCTCAATTGTAGAAGATATAGCAGATGCAGATGTAATAATCTTTAATACCTGCTCTGTGCGGCAGCATGCTGAAGATCGTGTTCTTGGACGCATCAATAATGAAATGAGCCGCAAAAGGCAGAAAAAGAACTTGAAGATCGGGGTGATCGGCTGTATGGCGCAGCGTCTTGATAAAAAGCTGAACGAGATGAATTCCAATATTGATTTTGTGGTTGGTGTAGATCAGTATAAAAAGCTGCCCGAAATAATAACCGGTTTGTTTGAAGAAGCTGATTTCAAATGTAATACAATTGTAAATGATAGTGAAATATATAAGGATATTTACCCGATCCATACCGGTAAATTCAATGCTTTTGTAACAATTATGCGTGGATGTAATAATTTCTGCTCATATTGCATTGTGCCGTACACCCGCGGTAGAGAACGAAGCAGACCGACCGAAGACATCATTAATGAGATTTGGAAGATAGGGGAGAAGGGCTTTAAAGACGTTACACTACTAGGGCAGAATGTTAATTCCTATAATTACAAAAATGTGAATTTTGCCGAACTTTTACGGCAGGTAAATAAAATTGATTCAATCAAACGCATCAGATTTGTTTCATCTCATCCTAAAGACCTTTCTGATGAGGTTATACAGGTTATGGCAGAATCGGGAAAAGTATGTGAACACTTGCATTTGGCAATGCAAAGCGGGGATGATGATATTTTAGCTAAAATGAATCGTGGATACACTTCACAGCATTTTTTTAATATCACTCAAAAATTAAAACAGGCAATGCCGGATATAGCTATAACCACTGATATTATTGCCGGTTTTCCGGGTGAGACAGATGAGCAGTTCCAAAGAACTTACGATCTGATGAAAAAAATTCAATTCGATTATGCCTTTACCTTTAAATACTCTCCTCGAACCGGAACAAAAGCTGCCGATTTTACCGATCATATACCGGAAGATATTCGCCTATCAAGATTGCAACAGCTTATCGAGCTTCAACAGAATATCACAACATCTAAATATAAAGAACAAATTGGGAAAATAAAAGAGATCTATGTAGAACAGGTAAGTAAAAAATCTGCTGACGAAATGGCTGGTAAAAGTAGGGACTTTAAAATAACAGTTTTCCCCGGAGATAGATCTTTAATTGGAAAATTTGTTAAAGTGAAAATAACAGATGCTGTTGGCTGGACACTAAAAGGTAAATTAATAAAATAACACATTATACAAGACTTTCACCTTGTAATATCTTTTTTTAACAATCCAAATCCATTATTGGTTCATTTCTTTCAATTTTAAGGTAATTTTACTCAACTTAAATTATTTCGGACGTCAGAATCAATATTTGGAGATATTTACACATTTATTACCAAATAGTGCTTGAAAGGAAAGTATTAAAACCTTGCGAATGGTTGGAAACCTTCGCAATGGTTGAAGTTTCAAATACCGACCATTACGGAGGTCTCGTTTCTCAACCATCCGTAAGGTCTTGTTCAATATTTGAAATTATTGAGTTTTCGTTCAGACACTAAATTATAACAAATTTAAAGATTTTTTTTCTTTTTGTAAATATTTTCAATTTTCTAAAAACCAATTAATAAATGATATATCAGAAATCAATTTTAAAGAATGTAAAATTAAGATGATCTTATATTATAGAAAAATAAATTAAAGAAGGGAGAGAGGCGTTGAAAAATAGGGGTGACAGAAAAGCTGGATTTAGAACCTGTGATAATGTATATTATGTAAACATAGAAGTATTAATGTAACCATTTATTACATAGTCGTTTAGTGCTATGTATGAAATCACTCTACCGATAGTATTTGTTTATGTAAACATTTAAATCTATTAATCCTCTCTTTTCATAATACTAACTATCATCCTGTTTACTAAGCCGAAGCTTGTGTCATCCTGAGCGTAGTCGAAGGACGAAGGCTGGATTGTAACTATCGCTTTTAATATTGTATTTTCCATAAGCTTCAGAATTCAACCACAGGTGGACATAAATGGGAAAGTTAGGTAGAAACACATTTGAATTGAATGATTGAAGGATATTCGATATTTGGACGTTTTAAAGAAAGTTATACTTCATTTTGCTTATATACATAAAAAAGTAAATTCTTTATATTAATTCAGGAGAAGTTACATTCATGTAGATATTGAGAAAGAGAATCTATTTGTATTTGGTTATATTAAAAACTGGGTATAAGGTTTTGGGGTTAGGGTTTGAAAATTGAGACCTCTACCCTATTGAATAGCTGTTGAGTTAATGTATATGCATGCTGCAGGATCATCCCGATGAATTGGGATAACTCAAAACGAACAGATAACACAACTGCAGAAAAGCCCTGTCTCGTTTAGCGAGCAGGGCTTTTTTGTTTTTGAAGTTATTGTTTTCTAATTAATCTTCATAGATTTATCTCTTGTCTTTAA
>JAUVLU010000009.1 GCA_030600585.1 Candidatus Cloacimonadota bacterium | reverse complement strand
GGAATTTCATACATAATATCTAGCATGAATTTTTCCATTATTGCACGTAATCCTCTGGCTCCGGTTTTTTGTTTAATTGCCAAATGAGCAATTTCTTTGAGAGCATCAATTCCAAAATCGAGTTTCACATTCTCAATTTCGAATAATTTTGTATATTGCTTGCAAATGGCGTTCTTCGGCTTGGTTAGAATTTCGATAAGTGCTTCTTCATCAAGTTCGTGTAAAGAGGATATTACCGGAATACGCCCGACTAATTCCGGGATCAGACCATATTTTACCAGGTCATTTGGAATTGTTTTGCTAAAGAAATCCGGATCTATATCTTTTTTGGAAATTATATCCGCATCAAATCCGACAGCTTTTTTCTTAAGTCGATTTTGTATTACTTTATCTAACCCGAAAAATGCACCACCCGTGATGAACAGGATGTTTTTTGTATTTATCTCGATAAATTCCTGTTGCGGATGTTTCCTGCCGCCTTTAGGAGGGACATTAACTTTTGCGCCTTCTAAAATCTTTAGTAATGCCTGCTGAACACCTTCACCGGAAACATCTCTCGTTATTGACGGTGTTTCGGATTTTCTGGCGATCTTATCAAGTTCATCAATATAGATAATTCCTTTTTCAGCTTTTTCAATATCGTAATCGGCGTTTTGCAGGAGCCTGACCAGAATGTTTTCTACATCTTCACCAACATATCCGGCTTCGGTTAAGGTTGTAGCATCAGAAATAGCAAAAGGAACCTTGAGGATTTGTGCCAGTGTTTGTGCGATGAGGGTTTTACCGGAACCTGTTGGTCCGATCATTAAAATATTACTTTTCTCAATATCGATATCACTTTTTGTGTCTTGCTTGAATATCCTTTTATAATGATTATAAACTGAAACTGATATTATCTTTTTAGCTTTTTCCTGACCGATCACATACTGATTTAGAAGTTCATGGATTTCTTTTGGTGTAGGAAGAATGAAGTTATCCATCTCTTTTTTCTGGAATTCAGATTCTATGATCGTGGAACACATCTTTATGCATTCTTCACAAATATTCCCACTTATACCTTTGATAAGATAATTTGCTTCAACTTCAGATCGACCGCAGAATGAGCATTTGTTTTTTTGTTCCATACTACTCTCCAGAGTTTCCTGCTAAAATTGAATCTTTTCTCGTCGCAATTACTTCGTCAATAATACCATATTTTTTAGCTTCTTCAGGTCCCATGAAGAAATTACGATCAGTATCTTTTTCAATTCTTTTTAATGATTGTTGTGTATGTTTGTGAAGAAGTTCATTTATTCTATTTTTTAAAAATAATATTTCTTTTGTATGAATTTCAATATCGGAAGCTTGTCCCTGAATTCCTCCTAAAGGTTGATGTATCATTATCCGGCAATTTGGAAGAGCAAATCTTTTATTTTTAACGCCGGCAGCGAGAAGGAATGCGCCCATGCTGGAAGCTTGTCCGATGCATATTGTAGAAACATCCGGGCGGATATACTGCATTGTATCGTAAATGGCAAGTCCTGCATTAATAGAACCTCCGGGACTATTGATATACATATAAATATCTTTGTCGGGATCTTCTGCTTCGAGATGCAAAAGTTGTGCCATTACAACATTTGCAACAGTGAAATCTATTGGGGAACCTACAAAGATGATCCTGTCTTTTAAAAGACGTGAATAGATATCGTATGCTCTTTCAACTTTTCCATTTTGTTCAACTACGATAGGTACGTATGCCATAAATAACTCCCTATATTATTTTTTAGTTTGATCCTTATTTTCTTTTGGCAAAGCAACAAATTTTGAGCTTTTAGTAATTATTTCAATCACTTTATCTTCTTCAGCAGAATAAGTGAAATCGCTGCTTTCAATTTGATTTTTATACATTTTTTTGTATTTGTCAACATTTAATTTCATGTTTTCAGCAGCTTTCTTGATTATCTCTTCTTTTTCCTCATTAGAAATCTTGATCTCTTCGCTCTTCTTGATCTCATCAACAAGGTAATGACATTTAAGATTGAACTCGGCTACACCCATATACATTTGTGTCATTTGATCAAGTTCCATTTTATATGCTTTGGCATAAGGTTTAGCCATATTTTCTGCAACTTGTTTTACAATAGATTGAGGAAGGTCGAATTTATTTTCGTCAATTAGCTGAGCAAGCACAGCAGTTTTCATATTGCCTCTATTATCTTCTTCGATCTTAATTTTAAGTTCTTCTTCTACTTTGCTTTTCAGATCTTTCAAAGAATCATATTCAATATCTTTGGCAAAATCATCGTTAAGTTCGGGTATCTCTCTTTGTTTGATCGCATTGATCTTTACAAGAAAATCCCTGTCTTTGATGTTATCGTCTATATCCTTGTCCTCAGATTTCTGAGATTTAGTAAATAGTTTGGTTTTAATTTCATCATCAACTTTTGCACCTGTAAGCTTAGTATTAAATAATTTAGAATATTGATTTTCACCAAGCACGAATTTTCTATTAACTTCTTTTGTTACATTATCATTTTCATCTAGGAATTTAAACACAGCTTCGATAATATTGCCTGCTTCAGCAGTATCGACAGGTATTTCAGTAGCCATTTTATTTCTATAATCATCTAAAGTTGCTTCTACCATCTCTTTTTTAAATTTAACCGGTTCAAAAGGAATTTTTAATCCTTTATATTTTTCAATTTTGATTTCAGGCATTATTTCATATTTGAATGTAACAACAAGATCTTTTCCTTTTTCCCATTCAAATTCAGATGCTTCACCATGATTGATCGGGTGAACTTTTTCCGCATCGATTGCCTCTTTGTAATAATCACCTAATTTTTGGTTTAAATATTCTTCCTTGATCTGTGTGCCGAAAGATTTTACGATCATTGAAACAGGTGCTTTACCTTTACGGAATCCGGGAATAGCGACGTATTTTTTAAACTGATTCACAATTTTATTATAATCTGCTAATGCAGTTTCCGATTCAATAGTTATAGTAAGTTCTCTTACGCATTGACTTATCTCTTTGATATTAGTTTTCAATTTATCTCCTTAATTTAATTCACAAAAATATTTGGTGCGAAAGAGGGGACTCGAACCCCTACGAGATTTCTCTCACTGGCTTCTAAGGCCAGCGCGTCTACCAACTCCGCCACTTTCGCAAAATGAAATTATTCCATGTCCTTATACATTTTATTATATTTATCCATCAATTCTTTATTATTAAGCTCTTTTGATGCATTATATAACATTTGAACAGCTTCTTTAGAAGAATTATCAAGGTTATGCCACATCTCTGCATATTTAATGAGTTCATCAAATCTTTTTAAACCATACAATTTGTAACAGAGGGTAGTAACATATACTGGATTTTCAATCGTTCCATCTGCATCATCTGTATCAACTGCTTTCTGCAGGTACATTGTAGATGCTTCGTTATCTTTCAGAGATAATGCGATATTGCTTAATGTAACAATAATATTCATATTTTCAGGATCATATTCAAGAGCTTTCTGGAAAGCACCGTAAGATAATGAATCATTATCGGCATTCTTATAGGCAAGTCCGGCATTATAATAATTATCCGGGTTCTCAACTTCATTTTTTGCTGCTTCTAAATACCAATTACCAGATTCAATAAAATTTCCCTCATTATAATATAAAGATGCTACTTTCTGCTTTGCAAAAACATCTGTTGAATCAAGTTCGGCTGTTTTGATAAAGTAATTCCTTGAGTTTTCCATATCATCCAGTTTTTCGTAACACAAAGCCATAAGTCTGTATGTAATTGTATTGTCCGGAACGATCTCTGCTATATTGGTAAATATCTCGATAGCAGCTTCAAATTCTTCAGTTTGTATCTTTAATTTGCCCTCATTCACCATCTTTGTAATGCAATTATCTTTAAATTGTTCAACCGATTCAAGCATAGCTTCTAATTTGAGTTTCTTAATGTTGTTTTTATAGAATTTCTTTGCTGCTTTTTCATCAGATTGTTTAATTTCTTCATATTCGGCATAAACGCTGTTGATCACGTCGATCAATCTAATGAAATATTCACGGGCTTTAGGATAATCTCCCTTCATGTCATAATAGATAGCAGCAACGTTGTTAAGTGCATCGATATGATTGGGATTTTCTTCAAGAACCAATTCGTATAATGGAAGTGCCTTTTCATATCTATTCCCGCCTAAATGCATATTAGCAGATCGCAAATTCTTCTTACCTTGAGCAGAAATATCTTGTGAAGCAGCCAGTAATGAAGTACCAAAAACCAAAATAATTCCAATTAATAATATACCTTTATTAAACTTTCTCATTTTTCCTCCGTTTATTATATTAAAATATTTTATTATTAATAAGCAAATTTTTTTATAAGCTTTATAAGTCAAGTATTTTGTAATCATTACATATAAATTCTGCATAGTTGAGAAATATTTCAGAAACCATAGCAATGCAAGAAAAAAATTAGCATCGTTTTAAGTAAATTGAAAGCCAATGCATTATTAAAATGGTTGAAATTTTCTTTTTTTTGATTTCGTATTTAAATAAATACTTTAAAATTAGCCCACAGTTTTAACTGCGGGTAAAAACACAAACCATACGATAACCGCTTCAGCGGTTTACACTTCTATTATGCAGAATTCTTGATCATAAAATAGAAAAGAAGGTGACCATAAGCCACCTTCTATAAAAATTATTGTGGTTTGTCTAATTATCTAATTCAAATGGTAGAACTGCTTGAAGAGGATCATTCTTGATTGATTTAAGTAATTGCCACGCTTTGAGCAAACCCTTATCTTCCATGACCTGATTGGAAATTACAGTTTCTGCCAGATCTACATCAAATTTGTCTTTTATGATCTCTTCAATGAAGTTCTTTTGTTTTGGGAAATACTCGATTGTGAAATCTTCAATACCACTCAGCTCTGCAGCTTTCTTTATCGCATCATCTATCATTCCGGTTTCGTCTATGAGTTTGTTCTGCAAAGCGTCTTCAGCAGACCAAACCTGTCCTTGAGCGATCAGCTCAACATCATCGAGAGAAATTTCTCTGCCATCAGCAACTCTTTGCTTGAATTCCAGATATGTATCTTGAATACTAATTTTTAATGATCTGATCATAGATTCATCCAACTTTGAATATATGCTCATCGCATTTGAAAATTTTCCTTTGGAAATATCTTCTTCATGAATTCCAATATTATCAGTTAGTTTGGATATATTAGGCAGCATTGCAACAACACCGATTGAACCCGTTATAGTGTATGGATCGGCAAAGATGTAATCAGATTCTGCCGAGATATAATATCCACCGGATGCAGCGACATTTCCCATTGAGATCACAACGGGTTTTACGCTTTTTAATCTCTTTATTCTATCAAGGATCATTTCAGAAACGAGTGCGCTTCCACCCGGACTATTCACGCGGACCACAACACCTTTTATCTCATTATCTTTCTCAATTTTATCCAATATCATATTTAGTTTGGCAGCGGTAATATTGTTTGTATCGAATCCTTGTGATTGCATTACAATTCCGCCTTGAGCATAGATGACAGCAATATTAGATTTTGATTTTCTTAATTTTGGTATCTTGTAATTGGAAAACGAAACCAGATTCTTTTTTGTAATACTTAATTCATTATACAAATCTTCTTTACAGATAAGTTCATCAACCAGATTATATTCCAAAGCAGTTTCCTGATTAATAAATAGTTCTTCTCTCTTTTCATAAATTTTAGTTATTTCATCAAATTCAATTTCACGGTTTTCTGCAATTGTATTAAGAACAGAATTATAAACATTTGAGAAAAGTCTATCCAGGTTCTTTCGAACCGGTTCAGATAATTCATTTCGTGAGAATGTTTCACCTGCACCTTTGTATTTCCCTGCATGTATCACATTAATTTCTACACCGATCTTATCAAAGAAATCTTTGTAAAATAGTATTCCGCCGCCAACTCCGGTTAACAGTATTCCAGCAGATGCAGAAGGATTAAGATATATTTTATCTGCAACAGTTGAAAGGATATAATCTTTATCCATGGCAAAATCGAGATAAGTATGAATTTCTTTTCCTGTACTTTTGAAATTTTCCAAAGCACTCATGATCTCATGCAAACTTGCATAACCGCAGGCGATAAACTTTGGTTCGAGTAAAATTCCTTTGATCTTTCCATCTTGAGCAGCTTTATTGACCTTGTGTACAATATCATGAACCGAGGTGGTTTTTGCTGAGAATGTACCGGTGAAAGGGCTGTCTTTAAATTCATTATAATCCATGATCCTTCCACTGATATTCATCTTTAACCACGATCCTTCAACTATCTTTTCCGACACAGGTTTCTGAAATCCCTTTCCCATACTTCCGAATATTCTGAACATTGTAAAAATCATAATAATAATGATGACTACAGATGTTAGACATCCAAACGAAAACCATTTTGATTTCATAATTAACTCCTTTTTTTAAATTTCTAATTTCAAATTTCTCATTAATGGAACCCCAACCGCAAAACCGCTTATTTTGTTAGTGGTTTTTTTTTGATAAAATTACAATTCATTCTATTTAGAAACCCCGAACTTAAAATTAATATAATCGAGAATAATACAAGAATTATAAAACGGTTTGTTCCCCAATATTCCATTTAATTTTGATTCTTTTGACAGATCATTATCATCAAAAGCTAAATCAGGATTATTAGAAATAAATTTTCCAATTCTAAGTTTCCCTTTTGTCTTTTGTGTATAAGAATAGAAATTCCCTTCGATATTACTAATGCTATTTTTTATTAACTTTTTATTAACAACATCACCAACAAAAGATTGCCAATCCATTTTTTTAAGAAATTTCAGAGAGGAAGTAGAGTGACCTGTATCGTATAATATTTTTTTTATTTCACAATTATTTAAAGAAACTTTGAAGATCATTTCATTTGCTGAATTATTAAGTGTATTAATAAAGTTGAAATTGTAATCTAATTTATCAATTATTTCTAAATTGTTGGAGATTAAAATCTGATTTTTTATAAAATCAATAATGAGAATTTTTTTCTTAAAGAAATCAGTACCAAGAAGTCCAATTTTTTCTTGTCCCTGTTTTGCTCTTTTTTCTCCGAAGTTTTTTAGATGTTTAAATTTAAAATTTGAAAAATTATGTCCTCCAATAGAACCGTTAAAATAAATTTCATCATCATTTAAACTTGGATCGTTTTTATTAATTAGTTTAGATAATTGATAACCAAAAAGGATTGAATAAGGGCAACCGGTATCAAGTTGTAGATATTGTTTTTGATCAATTCCATCTAATGAAATTGGAATTTGTAAAATCGCTTTTGGTAAAATTGGATAATCAAACCAGTTGATTGCAACCCAATTTAGTTTTTCCATTTTAACTCCTTAGATAAATTTCTAATTAATATTTTTTTATTATAAACCTCATCCTATATTAGTCGGCTTTTCGTAGAAAAACGAACTCACTTTAATGCCTTCTCCTATTTATGAGAAGGAGAATAAAACTTCCTCTCCTTGTAGGTATGAGTCGGCTTGCAAAGCAAACGATCTCAAGAGGATTGAGGTAAGGTTTAAAACACTCTATTTTCTTAAATTTCTAATTTATATCTAATTCTTTCAATTTTCGTGATAAATTACTTATTTGCAGATCTAAAGCTTTTGCGGTTCTGGAAATATTCCCGTCATTCATCTTTAATTGAATCGAAAGATATCTGGTCTCAAATTCTTTTCTCTTTTCTTTAAGAGATAGAGTTTCATTCCAAAAGTTGGAATCAGGTAGTTTTGAAGTTCCAAGATTTTTAATATCTTTCGGTTCGATAACGGTTTTTGGAACAAGAATATATAACCGTTCAATGAAATTCCTCAATTCTCTGATATTACCTTTGAATTCCCATGATTGTAATTCTGAGATCGTTTTGGTTAGGAATTTTTTATGTGGAAGTTGCAACTCGTTTGAAAAATAATTTGAAAAATACTCAACCAATATTGGAATATCTTCGGGATGCCGACGTAGGGGAGGAGTTGTAATAGGAATTACATTCAGACGGTAATATAGATCTTCCCGGAATTCGCCATTTTCTACAAGTTCTTCCAAATTTTTATGTGTTGCTGCAATAAGTCTAATATCAATTTTTTGAGTTTTATTACTTCCAACCCGCTCGAACTCACCTTCTTGTATTACGCGCAGTATCTTAGATTGCGCCTTAAGGCTCATATCTCCGATCTCATCCAGAAAAAGCGTTCCGCCATGTGCTTGTTCGATCTTCCCGTTTTTATTGCTTACTGCACCGGTAAATGCTCCTTTTTCATAACCGAATAATTCGCTTTCTACAAGTTCTGTTGGAATTGCGGCTGAATTGAATTTAACAAAAGGTTTGTCACTTCTATTGCTTCTATGATGAATTGCGTAGGCAACCAGCTCTTTTCCTGTTCCGCTTTCTCCTCGAATTAACACCTTTGAATCACTTACGGCAATTCTATCGACAAGAGATAAAAGTTCTTTGATCGGTTCACTGTTTCCAATTATTTTGTATTTTTCATTCTCATTGGTTTTTAATCTGTTATAATCTTTTGAAATGTTGTGGAATTCATAAGCCTTTTTAACGATGATCTTAATTTTTGTTAAACTAAGCGGTTTTTCAAGGAAATCATAAGCACCGTATTTTATAGATTGAACAGCTTCTTTAATGCCGCTGTGACCTGAGATCATAATTACAATTATATCCTCTCTTATTTTCTTAATATCTTTAAGAAGGTCAATCCCGTTAGCTCCATCGAGCCGAACATCCAGAAGTATGATATCCGGTATCATGCTCTCGAATTTAATCATACCGGTTTTGCTGTCGAGGGCATAATCGCATTCGTAGCCTTCATCTTCCAGAATATTTTTTACTGTTAAGCATATATTCATTTCATCGTCAATAATAAGTACTTTCATCTATTTCCCCTGATTTAATACAGATCTGTTCGGGATCACAATTTCAAAACAACTACCTTCTTTTTCTTTGCTGGTTACATTAATATTAGCGTTATTTACATCAACTAATTTTTTTACTAATGCAAGTCCGAGTCCTGTTCCTTTCTTCTTTTTTGTGAAATAGGGTTCGAATATTTTATTAATATCTTTCTTATTGATTCCCTTGCCGGAATCAGAAATACTTACTATTATATTAGAATTACTTTTTGTTATCTCAATAAGGATGTTATCTTCTTTTTCGGAAGCATCGATAGCGTTCTGAACGAGGTTTGTAATGATCTGATAAAAATGTGTCCGATCAAATAATATCGTACAATTTTCACCTGACGTTTTAATCTCAAAATTATGCTGATATGAATTAAGAATGTCATCTATCATTGTTCTCGGGTTAAATTCTGAGAATTCAGGATTTATATTTTTTGCAAAATTAGAAAAAGAACTGACGAGAAGCTTCAGGTTGTTGACTTCATGGTTGATTATGTTGACCGTTTCGGGAAAGACTTCGTAGAATTTTTCTGGATCTATTTCATATTTTTCTTCTAACCTTTGAATTGAAAGCTGAATAGGGGTAAGAGGGTTCTTTATCTCATGTGCTAAAATGCGGGAGAGCTCTTTCCACATGGTATCTTTCTCGGCTTGCAGCAATTTTTTCTGTGTGCTATCCAATTCGCGGGACATACTATTGAAAGATTGTGTAAGTTGTTTAATTTCTTTGATCCCCGTTTCTTCCAAATGTAAAGAAAAATCTCCTTTAGCAATCTTTGAAGTTGCATTTTGCAGTTTTTTAAGGGGATTAGAAATTCTATAGAAGATCAAAATAAATATAAAAATCGATAACAACATCAAAACGAACAGGAATACAGCGGAATAGATTTGAGACTCGTGCTGAATAAAGCTTCTCGCAGCCATATTTTCATTAAATTGATTTAACAGATTCTTTGCCTTCAGGCTGTCTTCACCGGTTTTAAATTCCAAATTGGAAAGAGATTCACTCAATTTTATATTTTGAAGTACTTTATTTATTTCGCTATTTTTTTTAACAAAATAAGAATTTAGAAGTAATAAACTTGGTAAATATAATACAATGAACAAAATAATGATACTTCCGCGAAAACTGATTCTATATTTCATGATCTTTACCATAAGTAACTTTTGCTTTCGGTTTTTTTAATTTCCATAAAATCATCAGGTCATATTTTTTCCCAAATGAGTCAAATTTTATTTTGGATAGATAAGATTCAATTTCGATTATTATATTTTCAGCAGAATCGATATTACGTGTATATTCAATCTTAGCTATCTTCTTTAATAATTGTTGATACGAATCTATAATTATCGTTTCATCTAATTCTTCTATTATCAATGTAAATAAATCTGTGAGTGGATCATAGATAACAGTATGTTTGAAATTATCATCTGAAATAACATTGGAACCATTTTTAAGTGTGATGTTGAATGATACATCGATCTGCTTGCCGGAGCGGAAAATATCTTCAAAATCATTATCGAAAGCATCTACCAGTTCTGTTTTGATAAAAATCCTATTTCCTGCCATAGAAACAGCTATCTGTGAGAAATAAGGCTGATTGCCTTCATAAGAAGAAAACAGCATCATGCTTAATGATATTACTCCCGAAACTACCTTGCCGGCAAGAGCTTCAAACATTTTCCATCCTTATATTTAGAAAAGAGTCTCTTACAAATTATTACTTTGTCAGAGACTCTTTATTTAATTAAATGTCAATCTTAAAATCCGAACCAAGGTCCTATCGATATGGTATATCCTTGATAAGGTGTTTCAGGTGAGTTATCTATTTCAAAATTATCTTCGCAGGAAACAGCATCCCAGCCGCCTGTGTAGGAATGTGAAAGCATGTAACCACCTTCTGCGCGAATGCTGAGCCAATCAATAATTCTGTACATTACTGTAGCTTTTGGTTGGAACATAATGTAGTTCTTTTCTATTTCAATAGCGTTATTTGCAGAAGAGTCCATGTCTTCATTCAACTCTAACCAATCATAACTTCCATCGGTTTGTGAGATTTGAAGATTATGTCCACCCCAGCCGAGCATAAAGCCAAGAGATGTTACAAGATTTTTTGTCAGTGCAATACGTTTATCCAAAGTAACTCCACCATAACCATTAGAATATAACATTCTTCTAGTAACACTATCTCCATCATCAGTTACATGATTTTTCTTTTTATCAATGGTATATCCAGCACCCATTCCACCAAGAAACCAACCTTTTCCTACATTACCATGACCACCGCCGCCATGCATGAGGATACCCTTCTCATCTAAACCATTGAAGTCATACGCTTCTAAGATATGATTGATGTCTGCAAACTCATTATCATCTACAAACCATACGGGAATCCAACCAGCACCGCCAAAACCAACTGATAATTTTTTCTTCTTTTTTCCATCTTTTGTAAATATTTCACTTTTTTCTTTAGTTTTTGCTCCTTGCAGAATCAAAGTTGTTTCAAAGATCTCTTCACTTCGGAATAATTTAACATTTACTTTATCACCGATATTCTTGGATTGAATAAGTTTTCTAAGATGATCTTCAAACTTTACTTTCTTTCCATCGAATTCCATAACGATATCACCTTTGATAATACCGGCTTTTTGGGATGCACCACCACTTTTTACACCGCTAATAAGAACACCATAACAATATGGATAGTGCATTTCGTAAGCTTCTTCAAAGTCGATATCAGAGAGATGTACTCCCATTTTCGGAGTATCACTTTTTAGGTTATTGAATTTCATTGTGATTTTTTTTTTAACGGGAATCTCTTCAAAAGCTTGCTCCGCTTCTTCCATTGCTTCATCGATTTCAACGGGAATCTCTTCTAAAGCTTTTTCCACTTCTTCAATTGCTTCATCGATTTCATCCTGAATTTCTTCCTGAGCTATCAATGAAACGCTGCCGAACATTGCTAATACTAATACTACAAATAAGATCTTTTTCATAACTACCTCCATTTTAATTTTTTTTACTTTTAGATCTTTCTATTATTTCTATTTTCTTTTCTTTCCATTTAATTATTAGGTTTTTCATTTTTCCCTCCGTTTTTTTCTTTTGATAGATGCAAGTGGTGTGCCAATTATGGCAAGTATGACTTAACAATCAGTAATGTAAAGTGTTAGCGAATATTTGAAAGAAACATAATAGAGTAATAAATGATATATTTGATAAGAACCGGAGATAGACTTTATCAAAATGATAAGAGATGTGCGAAGAAAAACTTTGGAATATTTCTCGTTCCCAAAGAGGGCTTTGGGAACGAGAATTAGAGGGTGGGCTTTGGGAACGAGAATTAAGCTTTTTCTCATGAATTTATTTAATTGCAATTACAACCGCATTCGCAATCAGATTCATTATAATAACGGCAAATATATGTGGTATTTCCTTCTGTTTTTACATGAAATTTCTTGTTAGCTTTTATTGTGAAAGAGTCATATTTTCCATATTCCTTCCAACAATCACAATCGGGTAATTTTACGATTAATTGTCCACTGATAACGGTCATAACTTCCATTTTAGAAGTTCCAAATTCATATTCACCTTTTGCCATGACACCAATTGTTGCATCACTTTTTGTATCTTTAAAAGCTATAGATTTTACTTTTCCTTCAAAATACTCATTTGTTTTGAACATTAATTCCCCTTTATTCTGTTGGATTGTTTTTTTCATAAATTTCTTTTTCTTTAATCCGCAGTCTTAATAATTCAATACGCTGAAAAGATTCTAACCTGTGTTCAGATAATGGGAATTCTGCTATTAATAACTCATAATAATAAATTGCTTTATTTAAATCGGCATTTTCATATAAGAAACTTTCAAATGTTAATCCTAATTTAAAGATTGCGTCATCTCTCTGATCGTCTTTGTATTTATCATCATTATATATTTCTTCATAGATTTTAATAGCTAACTGGTAATCGCCGAGTTTTATAAGGTTATCTGCATATACCAGTTTTGCATTAGCATTCTTTTTCTTTATAAGATTATCATCTTCATCATCGCCTATTTGGAACTCTTCCAAACCGGCTGCAGATTCAGGAATTTCTTGTTTTTCAAAATCTTCTACAAGTTTGTGTTTCGTACAAGAAAAAATAACAAAGAAACTTATGAATAAAACAAATATCTTCATAAAAAAACCTCTATGTCAAAAAAATATCAAACATAATTCTCTGTAAACAAAAAATATTATCCACCACTAATTAAATGAATAACTTTAACATCTGAATCGGGATATACGATAGTAGAATTATAATCATTTTTTTTAACAAGTTTACCATCCACCTTCACAACCAGCATCCTGAATGTGTAATTCATTCTTTGCAGAATTACATTAATATTCATATTTTCTTCCCATTTAAGGATGTTGTCATTAACTGTTATTTTTTTCATAATTTTCTTTTTTTGTAACTCAAAGCTCCGTCTTTGAGAAATTCACAAACAAGAAATAATATGTCGTTTTGCTACGCAAAGCCAACATTCAATGTTTGTGTTACGGTAACTCAAAGCTTTTAACCTGTGAATTTCAGCTTGCTGAATATTTCACCGGGTCTGTCTTTGAGATGTAAACCCCTTGTATTCCCCTTACGAAGGGGAACAGAAAACAGCAAAAAATATGTCGGTTTGCGCTGTGTTACATAAAAAATCATCATCCGCGTCCATCTGCGTTGAATCCTTTCAATAAAATTTCCAGAACTAAGTTTGCCTGCATGTTTGCTACAATTCCTACGCGAGGAGCCATAGGGGAGATACCGGTTTGCAGATCTGTTTCCTCATCTCCGCAAATATATAGATTATCTATCTTCCGTGAATGAAGAAGATCATTTTTTCCCCAACCTGCCAATCCGGAAGCTGCAATGATGGGTTTATCAGGAAAATTTGTAAGCCAGGTCTCTATCAGCATTGTTTTCATTTCCGCTTTATCAAATGCTTCTACCATTATATCTACATCTTTGTAAATGAAAGGAATTTTCTCTTCATTCAGTTTGATCTCGTGCATTTGATATTTGGTAAATGGACTTATCTTATTCAGGTTTTCCAGCAGTGCGATCACTTTGGGCATTCCGATCTGATCAATAAAATATTGCTGTCTGTTCAGGTTGGAAGATTCTATCTTATCGAAATCTGCGATAATCAGTTTTCCAATTCCTGTTCTTGCCAATGAAACAGCAATATTGGAGCCAAGTCCACCAGCTCCCGCAATTCCAATTGTTGCCCTTTGCAGAACAGGAACGATCTTCGGATCATGTTTGGAGAAAAATTCTATTTTATTCATTTTACTGTTTCACTCCGGTATAAGACTCTTCGTTAAAAAGCCCTTGAAGAATTCCTCAGAGAGACAAAGTGTGCATTGCCATTCATATTTTATTATTGCAGAGGTTCAACAATTTCCAGAACTTCAGGTAAATCCATTCCAATATCTTTCAAATGTGAAATTTTTGGAACACCGTTCTGCGTCCAGCCTCGTCGCTGATAAACTGCATCGAGAAGCTGTTCATACATATCTTCTTTATATTTCCTCAAAATTGCAACCTTTTCTTCGGTCGATTTTCCTTCAGGATTCACATCGATGTTTTCAAGCAGTTGTTTGTCATATCTTTCGGAACGTGATTCATATTCTTCTATTGTAACGGGTCCTGCTGCGCGGTATGGTTGAGCATCGTGTTTCCTGAGTCCATAACCACGACGAATATTGAAAGTTCTCTGGAAGTTATATACTCGCTCGGATTGTCTTATCATCTCTTTCTTATCGATATTTAAACCGGTAACAGCATTAAAGATCGTGATGTAATTTGCCACGTGTTCCGGAACTTTTGCCGGTTCGTCGGTTTCAGCATTATTCACAGGTTCCACATCGTTCCATGGAAGTTTACACAAACCCATCAAACCAAACCATGTTCTGAACATCGGGAAATAATGAAGTGCTTCTGCTTTATCTTCAAATGTTGGAATTTGCTTATTTACCATATCCATAAATATCAGCCATGCTTCATCGTGTTGAGGACCTTTATTGGTCATAGCATAACCACCTTGCTGGGCAAGGGATTCCTTGGAAACATATTGTGAATATTCCAAACCTTTATTTTCCATTCCAATGTCATTCATAAAATTAATATCAGCACCATATTTTTCGGCAAAATACTTTTTCATTTTTCTAATGCCCAATCCTGCAATAACACCAAAGTCTTCACCACGAGCCATTTGATGCATAAGCTCTATTGCTGCATCTTTATTGCCGAAAGTCAATTCGAGACCACCTGTAATTTCTTTGTTAATGATTCCGGCTTCATAACATTCCATCAAAAAAGCTGTAAGTGTTCCGAAAGAAATCGTGTCGATTCCATAAGTATCGCAATAGAAATTGGCTTCTATAATATGATCCGCATCGAATATTCCGCAATTTGAACCGAGACCGCCAACTGTTTCATATTCAGGTCCGTCAACAATAACTTTATCGCCTTTATAGGGTCCGGTTTTCAATTCAAATCCATCGACCGCCTTTGCGCAGGACATTGTGCAGCCGATCCAACAGCCGTCAAAAACGTTCTGTGTAAATTTTGAACGCCAAACACTTGAATGAATATTCATAATATCTTTGTGAGAACCGTATTTGAAATTTTTTGTAGGAAGAAGATCGTAATCATCCATAATTTCAACCAAATGAGCAGTTCCTTCTTTTTTCATTCTGCATTGATCATCATCGAGTTCACGCATTTCTTTATTGAATCTGGCGCCACATTCCTTGATTGCATCTAAATCCACAACATTATTTGGCTTGATACCATCGGCAATAGCAACAATAGCTTTAATTTTTTTATTTCTAAGAACACTTCCAATTCCACCGCGACCCGCTTGTTTCAAACGAACTTTCTTTCTCTTCTTATCATAAAAGCTAAAGTTAAGAACACCAATATTACTGTTTTCGGCAGCCAGACCGGCAGATACTACAGAAACAAAATTTTTCTTATTTTCGGATTTAGCGTACATATCTGTGAGTTGTTCAGCAAGAATATGACTATCGACAGCTTCTTCAGGAGCTTCTTCAATTCTGACAACTCCTTCTTTTCCGTCTATGATAACGATAACATCCTTCTCTGCTTTTCCTTGAATTTCCAGAGCATCAAATCCGGCAAACTTGAGGAAAGGACCGAAATAACCACCCACATTACTATCGATAACAATATCTGTGAGAGGAGAAAGTGAAACAACAAGCGATTTTCCGGCACCGGCATATTGGGTAATTCCACCGATCGGTCCGGGAGAAATGATGATTTCATTTTCAGGATCATCCCATTTCGTTTGAGGTTTGGTAGCGTCCCAAAGCAGTTTCAAACCAAATCCTTTTCCACCGATGAATTTATCCTTCATAAACTGCGTAACAGGTTTTTCCTTGATTTCATTATTGCTCAAATTCACATATAATGTTCTGTTCGTATAACCTTTTTCGATCTCTCCTAATTCATAAGAATAATCTTTCAATAACTTATGCTTAGATTTCATCTCGCTTGTGTTCATAATTAAAACTCCTTTTATTTTATATTTAAATTACATTAATACTGATTCGAAATTTTAAAGAAATAATCTAATGTCAAGCAGTTTCTATAAAGGTAAATTCTTAGCAAAAGCACGATAATTTTATAGAATTATTTGCTTGACCTCGATATGTATAAAAACTTATTTGTAAGTTGATATTAATCTATGTTAGTAACCTTGCGAATGGGTGAAATCCTTCGCAATAATGTATCGGCTTTCAACTTGTTGAAAACGATACTGGAATTCTTTCAACTAACAAATGGTTTAATCTGAAAACAATGACCATTATGGAGGTCTTACAAATTCAACCATCCGTAAGGTCTTGATTAATAGAATTTATTGATAACAGAATTAAGAAATGTGAGTTTTGTATAATAGAGTGTTTTGTCATACTGAGGAATTCTTCATGCTTTTCATATGAAAGATCTCCGCTTACAATAAGACTTGTCCGCTGTGGTGGATTCTTCCATCTTCGCCAAGGCTACGACGGGACACGTCGTCGAATGCCTATGTAGGTTTTTATCAGCCTTAGGCTGACAAGCCTCAGAAAGACAGTTATTGTTGGCTTTGTGAAACAATAATAAGATGGCTTTACGAAGTAAAACATCGTCGCTTTAAACGACAAATCCAAGTGTTATTCAATTTTACAAAACACTTGGTTAATAAGTAATTCAGGAGTATAAAGATGCGTGAAATCGATCTTAATGAACAAACTAAGTTAATTGTTGAATTTATAAAAAAACAACTGTCCTCATCCGGATTTAAAAAGCTGATAGTTGGATTATCCGGTGGTATTGATTCATCTGTTACAGCGGCTTTATGTGTGAAGGCTGTAGGCAGGGAAAATGTATTTGGCATTATGCTTCCATATCGCAAGAGCCATCCAGACAGCTTAGATCACGCAATTGAAGTTGCAGAATTATTATGTATTAAATATGAAGTTATCGACATCTCTCCGATGGCTGATATATATTTTAAGAAATATGCTTTTGATGCAGATATTTTACGCAGAGGGAATCGGATGGCACGAGAGAGGATGTGTGTGCTTTACGATCTTTCTGCAAAATATAAAGCATTGGTGGCAGGAACTGGGAACAGATCGGAATTGATGATTGGATATTGCACTCAGTATGGAGATAGCGCCTGTGCATTCGAACCTATTGGTCATCTTTTTAAAACAGAGATATACAAAATAGCTGAGATATTGGGCTTGCCGCAAAGCGTGATCACAAAAAAGCCTACAGCAGATCTTTGGGAAGGACAGACCGACGAAGAAGAAATGGGAATAACCTATGCAGAACTTGATGAAATCCTTTATCAAATGCTCGATAAGAAAATGGGAGAAAACGAATTGATTTCCACCTTTACTAAAGAAAAAATAGATAAAATTGAAAAAATGATAAAAAATTCCGAGTTCAAACGGAAAATGCCGCCAACACCGGAAATGATCTAAGGAGAACTAATTTGAAAATCTTCAAAAAGAAAAAATGTAAAATTTGTAAAACAAAAATTGGAACAAGATTCTGCATGAGAAAAGGTTATAATATCTGCTGGGAAGATTGTAATATCTTAAGGGTCGATGAAAAATGCCCACATGAATGCGAATATCATTTACAAAGTTCGGAAATCATGCAGTTGAAAGCAAAATCAGATTCGCAAATGGAATATATTGATCTGCTTAAAAAACAAATGGCTTTTTGGATAAATAAACCACAGAAAATATTCAATGATCAGATACCGATTACAATGACAGAATCCAGTGAAGGAAAGAAGAAAATAGAAGAATTTTTAAATCAATATAAAATAAATCCTATCGTGCCGTTATATTATTTAAAAGAAAGACTTTCGCTTGATGATCTTAAAGTATATTCTACCCCAGAAACATACGAAGATATAGCATTGGAATTCATGCAGCACCTCTACACAAATGAGTGGGGAAAAGTAACTTCATTTATGAGTAATAATGAGTATTGGAAATCACATGATCTAAAGGATAATTTCATAACAAGAATTGCAGCAAATAAAGTTATTAAAAAGATAAATAGTTTTGATCTGATCTCATCTGCATTAACAAAAGAAAGGGATCAGGCACTTGTTTATTTTGATATAAACTGCAAATATGATCTAACAATTGATCTGCAATTGATCAATAATAGCTGGAAAGTTAAATCAATAATTATTGGAAAACCGGAATTATATAATAGCGAAAGTGAAGCAATACAACAAGTTGCAATCCTGCTTTCTAAAAATGAGACTACAAAAGCAAATGAGCTGCTTACAAAATATTCTAATATTTATATTAGTTCATCTGATTTTGAATATTATTGGGGATTGTATTACACATTTATTAAAAATCAAAAGAAAGCTGAACATCACTTCTTGCAGGCGATGATATTAGATCCTGCTTTTGTGGAAGCGAAATATAATTACGCATTTATACAGCATTCAAACAAAGAACTTGAAACTGCAAAAAAACTATATAATGAAATATTGGAAGAAGCTCCAAATGAGCCGAAAACACTGAATAATCTCGCTTCAATATTGATAGATGAAAAGAATTATGAAAAAGCTGAAAAGCTGCTTAAAAACTGTATTAAGAATAATCCGGAGTTTGAAATTGCTAAGCAGAATTTAGAACGATTAGAAAAATTGATGAAATAGAATTAACCAAAACTTAAAAGAATAACGGTGACAAAGAGATTTAACGGTTGAAAAGCAAAGCAAGAAGATATTGGAAACCTTGCGGATGGTGCGTCGGCTTTGTGTAGCAAAACGATGCTGGAATTCTCTTGCTTGTCTGATGGTTGAAAACCTCCGCAATGGTTGAAAGAAAATAAAGAAAACTTGCAAAACCGACCATTACGGAGGTCGAAGAAAAAAATAGAAAGCACAAGCAATGACCATCCGTAAGGTCTTGGAGTAATTATGATTTATGAAGAAGGTGGATTTTACCATGTATATAATTGTGGTTGCAATAAAGAACTAATTTTCTATTGTAATGAGGATTACGAAAATTTATTGAGAAGAATTAACAAATCAAAACCGTGGGAAAATTTTAATATTATTGCGTTTTGTCTAATGCCAAATCATTATCATTTTTTAATTCAACAAAAGTCTGATCTTCCCATTTCAAATTGGATTAATTATGTTTTTAACGGATATGTTCAGTCATTTAACAAACAATACAATAGAAGTGGAACTTTATTCGAAGGCAGAGCAAAACCTTTGTTTGTTGATAAGGAAAATTATTTAATCAGATTAATACTTTATATCCATAATAATCCTGTTGCTGCAGGTCTCGTAAATGATCCGGAAGAATGGAGATATTCCAATTACCTGGAATGGATTGGAAAAAAAGATAACAATTTATTTGATAAGGATTTTTTCTTTGAATATTTTGATTCTTACAATGATTATAAAATTTTGATGAAAGATTATTCCCAACAAAAACAAAATTTAAAGGATATTAAATCCTATATTCATGAATTATGATGTATGAAACCTTGCGGATAGTCGCACTGAAACCTTGCGGATGGTTGAAAACCTCCGCAATGGTTGAATGAAAAATAAAGAAAACTTGCAAAACCGACCATTACGGAGGACGTTGTCCATCGGACAAGCAAGAGAGTTCCAGCATCGTTTTGCTACACAAAGCCGGTGCATCATCCGCAAGGTCTCAAGTTTCCCACAAAATTTCTTTTATCTCATTTTTACGAATATTATCCAGGTTGCTGTAAACTCCTCTATATTCCTCGGGAAGAAGCTCTGCGAGTCTGTACATTAATTGATCAGTAAAATACTTGCGTTTATCCTGATCAGCTTTTCCAACAGGATCGGGAATAAATGGAGTTCCAACTTTGAAGGTAAATTTTGTTCTACGGAATGATTTCAGGTTTTTGCCTATATGCTCTCCACCAAAATGAACAACCGGTATTATCGGAACTTTGGAACGTAGTGCGATACCAATAACTCCGGGTTTTCCCATAATGAGTTTACCATATTTGTTTCGCGTGCCTTCCGGTGCAATAACCAAAAAGCAGCCATCTTTCAGCACTTTCCTCGATTGACGGAAAGTATCGATCATATAACCTTCTCGATCGACAGAAATAGCTTCCCATGAATTTGCCAGCCATTTCAAAAAACCACCTCTCCACGTTTCCTTTTTTGCAATTCCAATAATTTTTCTGGGAAGCAAGTGCGTGTATATCATTGGCACTTCCAGAAAATTAGTATGATTTATTGCAATTATGTATGGACCATCTAATGGGATTTTGTCTAATTCTTGAGCATCTACTTTACACACAATTCGTAAAATTATATGTAAGGCGGACGTTACAATTCTAGCGGCTAAATTCATCTTAAATTCCTTTTATAATGTTCAAGGCATTTGGCAGACAGCTTATTTCAAGTAATTTACCGTTTTCACAAATTGTTTCTCCATCAGCATGAACAGCCATTCCACCTTTCAGTGCTTTAAGTGTGATAGATGTGATGAGAGCGGTTTTAGTATTATCAAGCTGTCCCTGTGTTCCTTTTGTATAATGAAACATAGTTTGTAAAAGTTTGAGCCGCGTTCCCTGTTGTGTCATGCACAGATTCAGAAAACCGTCATTGTTCTTCCCATCTGGTGCCATGAAGAAAGCACCGCCCATTCTGCGACCGTTCATTATAGAAACGAGAGCAGGAGTATAAATTCCTTTTTCACCATTGATCTCCATTTCGATTTCAGGAGCAGCAGGATAAGTTATCAAAGTTTTTATTGCGCCGATCATATAACCGGCAGCGCCGTGAATATGTTTCATCTTGGCAGCTTCTAATCCTACTATCGTATCAAAACCAACTCCAATACCATTTCCAAAATACCTACCGGAAGGATAATCTCCACCTTTTATTAAACCAATATCCATCGGTTGAGTATTTCCTTTTAAAAGTGCTTTTAAACAATCTTCAAGAGAAGTAGGAACACCGGCACCAAAAGCAAAATCATTTCCACGTCCGATCGGCAGAACACCAAAAATTGGAGAGAAATCAGTATTTTTGTTTTTTGCATGCATTAATCCATTAATAATTTCGTTTGTTGTGCCGTCTCCGCCGGCAGCGATAACCGCTGTTCCTTCATTTTGACATAACTCTTCTGCTAAAACTATGGCATGTCCTGGTTTTTCGGTGATATGTATTTCGTGTTTTAAATTATTATCTTCTAAGAATTTTTTTATATGCGGTAGTTTTTTTATGGCGTTCCCTTTTCCTGCAATTGGATTAAGAATTACCGATAAATGTGTTAGATCAACTGTTTTCATATTACTCCATCTCTTTGTAATTCAATAATAGTTTTAGTAGAACCATGAAGACCGTTCAAACCTTCATATTTTATAAATAAGCCATCTGAAACCCCAAACCAGTAATGATCGTGTCAGAGCATCGAACATGCTCCAACTGCGCTTATTTTAACTTTTATGGTATAATACAATTTGCCATTGATAGTTATATCTTCGATGCCTGCTTTTTCTGCCTGCATTTTTTCACCTTTAAATTTATCAAGGCGTATTATCCAATATTCTATTTTCTCCTTTTCTGATAAAGCAAATTCAGATAAAGAATATGACATCGACTGTTTCCAGAGTTGCTCATCAATTTGAATTTTAGTATCTATAATTTTTTCACCGGAATTACTTTTAATAATTATGTTTCTTCCATCTTTAGTTGCGATTAGATCAATGTTTCTTATGCTGTCTTTATGCGTAAATTTGTATGTTGTTCCACCCAAATTGTAATAATTTATCTGCTCTTCTGTTTCGTGTTTGTAAATATACTGAATTAATGAATCTGTTGTAACAGTGCTGAATGAAGAATAATAAACATCTTCGCCGATGGCTATATTGTATTCGTTTGTAGAATCGCAAAAAAGAAAAATGGGGAACAGTAAAATAAAGAGAGTAACTTTTTTCATTAATTAACCGGAATAAGTTCAGAAATTGGAAGTTTAAAAAGTTCCATCTGCTCACTTGTGATAATAAGATCGTCGCCATCAAAACAAACAGCTTCACATTGATTTGCATTTATCGGCAGCCAACTTATCTTTCCGTTAAAATAGTCTCCATCCTCAGCTTCAAATATCCAAATATTATCGTAAGTGAGAACTGCCAGCTTTGTGCCGTCAACTGATGCATCGGCAGCAGTAACCATTCCGCCAATTTCAAATGTTCCAATTCTTGTTATCGGATTTATCTTTAACTGATCTAAGCTGTCGAACCGGTAGAGATGTGTTTTTGTATCTGCACGGTGTTTGGTGAGAAGATATAAATTATCTTTTGCCCAGAAAACAGCTTCGCAGTCAAAGTTGTTCGGAACAGCCGGAAATGCTTTTTGCTCAGGATAATAGAATTTAATTGTTTTAAAAGAGGTTGTGTTTCCGGTTGCGAAGGGGAATGGATCTTTTAAAACATGGATAGCAAGGTCTTTTCTGGTGTTAAAATTATTGCCGGTATCGCAAACATAAAGATTGCCGTCATTATCTACTGCCATCTCTTCCCAGTCGATATTTATGGCATTGCCGATAAATATGCCGCCGTCTTTTTCTTTATACCATTCTGCTCTGTATAATTCACCTTTGCTGTTAAATGGGAAGATGCGGTTATTACAGCCGGAATCGTTCAAAGTCCAGTAAACATCATCCCAAACCCTGCTCTTTACAATAGCAGATGATTCTTCAATATCAGCAAAATCAAAGGTGGCATATGGTGTTAGTTTAACCGTTTCTTTTTTGGGAAGTGTTACGGAGATCACTTCAGCATTTAAAAATGAAAGACTAAAGATTAAAAGACTAAAGATTAAAATTTTTTTCATTGTTGCTCCTATAATTTGTACTCTTTTGGATTGATAGATGAATTTAATTTGATAATCTTGTCCCAATTGATTTCACCATCATCACAAAATTCCTCAGTGAATTCAAGAGTGAATAGATTAATCACTTTAGAATATGATCGATTGAATTTACTGTTTCTTTGTTTTGCTTTATGACCTAATGGTTCAATTATTTCTGTATATAAAATTGAATTCCCTGAAATAAATTCCCAGAATTTCTGTCCGCAGAATTTGTAATAATTTCCTTTATCAGGATTTGAATTGCGACCATAACAGCAACCGTTTATGCAATCAATAACTATATCTGGATTATTTACTCTAATTACTTTTTTTGCCTGCAGAAAGTTCTGCTTCATTTTTGTAATTTGGCTACTATTGCCCCAGTTAGGACCTGACTTTATTGAAACCAAATATCTTATATCATTTTTGCTGAATTCAAGATCTATACCTGTTATTCCAGATTTATAACCACCATAAACATTTGTATTTATAAATATTGCTAATCCTTCTAAGAAATCACCAAAGATTGTTTCTTCTTGTGATGATAAGTAAGCATCTAAAATTTTTTTTACAATATCATGAGCATCAAGAATGTTTTTTGCTTTGAATAAATATGGATTTTTTCTTTTTAAAACAGTTTTCAGTTTCAAGGATTTTAATTTTTCAATCCTTTTTTCGTGGAATGTATTTATGTTTTGTTCAATATATTCCTTGATATCATTAATACTAATCTTCTTCATAATTTATCTCCAATTGTGTTTTCTTATTTTTCTCTAGTTTTGAAATTACTATTTCACAATATTCTGGCAATATCTCAATCCCTATAGAATTTCTTTTTAACCTTTGTGCAACAAGAATAGTTGTACCTGATCCTAAAAACGGATCAAGAACAATATCATTTTCTTTTGTAAACAATTTGATAAACCATTCCGGTAATGTTTCAGGGAAAACAGCACTGTGATTTTTGTTGTTGCATTCAGTTGCAAGATGTAATACGTTTGTTGGATATACTTTATCTCTGTTAACCCAGTTCGAAATATTTTTTCCGAAACCACTACCAACCTTTGAATTATCTCTTATTTTATCAACTTCACTTAGATTTTGTAATCTAGATTTAGCCCATTTGCCAACTGGGACCATTACTTCTTCTTGATACATTTTAAATTTCTTTGATTTGTTAAATTGTAGTAATCTTTCCCATGAGTCTCGAAATCTATTTGGCCATTTTCCTGGGTAAGAATTTTTTTTATGCCAAATAAACTGTTCTGTCCATAACCATCCTTGTTTCTTCATTTCAAGTATTAATTCTAGTACATATGTATGTCTTTCCCCATTATTGACTCTCTCTTTAATATTTAAAATAAAGGTTCCATCTACTTTTAATACTCTTAGAAGTTCTGCAGATATAGGTAAAAACCATTTAACATATTTATCAGGGTGAATACCACCATAAGTTTTTTTTCTACTATCAGCATAGGGTGGAGAAGTAATTATTAAATCCACAGAATTATCATCTAATTCTTGCAATTTATCGCTACAATCACCTAAGATTATTTGTGGTATAAATTTATCTTTAATATTCATTACAAAATATACTTACTCAGATCTTCGTTCTTAATGATCTTATCAAGTTTTTTATTAACTTTAGTTTTAGTTATGGTAACTGTTTTAATTTTAGGATTCGGCATATTGAATAGATAGTTATCTAAAAGTGAATTCATGATCGTATTAAGTCTTCGCGCCCCGATATCTTCCATCTTCACATTAGCCTTTGCAGCAAAATTTGCGATCTCTTCAACTGCATCTTCACTGAATTTCAGTTTTACATTCTCCGCTTTGAACAGTGCAATATATTGTTTAGTCAAAGAATTTTTTGGATAGAGCAGAATTTTATGGAGATCATCTTTGGAAAGGCTGTGCAGTTCTTCGCGAATTGGAAAACGTCCCTGCAATTCGGGGATAAGATCGGAAGGTTTGGAAGTAGTAAAAGCACCGGCTGCAATAAACAGAATATGGGAAGTATCAATGATCCCGTATTTAGTGGGAACGTTGGAACCTTCCACGATAGGGAGGAGGTCACGCTGAACACCGGAACGTGAAACATCGGCTCCTGTCCGATTTTCGTTACCTGCTATCTTATCGATTTCATCGATGAATATTATACCATTTTCCTCAACACGTTTTTTAGCTTCAGCTTTTACGATATCAGGTTTTACAAGTTTGCCTGCTTCTTCTTCGATCAGCAATTTATATGCTTCATCTACACTGACTTTCTTTTTTTTCTCACCTTTCTTGAATGGCAAGATGCCGGCCATGATCTCACCGATAGGAAGATCAAAACTTTCGGTTCCGGTATGAGAAAATAATTCAATTTGCGGAACTCTTTTTTGTGATGAAATTTCTACTTCTCTGTTATTTAGTTCTCCATCATCAAAGAGTTTTTCCATTTTCTTGCGGATGCGCTGATATCTTTCTTCTTTTTTCTTAATCTCTTCTTCATCATCATTTGGGTTAAGTGGGTTTTTTGGATATAGGATATCTATAATTCGTCTGCGTGCATTAATTGTTGCCTGAACCTGTACACGTTTTGTCATCTCAATACGAACATCGTTCAATGCAACATTCATCAATTCGCGTATCATCGATTCAACATCCCGTCCCACATATCCTACTTCTGTAAATTTGGAAGCTTCCACTTTCATAAACGGTGCATTTGCCAATTTGGAAAGACGCCGTGCAATTTCTGTTTTTCCAACTCCGGTGGGTCCGATAAGGATGATATTATTCGGCATAATCTCTTCTTGCAGGTCACCTTCCACTTGCTGTCTTCGCCATCGATTACGCAGAGCAATTGCCACAGCGCGTTTTGCTTTATCTTGTCCGATTATGTATTTATCAAGTTCTTCTACAATTCTAATTGGTGTGAATTTTTCCATTACAGTTCCTCGATCATGATATTATTATTTGTATAGATGCAAATGTCAGATGCGATCTTCAAAGAACTTTCTACGATTTGTGAAGCTGATAGTTTTTTATTATCAACAAATGCCTTTGCTGCTGCAAGCGCATAATTCCCACCTGAACCAATAGCAATAATTCCTTCATCCGGTTCCAATACATCACCATTACCGGAAATTAAAAGGAGTGTATTTTTATCTGCTACGATTATCATTGCTTCTAATCTACGCAGTATTTTATCCGAACGCCAATCTTTTGCCAGCTCAACTGCCGCGCGTTTCAAATTCCCTTTACACTCTTTTAATTTACCTTCAAATTTTTCGAATAGTGTAAACGCATCTGCTGTTGCACCGGCAAATCCTGCAATTACCTTCCCGTCATATAATCTTCTGATCTTTTGTGCGGTTGCTTTTACAACAGTATTGCCTAAAGTAACCTGCCCATCGCCGCCGATAGCTACTTTATCTTTATATTTAACACCTAATATAGTTGTGCCGTGCATATCTTTCATTGGAATATCCTCATGCTTTTATTTTTTAGGATTATCCTGTTCTTTAGTTTTTTCTTTATCAGGATTTTGCTTTTTATCTTTTTCAGAAGTTTCAGCTTTTTCTGCTGCTTCTTTCTTAGCTTTTTCTTCTTTTTGCTTTTTTATTTTTTTTGCTTTCTTTTTTGCAGCTTCTTTTTTTGCCAGTTTTTCAGCTTTTTTAATTTCATCGTTTATAGCTTTGATCTTCTGAAACTGTTTTTCTACTATTTCTTTTTCCGATCCTTTTATAAATGGTAAGCTTATTTCAAATATATCCTTAGCATCAAGTGTCTCCTTAACCAATAATTCATCTGCTAAAGTCTCTAAAAGTTTACGTTTATTGTTGAGGATTTCTAAACTTTTTTTATGAGCATCTGTAATAATTCGTTTAATTTCACTATCGATAAGTTTAGCTGTTTCTTCGCTTATTTGATCATGTTGTGAAATATCTCTGCCAAGAAATATCTGAGTTTGCTTTTTAGTTAATGCAATGGGACCGACCTTATCACTCATCCCCCAATTACAAACCATTTGCTTCACAATATCCGTTACTCTTTCAATATCATTGGAAGCACCGGTTGAAACATCATTGAATATGATCTCTTCAGCCGAACGTCCTCCCAGTAATCCGATCAATGATTGCTCCATATAACTTTTGGAATAATAAGATTTATCTGTTTGCAGGAAATGAGTAGCACCGCCGGTAAACCCTCTGGGAATGATCGTTACTTTGTGTATTGGCTCGACCTTGTCTAAGAACATCGAACAAAGAACATGACCTATTTCATGAATTGCGGTTATCTTTTTATCTTCCTCGGTAATAACTTTGCTCTTTCTTGCTTTTCCAAGGGTAACTTTATCTTTCGCTTCTTCAAAGTCTTCCATCTCGATCTGCTTCTTACCAGTTCTAGCTGCCATTAAAGCGGCTTCATTAACCAGGTTGGCAAGATCCGCACCACTGAAGCCCGGAGTAACACGAGCAATGATGTTCAACCTGACAGCAATAGAAACCGGCAATTTTCTTGTATGAACTTTTAATATTGCTTCTCTACCGCTGATATCAGGTAAATCCACAATTATCTGTCTGTCAAAACGACCGGGACGTAGTAATGCCGGATCAAGAACATCGGGTCTGTTTGTAGCAGCAATGATAATAACAGAATCATTAGGATCGAATCCATCCATTTCAACCAGCAGTTGATTAAGAGTCTGTTCTCTCTCATCATGACCACCGCCAAGACCGGAACCGCGATGTCTTCCAACAGCATCGATCTCATCTATGAATGCTATGCACGGTGCGGTTTTTTTAGCAGTGGCAAACATATCACGAACACGTGATGCGCCGACACCAACGAACATTTCTACAAAATCGGAACCACTAATACTATAAAATGGAACTTTCGCTTCTCCTGCAACTGCTTTTGCCAGTAAAGTTTTACCTGTTCCGGGTCTTCCAAGAAGCAGCACTCCTCGTGGGATCCTGCCGCCAAGTCTTTGGAATTTTTTAGGATTTTTTAAAAACTCAACAATTTCTTCCAGTTCCTCTTTTGCCTCATCAACTCCAGCTACATCATCAAACGTTACTTTTGTTTCTCCGTTAGCACTAAGTTTAGCTTTACTTTTCCCAAAGCTGAATACCTGACTTGCTCCTCCTCTCATTCCGCGCATCAAAAATATCCAGATTCCAATAAAAATAAGGAATGGAAACCATGATAGTAGTAGAGTAAAAAGTTTGGAAGGTTTGTTT
Organism: Candidatus Cloacimonadota bacterium; assembly: GCA_030600585.1. Lineage (GTDB taxonomy): Bacteria > Cloacimonadota > Cloacimonadia > Cloacimonadales > TCS61 > Tenebribacter. The sequence goes on along the minus strand of JAUVLU010000009.1, from coordinate 41,198 downwards.
GCATAAACAACTACTCCTGAATCTGTGAGGTTTTGTAAAAGATTTGGATCAGATATAGGAGGAAGATATGTTGTGTATTTTGTATTGTCAATAGTAGTTATTGACAGATTCTTTTCATCAAAACCAACTTTTGCAACTTCACCTCGTTTATGCATTTGAATAAAATCGCTATAATTGATATTAGTAATATTTCTTTCACCCATTCGTGATATTTGGAACATCACAATAACCAATAGAATCAGCACGATCCAAAAAGTGACCGTTTGCGATTTTTTCATTTTGGGAAATTGATTTTTATTCTTACTATTTTTACCTTGTTTTTTTTTCATTATGAATAAATCTCCTTCTTGAGAATTCCAATATATGGAAGATTTCTGTATTTCTGGGCATAATCAAGTCCGTATCCAACAACGAACTCATTTCCAACTTCAAAACCTACATAATCGATCTTTATATCTATTAGATGTGCTTTGGGTTTATCCAAAAGTGCACATATTTTTATTGAGGCGGGTTTATGCTGCATAAAATAATCATCGATATATTTTAAGGTTAAACCTGTATCTACAATATCTTCGATAATAATTACATCACGGTTAGAAATATCAACATCGATGTCTTTCTTAATTTTTACCACCCCAGATGATTTTGTGCTGTCTCCATAACTGGAAAGTGACATAAAATCAAGTTCTATATGTGTAGAAATATTCATCATTAGATCTGAAAGAAAGACGATTCCACCCTTTAAAATACAAATCAAAACCGGTTTTTTCTCTTTATAATCTTTTGATATCTGTTCTCCAAGCTGCTTGATCTTCTCTTGTATTTCTGCTTCGGTTATTAATATTTTCTCAATATCATTCCGCATAATTATGTTAGTAAGAAAAATTCTTACTCCTCCTATTTTCTATTAACTCTTTCGGCTGCTCTCATGTTATTAGTAGCCATTTTTTCTATCCTGATCTGCAGGATATTTTGTGTCTGATCAGTTGTAACAACTCTGTTATCGATCCGAAGACCTGCGAGCCATATTATCTTCTCCTGATCACAGAAGATCAACACTTTATCTCTGTCAAATTTTGGGACTTTTTCGTCAATCAAAAAATCCTTTAATTTTTTACTATGCTGCATACCAAGTGGATAAAATCTGTCTCCTGGTTTTCTGTGACGAATAATTATCGGAAAACCGGTTTTATCAAGATCCAAATATGCAACATTTTTATCTTCGAATAAATTGCGTTTATTCGGCATTTTTTTAAGTTTCTTCATAATTATTCGATAGTTTTCAAAAGTGAAGCGGCTGCGCAGCGAAGATATTTCTTTTTCATTTTCGATATTCTCAGATTTCGAAATATCCACATTTGTAAAGATAAGCTCATCATATTCTTTGAATACAAAAACATTATTTGGAAGGAATATTTGTTTAGAGCCATCTGAGGTAAGTAAGTTTTCGATCTCGATAAAATTATTATGATAAAAATCTTTTGAGTTTCCATTTATTCTTGAATATGCTTCTTTATATACATAATAACGCAATACAGACTTTGTTTTTAAAATAATCTTTGATGATAATCTACATTCATCTTTGTTTTGTTTGATCTGAGCTTTTAAAAATCTTCTCGTAGCAAGTGATTCAAGAATATCATCAGTTTCAGAGAATATTTCAGCCGCCTCATATAATTTAGTAACTACGTTTGGATTCAAATGTTCCTTTATCCACGGTATCATCTGGTTACGTATTTTATTTCTTGAATAAGTATTATTCTTATTGGAAAGATCTTCGCGCCACTCGATATTTTCAGATTTCAGATAGGAAACAATATCTTCCCGGGAAAAGCTAAGCAATGGATGAACAATGTCATCGGTAACGGGTGAAATCCCCTTAATACCTGTATATCCGGATCCTCTGAACAGTCGAAATAAAAGAGTTTCAGCTTGGTCTTCGCGGTTATGACCTAATGCTATTTTTTTAATTTTATATAATTTGCGAAGTTTGTTAAAATAATCAAATCGTACTTCTCTTGCATGATTCTCGACATTTGAAGTCGAATCGATCGCAATATTTTTTACAACAAGAGAAATATTACGATCAAAACAAAATTTTCTCACGAATTGTTCGTCAAGTTGAGAATCATTTCCACGTAAACCATAGTTAACATGCGCAGCAAGAATTGAATAACCATACATTGATTTCAAATGCCATAGAGCTAATAAAAGGACTGTGGAATCTGCGCCGCCGGAAAAGCCAACAAGTATTTTCTCACCACTTTTAAAAAGTTTGTGTTTAATAGAGTATTGTTCAAATCTTCCGATAAAACTATTCAAATTCATTTTAGCATCCTTTAAGGATAAATATTTCTTTTAATATTAACTTTTTCAAGTTTTAATTAGGAATTCAAAGTGTCAAATAAAAAGCTTGTAAGAATTTGCGCTATTTGTTTTGTGACTTATAAATAATATTAATTAATAGATAAGGAGCTAATTATGAAGAAGTTACTACTTTTGGGTGATGAAGCTATCGGGCAGGGTGTTTTGGATGCAGGATTATCAGGCGCATATGGCTATCCGGGAACTCCTTCTACGGAAATAATTGAATATATTCAACGAAACCCGGATGCAAAAGAAAGAGATGTTCACAGAACCTGGTCTGCAAACGAAAAAACAGCAATGGAAACAGCACTTGGAATGTCGTACGCAGGTAAGAGAACAATTATAACAATGAAGCATGTGGGACTCAATGTGGCAGCAGATGCCTATATGAATTCTGCACTTACAGGTGCAAATGGCGGTATTATCGTTGCAGTTGCAGACGATCCTTCAATGCATTCATCTCAAAATGAGCAAGACTCACGTTATTTTTCAAAGTTTGCTTTACTGCCTGCTTTTGAACCATCTGACCAACAGGAAGCTTATGATATGTGTTTCAATGCATACGAGATTTCAGAAAAGTATCATCTTCCTGTAATGATGAGATTAACAACCCGTCTTGCGCATTCTCGTGCTGGAATTATCAGAAAAGATATTTTAAAAGAAAATGAAATGCATCTACCCGAGAATAAGGATCAGTTTATGCTCTTGCCGGCATTTGCCAGAAAGAAGTATCAGCATCTTCTTTCTATCCAGGACGAACTTACAAAAGAATCAGAAAATTCTCCATTTAATATTTATCAGGATGGGGAAGATAAGTCACTCGGAATTATTGTATGTGGACTTGCTTATAATTATTTGATGGAAAACTACAAAGATCTTGAAAGTGATTATCCTATTTTGAAGATCAGTCAATATCCGCTGCCAAGAAAGCAAATTGAGAAGATCACATCTGAATGTGATAAAATAATGGTACTTGAAGAAGGAATGCCGCTTGTTGAAGAAATGCTAAAAGGGTATCTTGGAAACGGCATCAAAGTTATTGGCCGTCTTGATGGAACCTTACCAAGAGCCGGGGAACTCAATCCTCAGATAGTTAGAAAAGCCTTAGGATTACCTGAACTTCCAAGTGAAGAGATACCGGAAGTTGTAACTGGAAGACCTCCGGCACTCTGTATGGGATGCCCTCACATTGATACATATAAAGTACTTAATGCCGTAACAAAGCAATATGGTAATGGGCATGTTTTTTCTGACATCGGGTGTTATACACTCGGTTATCTTCCACCTTACAATGCTATTAGTACGTGCGTAGATATGGGAGCCTCAATTACAATGGCAATCGGTGCTGCTGATGCAGGATTTTTCCCGTCTATCGCAACTATTGGAGATTCTACATTTGGGCATTCTGGTATTACCGGATTGCTTGATGCAGTAGAATGTAAAGCAAATATTGTAGTAGTGATCATGGATAATGATACAACAGCTATGACCGGAATGCAGGATTCTCAAGTTACTGGCAGGATCGAACAAATATGTATGGGAGTTGGTGTAGAAAAAGAGCATATCAGAGTTATTAATCCTTTATCTAAAAATCATGATGAGAACGTGAAGATATTCCAGGAAGAAATAGATCATAATGGTGTATCAGTGATAATTCCCAGAAGACCATGTATTCACGTTTACGGGAAGAAGAAGAAATAAAACAGCGAACAAAACGAACAACGGAAAAAAATTTAATGTTTCTGTTTATATTGTTTATTTTATTTTCTGTCAAATTGAAAAGGATTGAAAACAATGGAATTAATATTCAAAGAAGAATTTTATGAAAAAAAATATTTTACAACAAACAAAATGAACAAAAATAAGTGTTTAGAAATGTTCATTGTTAAAGAAAGAATTTAAAGTTTTTAGATTCTGTTAGTTTTGTTCGTTGATAAAGAAAAAAGGAGAAAAGATGAAAAAAGATATAATATTAGCAGGAGTTGGTGGTCAGGGAATACTTTCTATTGCCACTATAATAGGTTATGCAGCAATCGAATCCGGTTTGAATTTGAAGCAGGCAGAAGTTCATGGAATGAGTCAAAGAGGTGGAGATGTTCAATCACACCTGAGAATTTCAGATAAACCTATCCATTCAGATCTTATACCACATGGCGGTGCGGATATTATTATTTCTGTTGAACCTATGGAAGCATTAAGATACAAACCTTATTTAGCTACCGGAGGCTGGTTCATTACCAATAGTAATCCGGTTATAAATATTTCTAATTACCCCAAAATGGAAAATGTAAAAAACGAGATGAATAATTTTAAGAATAAAGTTATTTTGGATGCAGATAAAATAGCAAAAGATATGGGTACTGCGAGATCTATGAACATGGTCGTATTGGGTGCAGCATCAAATTTTTTGGATATACCTTATGAAAAACTGGAAGACGGAATTAAATTTATTTTCGGAAGAAAGGGTGAAAAGGTTGTGGAAGCAAACTTGAATGCTATGAAAGCAGGAAGAAAAATAGCTGAACAAAACAAGTAAAAGAATACTAATAAAAGGCACCATTTGGTGTCTTTTATTTTAGTTAAATTATTTTTTATTTAAAAGAAAATATCTTTTTGGGTGAATATCCTATTGTACTTTTTTAGGTCTTGAGAACGGCGACCACCAAAACGATCTTTTCTCCTTCTATTAATTATGCCATGTCTTGCTTCACGAACACTTAAAATTATTCCATCCAATTCGGATTTATCAAGGTTCAATATAGCAGATTTTGCTTCATTTTCAAATGGCATTTCTGCAAATGCCATTTTGTTTTCAATTCTGATCGATTCAACCTTACCAAATTCTTCCAGCCTTTCACGTAAATGATTTTGAGATATATTCTCATCAAAATTTCCAATAAATATTTGCATTATTCCTCTCTCAATTTATATTACAATTTGTTTATATTTCAGGAAGATCTGTTTTACGTCTTCCTCCCTGTCTAATAGTATTTCTTCTATCATTATGTCGAAAACGTGCATGATGCACATTCAGTACATGACCGAAATGTTCTTTATTATCGAGAGCTGAAATTGCATCCCATGCCTCATTTTCATTCGGCATATCAACAAATGCAAATGCTTTCCACATACCATTTATCCTATCGATGAGAACAGTAACTGTTTTTACTTCTCCATAATCTGAAAATAGAATTCTTAAGTTTTCTTTTCCTATATCGCGGGTCATATTTCCAACAAAGATTTTCATTATCTCTTCTCCATAATTGAGTTATGTAATTTAACATAAATATCAAAAACAATTTAATTTTTTTTGCAATTATTGTTATGTCAAGAATAACTTTTTCCACGCATCTCAGAAAAAATATACATTCGTTGGTTTTCTTTTTAAAAATAATAAAATAAAAAATTAAAAACCCACGAATTTATTCGTGCGGAGAGAAACCCAATACCGTTCATATTAACCATTTCAATGGTTTCTATCATATTTTATAAACCGTCGAAACCGTTATCTTTTTCTGTGTTTTTTGGTTCCAACGAATAAATTTGTGGGCTTCTTAGAAAAATATTTATTTTAGATATTTCAACAATATTTTCATTTATTTCAATATGTTGATTTTTTTTGTTTCTAAAATTTTCGGGGGATGCGTGTAACTTTTTTCTTTACATATTTATTATCCCATCTCTCTTAGATTTAATAATTAATTGAGGAGGATAATAATGAAAATAATAATGTTATTATTTACACTAATTATTTTAGGAGCATGTGCAAAACAATCTGATTTGATTGTTTATAATGATACAGGTCATACGATCACTGTAATTCTTAATGGTACTATCTATCAACATCTACAAAATGATTCTACTGCTGTTGAAACATTTTATTTGAATTCATTTATCTTTTATGGTGAAACCATAGATGTACCTGTAATTATTGAAGGTCAGACATATTTGGAACATAAAGATTTTACAATAGAAATGAAACCTAACAAGGATAAAACATATCATGTAGAGTTTGACCTTGCCGGATTGCAAATAAGCAATGTATCTCTTTTCCCAATTAGTAAGGTTCAATTAAGAAAAGAAGGTGAAGATGATTGGAGTGAGAATATAATTGATGAAATCATTTACACAGAAACTTTAAGTCCAACATTTTCTGTTATACCGGATTATGATTTTATAATGGTAACCGATACTTTTGGAAATGAACATCCGGAAGATTTAATAGAATTGAATACTGGTGAAACTACCACTTTTGTATTTTTTGGATCATAATAATTTAAATAATATTTTTTAAGATCTCTCTATTTTTTAAAATATCAGGGTGAGCCTGTTTTTTTCCGTATTTTTTTCTACGGGAATCAAACCGTGAGATTATTTCAGGTATCATCAATTCCCATTCAAGAGGATTTATCATTCTTTTAGCTTTGTAAGTATTTATAACTTGATCAAAAACAATTTTAAATTTATCAGAATCGTAAAGAGATGCCCAGAATAAAAGAAAATGTATCAGATCGGTTTCCGGATAATCATATACCCATTCACTAAAATCGATCATATAATATTTACCGTTTGAATATAGATAATTTTTGGGATTATTATCATAATGACAAATACATTTATCACCTTTAGATTCAAGCGAATGAAGATTGATTATCAATTCTGTGATCTTTGCAAAATCCGGCTGTACAAGATCTATTATTGAAATACCATCGATGTATTCTAAAATTAAGGTATTCTTACCATCGTTGTCAATTAGCCTTGGTGTGTACGGCAATTTTTTCTTGTAGATATAAAGTTCTTTTTTAAACATTTTTGGAGAATTACATATTTTAATAACTTGATTTTTCTCTTTATTGATAATAATTTCCGTCTTCATGATCACTCTTTAATTTTTATATCTATGCTATCACCTTCATGATAGCCTTTCAAATTTTTCACATAAGCTTTTATGATATCTTTCAAAGTATTTTGAACATAAGGTACAATGTTTATGTCCTTTCCGGCAATTTCAATTTGGATGTCGAGATTACGATCAGTTTTGCAATCATCACGTGTGTTGCGTCCGGATAGAATTCCGGAAACCATTTCTCTACAATTCATTCCGCATTCACCACAACATTCAAGTTTAGGAAGTGGAAGCACAGGAAATACTTTTTCAATAACAAGATCTGTCAGTTCTTTTATCTTATCTTTGGAACTGAATACTTTTAGATTCCCATATTTATCATGCTCATCTGCGTATTTCCCGGAGATTGCGAATACAGTTCCATCTACAAGTTCTTCTAATTGCTCTTCATCTTTTGCGCAAATGATGCGGGGGAGAGCTACGCTTTTCATTCCTTCTACAATTACATAATCACTCTTGAGATGAGAAAGCATTTCATTCAAAGAAAGCTGCCGGTTCCAAATTTGATATGTTTCTGCAATTCCTCTGGCAATCACTGTCTCACCGCTGGCTTGAGCATGCTTCCAACTATTGCTTCCTTTCTTTTCCATTGTGAAATTCTCATTATGGATATCTTTGATAGAGGTTACTTTAAATCCTCGTTTTTTTAACTCTTTTATCAATTCTACAGATACTGTAGTTTTCCCGGTATGATGATAACCTGCAACACTAAAAACTTTCATACTATATTTTGTTACTCCTTTAATTAATGTAATTTTTTATTATACAGAACGATACGATTTTTCCCTGATTTTTTCCCTTCATATAATGCCTTATCTGCTTGTGTAATGCATTCATCTGCAGTTAATTCCTCAGAAAACGTGCATATCCCAAAAGTCATTGTTATGGATAAGGTAGAATCTTTATAATCGATTTTTTCTTTTTCAATTCTTTTCCTGATCTTCTCTGAAATTATTTTGCTGCCCTTATTATCTGTCTCAGGAAGTAGAAATAAGAATTCTTCACCTCCCCAACGAGCGCAGATATCTTGTTTGCGTATTGTATCCTTTATTAGATTTGAGAGTGTAATAAGAACTTTATCCCCGGCATCATGACCATATGTATCGTTAATATATTTGAAATCATCGATATCACTAATTATAATTGTGAATGGTTCTGCACTTCTTCTAAATCTTACTACTTCATAATTAATCTGTTCTAATACAGCGCGTCTATTTGGCAATTGAGTTAACGGATCTGTTTTTGCTATCTTTTCCATTTCTATGGAGTGCTTCTTCTTCATTCTATATTTACCCATAAATATAATAGCAATAATTAGTAATAAAGCTGCTACAAATATAATTACAACTATAAAAAAGATATATATATTTCGTTGTCCTTTTTGTTTGGAAATTTCCAGATCATTGATCTTTCGTTCATACTGTAGTTTTTCAATCTGCCTATTTTTATGTTTGCTTTCTAATTTCGTAATTTGTTCTTCTATTTCAAGTTCTTCGATCAACTTCTGTTTTTCTATGGCTTTTTTAGTGACCTTTACCAACTTTTCAGTTGTTTTTGCTTTTTCAATTTCATGTTTAATCTCAATATCGCTGATCAGAGTTTTAACCTGTTCTTGATTTACAACTGATTTTAAAGAGTCCTGGTACTCAGTATATAATTTAAAATATTCTAATGCTTTATCTTCATTACCAATTACATTATAAAATTCATAACTGTATAAAAATTTATTGCTGTTTATCTCCTGATCAAGTTTTTCATTAGTATCGGCAAACTTCTGAGTATATGCATAAGCTTTCTCTTTATCTCCGGTTTTCTTATATATCTTACCTAATGCTTCATAGGTGCGTACAAGACTTTCAAGATTGTAAATTTCATTGTAATTTTCAGATGCGGTTTTGTAATGTAGTTCAGCAAAATAATAATCCTCATTATAAAGATCGATCTCTCCTAATTTTTCACATGTTAAAGCTAAAGAGGTTTTATTATCGAAATTATAATGCTGATCTAAAGAGTGTTCATAATTTTCATAAGCACCCTTAAGATCTCCCAAATCATAATAGATTTCAGCTATTATGAAATGACATTTTGCCAATCCGTTATAAATTTTATACCTTTTACTCATGTTTAACGCTTTGACTGCATGTTCAAAAGCAACGACATTATTATTTATTAAATTATTATATGTTGCAAGATTATACATTGCAATTATTTGAAGCTCTATATTATTGATCCCTCTCGCTGATTTTAAAGATAAGGTCATATATTCAATCGCTTTATCATAATTTTCTAGATATTTATATGATATTGCGATATTTTGTAATTGTTGTGCCTGCTGAAGCCTATCTTCATTTTCTGCAGCTAACTTAAGAGATATTATACCATATTCTAAGCTGGCTTGAGGATATATTTTCCAATATGATTTTTGTAATTCATTAAGGATCAATATCTCTTTCTCTCCTTTTGCTGATTTTAGTTCTAATTTTAATTTGTCTAATACGGTTGTACTGAATCCTTGAGTAAAAACTAAAATTAATAATAGAAATAAAAGTAATTTTTTCAAAATAATCCTCTTTATATTTATAATTAAGGTTGGATAATTCCCAGCCAATCTCCCAGGAGGAATTGTAATCTTCCTATCAGGAGGGAAATACGAGCCATTGCAGTATAACCAAAAGCAGCACCAAAACTTATCATAAGGAAATAAATTCCAATTTTTGCAGATACACCTAATGCACCGGTATGTTTTTTACTGAAATAGAAATAGATCACACCGCAAATTGTTCCAATAATTAGCATTAAGTTACCAATAATTATTACCCAGCTTTCTCCTATAAAGGGATTTATCATCGTGGCTGTTAATTGGTTCAATACATCAGATTTAAGATAACGAAGAAAAAATACACCGGATGTTGTTCCAATTACCACAGATATTGGATAACGGCTGACCCATTCTATTTTCGGGATCAAACGCATCAGCATCATTATTCCCAGAATTGCCGGAATCAGCTTGATCCAGTTTGCATTAAAATCCTGTGTTAATGGATCATAAAGGTTAGGAATTAAAATAAAGAATATAGTATAAACAAACCAATATCCTGCAGAAAGACCTACGAATATCTGTTCAGCTATTTTATAGAAATGATTATCTTTATAAAGGAAGCTAAAGATCGCAAATGTAAAGAGAACACCAAGCCAGATACCTAATGTAGTAAAAAATTGTTCCATTATTTACCTCCCTTTTTTTCAGCTTTTTTATTACGCCAGTAATTTATATTTCCAATAGCAATAAAAATTATGATTATTAAATGTGCTATGGATTGAGCATCCATTCCGCTGATTGCAGTTCCAGGTGTTTTTATTAAAATCTCATATTCGGCTGCTGCCTTAAGTCCTGCAAGAAGTCCTGTTAACTGCTGCTGTTCATTTACATAAGGCAACATTGCCGGAGCACTTACGCCGGTGCATCCGCCGGAGGTTGGTCTTCCATAAGCATCATGAGCTATTTGTACCCATTCTTTTATTCCCGGGGCGCCTGCAGAAAGTGAGAAAATAAAACCAATATTATTGAAATTATTTATTCCATCCATTATTGGAAGTTCATCGATATCATTTCCATTCATATCTTTTGGGAATATCTCACGGAAATTTTTTCCCATTGATTGTATCGTAACCATTCCACCTGCCTTAAATCCAAGGTTCACATAATCTTCACCATATTTTAAATCGGGATAGTCATCTTGTAATTGAGCCATAATATCTTCAGCCATTTGAACACCCATCGGCCACATTGCAGTAAAGATCAAATTGATATCTTTATCGAAACAATGCTTAAGAAGAGCTTTTGCCATAGGATGTAATTCCGGCATACTGGCAGGATCATAATCAAACGAGATAAGAGCTTTAGAACCTTTGGGCATACTTTCTACCATATCATAAACCATCTGAACATTTTTTGTAGTTTCCAAAGGAAGCCCGATAGTAAAGATAAGAGGAAGTGCAACACCGATGAATATTAATAGAAATATCCATCTTCTATCTATTTGTTTTGCCTTACCCATTATTCACCTCCGAGATAGGATCTTTCAATTCCCAGAATGATCCTGAGGGAACTTCCAATAATTCCCAGACCGGCACCGATCATAATGGCACGCTGTCCGGCAGTTGTGGGGAAGGTCATAATAAATTCAGATATTTTTGGAAGATGGAGAAAGTTCAATGAATTCGGTAACCAACCGGTTAGAAGACTTCCAAAAGTTGTATTTCCAAGCATAACAAGAACCGCTGATGCTAACAGAAGATTTGATTCCACTGTTCTGCCGATAAATGCTCTGTATGCTGCAGAAGCAATAAAAAAAGCTAACAAAGAGAACATCGTTGCCTGCAGATGTTGGTAAATATTATGAAATAGATAATCAAATGGTTTATAACCCATTGCAGCAGAGATAGATTCTCCATGTCCTAACATCCCGGCACTCTTTCCGGTTCCCCATAAAAAACCAAGAGTAACCATAATTACAAAACTAATGAGTGTAATTACATAAAATTGCCAGTCATGTTGTTTGAATCGGATCTTAAATATATTTACTTTAAATAAACTCAATTGACCAAGCAGAATGGCAAATCCCGAAATTATCAGGAACCATATCTCAAGCTCGCCTGAAAGCTGTCCAAATGGTTTATGAGGTATGAATTCTGAAATAATTAGAATAATTCCAACTGTAAATGTTATTAATAATGGTATCTTTCTTTTCATGTTTTGCTCCTTAATGCAATGTTAAGAAATCTTTTAGGAAGTGAATGCCCGAAATTTCCAGGATTATTCCAATTGTAAGGACAATAACGAAAATTGCTTTACCGAAATCCTGTCCCTTCAGGCTTCCAAGTTGATGAGGATCTTTTGATAGATAAGCTGAAGCAGCAAATAATTCTTCACCTATCAGAGTATAATCACAGGCAACAACAAAAAACGGCAGTTGACTCGGCATCGCAGTTCCTGCAGTTTGAATAGCACCGCTGGCAAATCCTGTCTCTGCCAGAATGAGAGATTCTGCATAGAAAGCACCCAGAAAGAAATTTGCTGCCGGTTTTTCACGTACGATTATACCATCGACTCCTGCTACATAACCAAATTGATCATCGGTAAGGTAAAATACGGAATCCGGATCATACGCATCAGGACAACCTGCTTTCATATAGGCTTCTTTTACAACTTCTTTTGCTGTAGAAAGTACCATGGAACGACATACCGGAACGATGAGTCTTGCACCATATTCAGCAGCTTTCTGAGCTAATCTCCGGAGTAGAGTTAATCCGGCAATTGTTTGCATATCATCAAGATCCAATGTGCCGGGAATGAAGAGGATAGGTCTTCCCATTTCGGTTGCACGACCTACAGATTCATCAATAGATTCCAAACCACCGATCTTTCTTATGTAGAGATTCTTTCCGCTTCTCGCAGAGAAAATGTAGTATATTATTGATGTTATCATTAGTATTGCTAAGATTAGCAGAGATATTTTATCTTTATTAAACCATTGAGCAGATGATTCTGAAAAGGTTTTTATAATTTGAACGATCTCACCATTGTCATCAAAAGCTGTTAATCTGTATGTATATTCAATTCCATGTTTGATATTTGTACCATCTTCAAAGGTTCCTGTCTGTTCTTCCGATCTTGTTACTGTGATAAATTCTCCATCTTGTGTTTCTCTCTCTATGATGATATTTGATGCATCGATTTGTGATGTATCCCATGATATTATCTGTGCCGAGCCATCGTCATTAGGTTTATCTGAAACATTCAGTAAAACCTCTTGAGAGAATAAGAAACAAGAGGAGAAAATGAAAAGAAAAATCAATGTTTTTTTCATATTTGCTCCATAAACAAAATATTTTAAAATACAGATTTATTAAAAAAGTAATAGATATTTGTTTGTCAAATTAAAAAAATTATTTAAATTGATTTTAATTTATTTAAATAAAATTATATAAATATAACAATTGCTCCAAATATAATGCAAACACTAATTTGAATAACTATATCGTACCACTTTAATTTTTTCTGATATAAGAATGTTCTTTCCGGATATAATCTAAAAGCTCGAAGTTCCAATGAAATGGAACGATACTTAACTTCTGAGATCGCTCTGGCAATAACCGGAAATACGAGAGCCGAATAAATTTTAAAACGCTTTATTAATGGAGATTTAGAGATCTCGATCCCGCGTAGATAAAGAGCTTCTCTACTTGTCGTGAACTGCTTTTGGAAAATCGGGATAAAATGAATAGTCGAAGCGACCAGAAACGAAATTTCATACGGGATCTTCCAACTACGAAATGCAAGAATATAATCATAATACGGAATATCCAAAAGCAGACCGGCAATGAGAACGATCAACATAAGACGCAGGGAAGAGGAGACTCCATAATTCAAACCTACACTTGTGATCTTTATAATTCCAAATTGCCAGATAGTTTCTCCACCATGTCTGAACAGTATCTGAAATATCATCAGTGTAACAATGATTTTTAAAATTATTTTCATTCTATGCATGAGTCGATAAAATCTATGTTTTGAAGGTTGAATAACAAGTAATAGAAAGATTGAGAACATTAGCAATAAAACTTGCGTTAGAATGGTATTATGAATTACAGATATGGTTGTAGTTGCAGAGACAATAACAATAATTGTACGCAGGTTCAACAGCATGGATGAACCCTTATTGCCTTTTTCTATATTCTCTTTTTTTAATTTATAGTTATTTTTCATTATTTTTTAAATCTAATTTCTCTTGAGTCTTTTCTTCAGATTCCTCTACTTCCATATAAATAATATGTTCAATAGCAGCTTTCCCATCACTATCTTTAAATTGTTTCAAAATATTCTTTCCGGTAAATTGATCACCTGTAGAAATAGATTGTTTATCAATCCATTGTTTCTTGATCGAAACAATACAAAATCTTAGAAATAATACTAATAAAATTATTGGTATTATCAAAAATAATTTTACCATATTTTACCTCCATTATTTTTAATATAATGAGTTCTGGCTTACTCTCCTTGAAGGAGAGGATTGAGGTGAGGTAAGCCTCTCCCATTTTTTTATATTCTCTTTTTTCAATTTCATTTCTGTTTATTCATTAAAAGAATTCGCCTTCCAGACTCAATACAAAGTTTATCCCTTCTCCGGGGTAGCCGTATTCTTCTTCATAATTCAAATCGAAAATATTTTCAACGCCAAACATGATCTTATATCTACTTATTTTTCTATTAAAATAAATTGAGTGAAGCCAGTAAGGTGGAAGATCAACATTTTCTATGGTATGTCGAACATCATTCCATGAAGCGTTATATTCCATTTTTATTGAGTATGGGAGTTCAACTCGTTCTGTGAAGTTTACTGCATGACTTGGAGTTTCTAATAATTCGGTATTACTGTCATCGGTATATTTAATATATGAGTAATCAACTTGATGTTCCCATCCAAAATATATTTTTGAAGAAACTTCATAACCGTATGAGTCGATCTGATCGATGTTTACGTATTTCCCACTAATTTTTTTAATTAATCCGGTTATGTGATTATAAAAGACAGATTGTTGAATAGAACCCGAAAAAGTCCCAAATGAATATGGAACAATTATGTTGAATTCTCCTTTCTGAGCACGCTCTTCGATAAGTTTGCTATTTCCGCTGATCTTGCTGAATAATTGATGCAGGGTCGGGTATTTTGTATTAGCAGAAAAGGCGAGTGAAGATTTCCAGTTAAGTGAATTTTTATAGTAGATTCCGGCGGATGGTTCAAAATGAATCAGCCAATTATCTCTGCCATCTTGACGGAAAAACGATACACCACTTCCTGCTGTAATATTGAGTGAATTATAAGTAAATTCTGTCTGTAAAAAACAGTTATGCTGCAACTGTTCATTTCCAAGCCAGTCGGGATAGTTTCCATTATCTTTTCGTATGTATGCTTGTTTCTCAAAACGGTATCCGAATGATGAATCCATATTGTCGGTAATTTCCCAGTCAAATTTCTGATGCGCACCGAATATCCAACTTTTTATATTAGAAGGCCACTGTGAATACATTACACCGGTAGATGGATTGTATTCTGCATAAGTATCATCGTATCTATCGTAATATATATTTATATCGGAAGTAAGATTATATCTTAATTGGAATGAACCGAGTGTTGAAAGCTGGTAGCGTTTCCAATCTGTGAATTTGCGCATCTGATCTTCATAAATGTTTCCAGGTATTTCTTTTGTGTTCATAAATGTATAACCTGCCTGAAATCCGATCGAATGAAAATCAAATAATGTGAAATTAAGTTTTGATTGCATGTCCCATTGATCTCTTTTACAATTATCTCTCTCGCCTCCATTTTCTGTAGCGATGGGTTCAAAACTGTTAGGCAGCATAAAACCATCAGTATGATAATGAGATGCATACAGCCAATAATCCCATTCACCAAGATCGCGGGTAGATGAAATATACGATTTATTTGTATTATTTCTTTTGAATTCAGTTCCTGCCTTTAGCCATGATGTATTGGAAGGGGAATCTGTAATAATATTGATAACCCCGCCCATTGTATCTGAGCCATAAAGAGAAGATACAGGACCTTTGAGAATTCTGATCTCTTTAATATCAGAAACAGGAATCGTGTTAAGATCTACATTACCGAAGTATCCACCGCCAAGGGGTCTGCCGTCGAGCATTATCTTTATCTGATCATTATCAAATCCTCTGATACGCAGAGTACTGCCAGATTTTCCACCTGTAGAAACATATAATCCATTTACTCTTTCAACTGATTCTGCAATATTTGTTTCGGGAAGTGACAGTATCGGATCAAACTCTAATATTTCAATTGCTCCAATAGTTTCTTGCGGTCTTTCGGCTATCACTCTGATACCATCTAAATTGTAATGCCGCATTTTAGTTTTAAGTGTATCGATATCAGATGCAAATAATAAGTTTGTAAATGTGAGTAATAAAATTAGGATATTATAATTTTTCAAATTTTCCTCATAATTCTTTCAAATATTTTGTTTTCTATCAAATAATATTTATCAATAACATTCATGAACTTATTTTCTTTATGGGATATGATAAGACAACCTTTGCCAAGTGCTTTTCTTTCTTCTAATATTTCTATAAATATTCGGGCAAGTGTATTATCGAGTCCGGCTATTGGCTCATCCAGAATCCAATATTTATCATAGTTTAAGAGAAGTGCGGCTAATCCGATCCGCTTTATTTGTCCGCCGCTCAATTCCCAGAACGGCTTATCTCTCAGGTGGTTGATCTTTAATTTATCCATAACTCTTTTCCTGAGTTGAGATGATGATTCATCAAAATTTTCATTAAAACCTTGCTGCCATAAAGTAAGATCCTCATCGGGAGTTGCTGCAACAACATTTGAAAGTGGTTCCTGTTTGAGATATATAATAGATTTTGCACGTTCGGTAAAAGAAACAGATTTAATATCCAGACCATTAATATGAATTAAACCGGTATATCTCTTTTCCAAACCACTGAGAATGCGGCAAAATGTCGTCTTCCCTGAACCGTTTGCGCCTTTAATAAATGTAATTTCATTAAATGGAAGTTCAAGTGAAGCATCTGTAAAAATGGGGATTTCGGGTCGATAAGCAAATGACAGGTCTTCTATTTTAATGCTTTTCATTTAGATTTCCCATTTCAATTGTTTTATCGGCAAATTGATCAATATCATCAGAATGCCCTGCAAGAAATATTATTCTTCCATTCCCAGCTTGCGTTTTGATCTCATTTGAAATTATTTTGATATATTCTTTAGAAAGCCCGGCAAATGGTTCATCCAGCAAATATATTTCAGGTGATAGTGTGATGATAGATGCAAGTGTAACCAGTTTTTTTTGTCCAAACGAGAGTGTAGTTGTCTCTTTAAATTGCAGGCTTTCAATATTCAATCTGCAAAGGACTTCATCAATTCGTTTTATAATATTATTAGTTGGAACTTTTAGATTTTCCGGTGCAAAAGCAAGTTCCTGTTCAACTGTGGGAAAGAAAAGCTGGTTGTCGGGATGCTGCATCAATAAACTTATCAGGGGAGCTACTTCAGGAAGAGATAACTCGGAAATATCTACATTATTATGCAATATGCTCCCTGACAGATCTCCGATAAACACTTTTGGAATTACACTGCATATTATATTCAAGAGTGTGGTTTTACCGGTTCCGCTGTCACCGCGAACAGCAATTATATCTCCTTTTTCTGCACTAAATGAAAAGTTATTTATGAGTAAAGGTGAAGATGCATTATAGCGAAAAGAGATATTTTTTAATTTTAGCATTATTTTATTTCAATTGCTGTAAGGTATTTTATCCAGCGTTGACTGAATTCATCGCTTGGAATTACCAGCCGTATGAACTGACCGGTAACATCTTCCTGAAATACAAGATAAAGGGTCTCATTCTCCTTTTTAGTTAAATTAAGAGTGCCGCCATCTTTGGAGTGAAGAATATATTTAGTTTCATTATTTGTGGGAATCTTTAATAATTTAAGAATATCTGAAAAATCGTAACCATTGAATTTATCATCACGATTTGTAGAAAAACTTACTTCATCATACGAACGAATTTTAGAAAAAGTAAGTATTGTTTCAGTATCTTTATAAGTTATTTTGATTCCGTCTTCATCTTTCACGTTACTTTTTTGATAAATGATAAGTGCAAGAAGAATGATTATCAGAATAGTTAGAATTAATAAAATCTTTTTCATAATTATTCTCCGGTTCGTTCTTTATATTTTCTGGCGTAATATCCATTCTTACTGCTTTGTCCTAAAAATATGAAATCATTCATTCTATCTGAGAAATGATTGTTATTGCTTGAAGTTTTTGTGTAAATGCAGATTTCTTTCAAATTGCGGATATTACAGACTGCGGGTAAATTTTCTGTTTTGGAACTCCATTCATTTTCAATTTTTTGAATGTAAACTTCAGAAAAGCTGCAAGATGTAATAAGTGCAGCAGTTCCATCAGAACCAATAAGAAGCGCATATTTTGCAGATGGAGCAAGATCACTAAGAATTTCATCAAGTCTGCCTTCACTGCTTAATTCAGCTCCATTCTCAATGTTTCCGGTAAGAGCCAAATTGTGTTGGGAACACGCAGCAATAAGCAGAACAAAAATGAAAAATAATACTCTTCTTACCATTCCAGCCATTTTGCTTTACTCCAATTCCCGGCATTGAATTTTTCATTTGATCTTTGTTTTTCTGCATTCTTGCCAAAATGAAGGATCACTTCATTGGGGAAATTATCCCAATTGAGCAGACCATTTACTTCAGAAAGTGATGCAAAATGATGTTTGAAAACAACTGCCACATCAAAAAG
Source organism: Candidatus Cloacimonadota bacterium (assembly GCA_030600585.1). Lineage (GTDB taxonomy): Bacteria > Cloacimonadota > Cloacimonadia > Cloacimonadales > TCS61 > Tenebribacter. Next base: position 22,537 of record JAUVLU010000009.1, on the reverse strand, counting down.
CTGAACATAAGCCAGATCTTTGATCCACATTCCTGCAGGCATATCGGGACTTTTCAAATCAAATGAATCACCGATTTTTATCAAAACAGCATTTTTTAGATATTTATCATAATCCAAACTATGTTTCACTCCATCATTTCCAACTATGAGAATTTCATCTTTTAGAAACGGAAAAGCTTCTGATACGATTTCAGAGAAAGTATAACCAATCTCTTTTACAAAAGGTGGAAGCTCATCTCTAATTTGTGTATTAAGTATAATTGGTTCTGCAAAATAAATTGTGTGGGGGAAAGGGATGTCGGAGATAGATTCAGTTCTAATAATGCTGATGTCCTGTATCCAGAACATATCTCGTATTTCTGGAATTACCAGACGAATATGCTTATCATCAAGGGTCTTGCCATTCCTGACTAAAGCTAAAATGCTTTTATTATTTAATATATCATCTCTGGAAACCCGGACAAGATAATTATCGGATGAGATAAAACACAATTTATCATAATTGGAAATATCATACTCATGTAAAATATCTGTAAGTCTTATACCGATCCAATCATCATTCTTTTCTTCACCGTCTTTATTACGGTGCGTAGTTAACTCGACTTTCTCATAACTTTCCAACTTTGCCCGATCGATATTAATAACTCTATCTGCATCTTCCACTTCTATTGAAAAAAGCACAGCACTTAACAACATAATTATTCCTACTATTTTTATCTTCATTTTTTCCCTATATTATTCTGAATTTTGTTAGCTTATTAAAGAGCGAATATGAAATGATCCCTCCCACAATTCCGGAAATAGCAGCAGCAATAAGTGAAATTATAAATGGAATTGTTGCAAGCCGCATTACAATTATCGTTACAATAACTGCTCCGGTAAGATTGGCTGCCGTTACAATGATAACATGAAAAGGTAAAGTTCTCTTATTTCGGAAGAACAGAGAAATGATCTCTGCTATTAACCCCGGCATAGTATAACTTATCAGCGAGACTGCACCATGATTTCCAAAATATCCCATACTCAACATTACAATAGCTTGTGTGATACCAACCAGAAAACCTGCACCGGGTTTATTTACGATTGCAATAGCAAGCGCTATCCACATCATGTATAAACCACCGGCAAGCGAGCCACCAGGTATCATTAAGGGAGCTGAAATCAGATGTATAAGCGGGGTGATGATCGGTTTGGCTGCCAACCCCAAAGCACTCATTATGGCTATATACAACAAATCCTGAGATGAATATTTTCTTAACCAGCTCATTACTTTTATATTTCCGCTAAATCTATTTTTTCAGCAACTTCCAACATTTTATTTTTATGGAAAATATATCAAATACATTTTCCCGAATAACTTTCTTATTGTTGAATTTCAACCAATTCAATACGACTCAGGTATTTGAAGCTGCTGTAAAATTCAGTTCCGTCTTCATTTAAAAATACAGCTTTGTTTTGAGTTGTAAGCCAATAGGCAGATTGAATATCTTCCCATGTGAAAACAGCCGTTTCATCATCGGGAGAAGTAAAATTATATTCGTAGTTTTCAGGATTTTCAGTCACATAATCCGATACGAAATTTGTAAGTGCAATCCCAGGATCTGTGTAGAAATTACCATTTCCGGCTTGATGATAAACATCAATTGTTTCGAATGCACCAGTTTCAAATATTATTATATTCGCATCCAAAACAACATCGATCTTTCTATAAAGACGAAGATAAGTAGCCCATTTCACGTTATATCCTGTTGGAATATTATCATCAGGGAAATAAATTCTGCCCATTTCTGTTGGAAGCAGAAAGCCTGTGATGAAATCATCCCATGAAAGATCGTAATAACCCTGAATTCGAGGTGAAAAGTTCCCATCATCATCACTTGATACGATCTCAACAGCAAATAGTTTTCGACCATCAAATCCATCTTCATCGATGTAAGCATTAACGGAATCCATATTAACGAATTGATTAACTGCATAAGCTGTTACCATTGTACCACTATAATCTACTTGCTCTGATGAGTAATTAGATAGTCCGGTTGAATCTGGTATTGTGAATTCAATGTCTAATACAGTTGCCAGTGATGGTGGATTTGGGTCTTCATTTTCATTCTCGATCGTATTATCATCGCATGCTGTTAATGCAATCAGGATGATAACTCCCATTAAAAGTAATTTTGTGAATTTGTTCATTAGTCCTCCATAAAAAAAAATTAACAAGAAAAAAATTACAATGAATTCTACTTTTTCCTGTCTTTCCAAACACGGGAGATATTCTCGTTTCCAAAAATACTCCATAAGTAAATTATCATAGCTGATATGAATAGTTTTAGAATCATTTACTTCAGCACAAAAACAAAAGTTAATATGTAGATTATGATGTCAAGAATTTGGTTTATAGTACATTTTATGCTCAAAAAATAATACTAAACCTTCCGAACGGTTGGATAAATGTGAAACCTTCGGAACGGTTTACTAACAGAGTTATTCTCTCACATTGCATCTCTCGTTCCCAAAGCCCTCTTTGGGAACACCATCTCTTTAGGACGTTAAATACGAAACCTTCGGAACGGTTGGATAAAATAGTTATTCTCTCATATAACACCTTCTGAACGGTTAGTATTCAGGTTACATTGGTGAAGTAACACAAAGCTCTGTCTTTGTGAAATAAGATAGTTAACCCGAATGGTGTTATTGATAGTTTTCAACCATTGCGGAGGACGTTGTCCATCCGCAAGGTTAACAACAATCAACCTTTCAGTGCAAACTGGGAGGCTTTTTTGTATCTCGTTCACTCCTCCAAAAAAACCGGCGGACTTGTAAGCCTACGGCTTATAAACCTTGAATGTGTTTGAACGATCGGGGCGATCGTTTTACATATTTTTCTTTTATCCGTGTGTATCAGTGGTTAATTTTTTCTGCCTGCCGTGGCGTAGTGAAACGAAGACAGGTTCTTAACTCAAGTATTCAGTTGTGTAAAGCTGAGAGATTTCCGAATTCTTAAGTCAAGTCCAACTTAAACATTTTCGCAGTTTTCGCGTGTTTAGCGGGTATTATTTTTCTCCAATCCGTGTTTATCCGTGAGCATTTTTTTATCCTGATCAAGCAGGGGATTGGTAACCAGAATATTGAATTGTGAGGCTTGATAACCAGAATATTTGAGAATTAGTAATCAGAATACATAATTTTATAATTTTTTTAAAAGTTCTACTACAACTTCTTTATCATTTTCATGAACAAAGAATTCTACTTTTCCAATATTTGCACCAAAAGCAAAACTGAATTGTCCACCAAGAATGCTTTGCATATGTTCACCTCTGACCAGATATTCAATATCTGCATTAATAAGAATGGATTTAATTATTGCAGTTAATCCCAGTTCGGAACTTTCGAATACTTTTACATAATCGAGTTGATCACTATCCGGTTTATTTGGAAGTAGAAGAGTATTACAGTGAGGACAATGTTTTTTATTTGTATCAATGAATTTGTCACATTCAGAGCAGTACATTTATATCCTTAAGCAGTGGAGAAATGCTATTATTACTATCAAAACTAAATTTACCTTTTTTAAATAATTCAACGCAGGAATCGACAATATCCGGATTGTACAGGATACCACTATTTTGTTTGACCTCTCCAAGTGCTCGTGTTATACTGAAGGCTGCTCTGTAAGGTCGGTGTGATGCCATAGCTTCAACAACATCGGCAACCATAAGAATTTTTGCTTCCAACATAATATCTTTTCCAACAAGTCCATTAGGATATCCAGTTCCATTAATCCGTTCATGGTGTTGGAGAACAATGTCAGCTATCGGCCATGGGAAATTTATTTTCTTAAAAATTTCATAGCCAGATTGGGGGTGATTCTTTATCAAGTTGAATTCAGCTGATGTAAGTCTGCGCGGCATACTGAGTATTTCAGCTGGGATGGATATCTTTCCAATATCATGGATCATGCCAACTATGTAAATACATTCCACTTGTTGCTTTGTAAGATTCATGTTTTCAGCTATAGCTTTTGCAAGCATAGCAACTCTTCTTTGATGTCCTGCAGTATAGGGGTCACGTGTTTCTATTATTAATTCAGTGGCATAGATCATACCGGTAAGAGTCTTTTTTAATTTCTTCATTGTTTCGCGAAGATTTTGTTCTGATCTTTTATTCTGTGTAATATCAATTCCAATACCCAGAATACCTATCACATTTTCATTTTCATCAAAACATGGAGTTAATGTCATTCGACTCCATAGTTTTTTACCACTTTTTGATATTTGTTGTAATTCACATTCTGTCCCTTCTTTTGTAGAAATGATTTGTCTCTTAGCTTTTAATGCATTTTTCTTTGATTCCTGACCATCGTAGATAATTTGGATTTTCTTTTTTCCAATAACATCGCTTGCTTGGTAGCCGAAAATATTTTCTGCTCCGGTATTCCAATATAGAATGTTTTGATTTAAATCAGTTGATATGATAGATACTGATGATGAACTTTCAAGAATATTAGCAAGAAGCTTATTTTTCTTCATATTCTGATCAATATTTCCGTCTTTTTTTATGCAATTTGAATCTTTCTTATGGGATTTCACAATATATCTCTATTTTTACTTTTGAATTTCAACTCTATTTCTTCCCATACGTTTTGCTTTGTAAAGGATTTTATCTGCAGCTTTAAGAACTTTATCCGGTTTTGTTTGATTTCTGCTATAATCTGCAATACCTATACTTATAGTAATAGTCACTATTTTACGATCTTTTGAAGCTGTTTTCCCACGGTTTTTTGAAGTTGTTGATTTTCTTATCGTTGAACGAACAATAAATTCTGTAGATTCGAGTTTTCTTCTGAATTCTTCCAGGTAAGGTTCGGATTCTCTAGCTGTTTTACCGGGGAATATTGCAGTAAATTCTTCTCCACCATAACGAAAAGTCTTTGCACCGCCATTAATTTCGCTTAGCTTGGCAGCAACCATTTTTAAAACTTGATCACCGGTTTTATGTCCGTATTTATCATTGAATTTCTTAAAAAGATCAATATCAAGCATTGCTATGGAATAATTTTTATTAAGCGTATTCAATGTTTCGTTCAAACTTCTACGGCCATGCAACCCTGTAAGTTCGTCTATATATGCCATGGAAAATGATGCTTCGATCGTGGTTATAAGCAGAATAAGCCCGGAAGTTGTAAAAAATATCATTAAAGCCGGAGCAGGCACTCTTGAACAAAATGCCAGAAACACAGAAATCGTGATAAAAAGATAACCACTATTTCTTACATCACGGCTGTTTACAAATCTTAAAATCATGATAAATACGATAATAATAAAATTAAATAGAGAAATTGTTGGAATGTTTTCGATGAATGATGTTCTCAAAAATATCCCAGATAGATGTTGTGTGAAGACCAAAAAAGAAGCAGCTAATTTTGGGAATTCCATTTGGAATTGAATTATTATTTCAGATTTTGGGAATTCTATCAAATTATAAAGAAATCGAATTATTCCAATTTCAAGAAAAATTATAATAAAATACATAATAACTGTTCTATTTTTTTTTTTCGCAATAAAAGAAAACAAAAATATATTTATAGGAAGTAAAAAAGAAATAATACGTGGAACAAAGGAACTTGAATAAATTCCCGCATTGCTGACAAAATGATTTAAAGCAAAATAACAAATTGAAAGAATAAATGTAATTAAAATAAGACCTGAATTATTTGATCGAATCCCTAATATTGCTACAATAGCAAAAAGGAGATAGGGAATAAGCGGGAAGATCACGATGAATGCAGTTAATTCATTATCAATGTTTGCTTGAAGTAACATTCGATCCCATTGCCAACCAATTATCATTGATAAAATGATTAAAAAGCTTGGAATTATCAACGGTGCAAACAGCCTTTTCGTATTATAATACAAATCTTCTCCTTAAGATATATTCTGTATAATGATGCCTTTATTTTTCTTAGATAATTTTAAGAAAACCAGATCGTAAGAATCATCGATCATTCCTTTAATTATATTTTCCGGAATGGTGTTGTTCATTATTACAGTATTCCAGTGTTTCTTATTCATATGATATCCGGGAATTACTGCACTATATCTTTCGCGTAAACCCTGAGCAATAAACGGGTCACATTTTAAATTTATCCGCAACGGATCATCATTAATCGCAATCAATGCGAACATCTTACTACAAATTTTTATAACCATAGTTACATCATCAAAAGGAAAATTAATAGAAGCACCTTTCTTTTGTAAACAATATTCTTTAATTTCTTCCAAATTCATGATCTTATCTCTATTTTAAAATAACTTAATAAAACAATACGGGAAATAATCCCAGAAATAATATAGGATAAAGCTACAGATGCAAAAATTCCTGTCAATCCAAATAAATGTGAACCTAATAATGCCAGTGGAATGCATAATATGAACATTTGTATAATAGTAAGGCTAACCGACTGTAATGGTTTGTGCATTACGTTCAAAGCAGTTGTACTTAATAAGAATATTCCTTTCATAGTATAACTTAAAGGAACGATAGTTAGATATAATACAATGGTTGAAATTACCTGTGTGTCATCATTAAAAATACCTGCTATTGTATTTCGGAATGAAAAAAGTATGATCCATACTGCAATTTCCCAGAGAATTGAAAATCGATGGCTGATATTAATAGCAGTATGAACACGATCATATTTTTTTGCTCCAAGGTTCTGCCCGATAAAAGGACCAAAAACTGATGACAGGGCGTGTATAACTACAAGAGAGAAGAATTCTAATCTGGAGACTACTCCAAAGCCGGCAACAGCTTTAACTCCATAAGAAGATACCATTCTTGTTATTATTCCTATTGTAATTGGAATTATAATTCGAGCTCCGGCAATGGGTACCCCTATAAATAATATTTGCTTCCAAGAATTGATTATTTCAGTAATTCCGGGAATATCAAAAGAGATCATTTTCTCTCGCTTTGCGAGTACCCATAATGCAACAGAAAAAGTTGTGAATCTACTTATCACCGTTGCAATTGCAGCTCCCTTGATCCCAAGCTCTGGGAAGGGTCCGATTCCAAAAATCAATAACGGATCTAATATTGTATTCACGCAAACCGCAATAAGCATGATTATACTGGGAGTATTAGCATCTCCTGTTGCACGGATTGCATTATTCCCAACCATTGGAACAACAACAAAAGGCATTCCAATATACCATATTTTCATGTAAATTTTTATATAAGAAATTATCTTAGATGTTGCACCTAAAGCCTTGAATAATGGTTCTATTGTGAATAGTCCAATAGTTACAAATCCAATAACAATTATAAATGCAAGGAGTAAACTATCAGTAGTAAGTCTTTGAACTTTGTGATGATCACCTTCACCAATTGCACGGGAAATTACGGCAGAAGTACCAAGCGCTAAACCTAATGCTATGCTGGAGATTACCAGTATTACCGGAAAAGTAAAACTAAGCGCAGCTAATTGATCCGTTCCAAGCTTTCCAACAAAGAAGGTGTCAACTAAATTGAATGCAACCATTCCTAACATACCGAGGGTCATGGCAATTGTCATTTTAGTCAGTGTTTTTCCGATTGGACCTTCTATTAACTTTGCAGTAGATTTTTTATGATGCATGTGATTAATTTACTTTTGAAAATATTTTAAATTTTTGTTTATTATTCCGCAGGCGGTAGGCATGTTTAAATTCATTTATAAATCTTTAATATAATAATTGATTTTGTATATATCTTTTTTTTCATTTTATTTTCTATATGTTTCCTTTTTCTTTCATTTTCAAGTATTGTTTTGGGTAATATTTTTCTAAGCAGTCAGGGCAGATACCATGACTAAAATCGACATTCGTATGTTTAGAAATATATTGTTCAACATTACCCCAAAAACCAGAGTCATCTCGTATTTTTTTACAATGAGCACAAATAGGGATCAAGCCTTCAAGAGTTTTTATTTCATCAAGTGTTTTTTGAAGTTCCTTAATAAGTTTTTCTCTTTCCTCCTCAATCTTTTTTCTTTTGGAGATATCTTTATAGATCACAAATGATCCTTCAGGTTTAGCATCAATTATTATTGGAGCAGCTGAAATGGAAACCGGAAGATCTTCGCCGGCTTTATTCTTTCTATATGTATCAAAATATACATATCCCGAAAGAGTGTCCTTGTTCAATTTAGCAACTTCTTCTTCGTATTTTTCAGGTATGATCAATGCATCTATCTTTTTACCTTTTATTTCATCCAGAGTAAAACCGAAAAATTCTATAAATCGCGGATTGATATCAATTACCCTAAAATCTTTATCAAGGTAAACGCAGGGTTCCGGATTACCAAAAAACATACTTTCAAAAAGTGCTTTGCTTTTATTCAATTTTTTCTCAGATTTATGTTTTAATAATGCGATCTCTATTGCAACATATAATTCTTCCGCTTCAAAAGGTTTAAGAATATATCCGTATGGTGTTATACTCTTTGCTGATTCAATTGTTACAGGATCAGCATAGGCTGTAAGAAAAATGATTGGAATATCATGATCTTTAAGAATGATCTTTCCAGTTTCGATACCGTTGATGTCACCTTCGAGCATTATATCCATAAGAATTATATCAGGTTTCAATTTTGAGACGTTCTTTATTGCTTTTATACCTTTATCATATATACCAATAACATCATAATTATATTGATTAAGTGTATATTTGATATCTTCTGCAATCATTCGCTCATCTTCAACTATTAATACTCTATCCAATTTATATTCTCCAATGTTTTTTAAATTTCAAATAAATATTAATAAGTCAAGAAAATATTATTTTAGTTATAATATTCTTTACAAATACAAAGTAATTATAAATTTAACAAAAATTAATTCAATAAAGGAGTATCTTATGAAAAAGATTGGGATTGATTTTCCTGATTTTCCCCGTAGAACAGCACTTCGAGATGCTGAAAATTGGTATCAGAAAGTATTATCTGAACGTCTGGGAAGAGATTACACACCAATAAAAACAAGCAATTTCGGTGAGTACGAAATGGCTGTAAATTACCTTACATCCGTATTAGAAGAAGCGAAAGCTGTAGAGAAGGTTGCGATATTTAATATAGATCATATGGCTCAAATACAATTTACTGGTTCAGATGCTGTAAATCTTCTTGATCGTGTTCTTCCAGCTGATGTAAGCAGTATGAAAATAGGACAGTGTAAATATACTCTGTTACTAACTGAGAAGGGAACTGTTCTTGATGACTTGATAATTATGCGTGTAAAAGAAAATAATTTTATTCTTGTGATCAATGCAGGTCACGATATTACAGATGAAGAAAAAAATATGATCTCTGATGCAGATTTTATATGTAAATATATGAAAGATAATGAAGATGTAAACGTACATGATATTTCTGATGAACTTGTTAAAATAGATATTCAAGGTCCATTATCATATAAACTAATTACCAAACTTTATGGTGAGCAAGTTGTAAAGAACAGAAATAAACCTTCCAAAAATATGAAATTCTTTACTTTCAATGAATTTGATTTTGAGGGACATCATTATTATATCAGCAGAACCGGATATACTAATCGTTGGGGTTGGGAAATGTATGTTCCGGCAGCAGTTGCTGAAGATCAGTTCAAACGCACTGCTGCAGAAGCTCTTGATTTGGGTGGACTGGTTGTTGGTCTTGGCGGCAGAGATGAGAACAGAATGTCTGCCGGTAATTTTGGATTACCTCTTAATGGCAGCGAATACGATAGAGAACATACTCCTGTTAATGCACCTCTTTTTAATGCTGCTATTGATATGTGTAAAGAAAATTTCGTGGGTAAAGAAACATTACAAAAAGATATTTATTCCAAAACTGATAAAAGAATGGTTTTAATAATTTCAGAAGGGATCGTAACCGGAAGAGTAATCTATAAAGACGGTGAAAGAATTGGAAGTGTAACCTCAAGTATTAATTCTCCAAATGTTTCACTTGAGAAACGTCAGTTCATAGGTTCACAAAGAAAGAACGTAAATGGGAAAGATGGGACTGCGGCGATCGGATTGGGTTGGCTTTACCATAATCCTTTCAAAGTAGATGAGGAAGGAAAAGATATTCTGATTGAAGATGGTAAAGCTGTCCGAATTCACGTGGAATTCTATCGAGTTGATAAAGAAGGCAATCTAAAAGGGAAGCCGGTAAAGGGTTATATTTCAGGAGATGGAGTAACGCCCGCTACAGCACCAAAGGCATTAAAAAATATCCAAAATTTGTAATTATTTGTAAAATAGAAAGATAAGAAAAGATTAAAAGGATTGTGTAAAAATAGTTTTTCAAAATAATAAAAAATCTTTGACACATAAACCCGTAAATCTAAATGTGCGCAAGTGAATTTAGTGAAGTATTCGGGGGCGTAGTTCAGTTTGGTTAGAACGTCTGCCTGTCACGCAGAAGTCGTCCCGAAAGTATTCGGGAAGTCACGTCGCAAATAAAATATTATAGAGTGTCTTAAAGAAACCCATTTTTCGGGGGCGTAGTTCAGTTTGGTTAGAACGTCTGCCTGTCACGCAGAAGGTCGCGAGTTCGAGTCCCGTCGCTCCCGCCATTATAAAGCCGATCAATTATTTGGTCGGCGTTTTTATTTATGGAGATAATTGTGTTTTATACATACATTATTTATTCGAAATCTACAGATAAGTATTACGTTGGTTACACTCATGATCTTGGATTAAGATTAGAACGACATAATTCAGGTTGGAGTAAATCAACAAAATCAGGTATTCCTTGGGAGCTTGTTTACAATGAGAAGTTTGAAACTAAATCAGAAGCAATTAAAAGAGAGAATGAAATTAAAATAAAGAAAAGTAGAAAATATATTGAAGAGTTGTTAAATAAGTAACGCAAAAGGCAGTTCTCCCGATTAGTCGGGACTCCCGTCATTATAAAGCCGATCAGTTAGCTGGTCGGCTTTTTTTTCATTTACAAATATATACCATAAACCGAAGTGACTTATAATGAGGAATAAATGTGGATAGAATAATCAGAGGAATTACCAAAGATAAAAGTATTCGTTTCTTTGCGATAGATGCAACGGAGACAGTACAGAAAGCAGTTAAAATCCATCATTTATCAATGATTAATTCTGTAATAATGGGAAGAATGATAAGTGCAGCACTCATGATGGCAGCCGATCTGAAATCTGATAAAAATGTAATTACATTAAAGATAGATGGAGACGGACTTGCCGGAGTTGCAATTGTTACTGCTCGTAAGAACGGCAATGTAAAGGGTTATGCAAAAAAACCGGAAGTTGAAATCCCATTAAATGAGCAAACAAAAACCTTCGATATTCAAAATGCAATCGGTAATGGAACCCTTACTATCATCAAAGATCTGGGCATGAAAAATCCTTACATCGGTCAGATAGAATTGAAGTATAGCACAATTGCTAAAGATATTACATATTACTTTGCAAAGTCGGAACAGATTCCTTCCTCGGTTGGACTTGGCGTTTTGGTTATGCCGGATGGAATGATAAAACAAGCTGGCGGGTTTATTATTCAGGTTTTACCGGAAACTAAAGAAGATGTAATTTCCAAGATTGAAAAGAACCTGTCAAAATTCCCAAATTTGACCGATATGATGGATATGGGACACTCTATCGAAGATATAATATCTAAGTTCATTTTAAAAGGTTTGGAACCTGAGATCAAAGAAACTTCGCCTGTAAAATATAAATGCGATTGTTCAAAAGAAAAGTTCGAAATTGGTATTAAGCTTCTTTCTAAAAAGGAATTGCAGGAAGCGATAGATACAAATGAAACGCTTATCATTCATTGCCATTTTTGTAATACTGATTACAATTTTGATAAAAAGAAAATTGAAAAGATATTGGGGCAGATGTAGATGAAAAAATTCAGACATAAAAAAAGTCTTGGTCAGCATTTTTTAAAAGACAAAAACATTGTAAGGAAGATAGCTGATCTTGCAGAAATTAAAGAGAATGAAAAGGTTTGGGAGGTGGGACCTGGCAAGGGCATACTCACATGTGAATTGCTTTTGCAAAAGTGCAATTTAACCTGCTTCGAGATCGATGAAAGTCTATTTCCAGTATTGATCGAGAAATTTGGCACAAATATCAATTTAGTTAGAAAAGACATTCTAAAAATAGATTGGAAAGAATATTTGAATGATAATAAGTTGAAGATCGTGGCAAATCTTCCATATCAGATCACATCACCATTTTTATTCAGAGTAACAGAGCATGCTGATTATTTTAAGCAAGTTGTGGTGATGATCCAGAAAGAGGTAGCTGAGAGAATAAATGCGGGAGTCGGCACAAAAGATTACGGAAAGCTTTCCTTAAAAATGCAATTCTATTTTAATGTTGAATACGGCTTTACTGTAAAACCGCACCTATTTTTTCCACCACCCAAAGTTGATTCTGCAGTAATAATATTAATACCTCGAAAAGATAAACCGATTTTGGAAGATGAAAAATTTTTCTGGAGAGTTGTTGAAATTGCATTTCAAAATCGAAGAAAAATGTTACGCAGGAATTTGCGTGTAATTCTCTCTAAAGAAAAGATCGAAGAACTAAGCTCAAAATGTGAGATCGAGCTTACAAGAAGAGGGGAGACGCTTACGGAGAAAGATTTTATAGAATTATATAAAGCAATACGGAAATTAACAAGTTAACAACGAACTGAAACGAACAAGAACGAACAAAGGAAAACACTATAAAAATCTCCTCTTGAGACGCTGTACTGAGCTTGTCGAAGTAGGAGTCCGACTTTAGTCGGGAGGTGTGTTTTCTTGATTATTCCGTGTTGTAAAAGTCGGCTTGCGATAGCAAACGACTTCTCTTGAATATTGGATATTTGTTTTATATTCTTTTCTCTGTGCCTCTGCCTGCCGAGGCGTAGTCCCGTTATTCGGGACGAAGACTGGTGTCTCTGTGTTAAATTCTTATTCTCGTTCCTCCCGAAAGCATTCGGGATATTGGGAACGTAAGTGTTGGATATTTGTTTTATATTCTTTTCTCTGTGTCTTTGCGTCTCTGTGTTAAATTCTTTACTTAATCTACCCGGACAGGATTTGTAAATACAACTCCACCATTTTCGGTTGTTAAACTCATGCGAACATAACCTTTTTCCGGAAGATCTATCTCGCAATTATTTTCAGGATTTTCAATTTTTGTTTCATTACCTGAATTATAATCACCAATAAAAACCGAAATATTTGAGATTTTACCGAATTCAGTTGAAGTTTTTCTCTCAAAAATGAGATCTGCCTTACCGGTTTTACATATTGAACCAATTGGGGAAAACTCATTTCCAACTTTTAATTGAAATGAAAGAAATGGACCGTTACTAACAATAACTTCGCCATTTTTCAATCCGGCTACAGGTTGGTTTTCCTTATATTTATAAGCTGTAAAAAATTGACCGAAAACTTGTTTCTGTGAAGAGAACAATTTCCAAAAAGGAGATTTTATCTGACGCATCACATTAAAATTTCCGTGCGCATCATTGCCGGCAATTAGATAATATCTATTACCTTTAAGAAGTAGGTTTTTCCAATAACTTACAGAGCGTTCAATATTGTCTGGTTCCGCACTATTAATGACCTGCAGAAAATTGATCCCGCTATTTTGATAATCTTCTTCATGCCAGATACCACGTCTAAGAGTGAGTTTCTGCATAAAAGGAATTTTCTCGATTGGATGTGCCGCAATAAATAGATTTTTTTTATTATGTAATTTCTTTATCTCGGTAAGAGAATGCTGCGGTTTATTTTTAAACCATTTCTCAGCACTGTCACCGTGTCCTTCGATGAATTTAGGATGATCTATCGCCAGCATATGAACATTTTCACCTTTAGAATTCCCGATCGAAACCTCTTCTCCCTGGATTATACGGAAGTCTTTTGAATCATATTCTTTCACATCTTTCTGCATCTGCTTCCAAATTGGAAGATCCTTATTATTCTTTGTGCAGGATGTAGTGCAGTCATCCAGATCGTAGGAATGATCTGTAATAAATAGCCAGGAAAGTCCCATCGCTTTTGCCAATTCTGATGTAGATTTTACATCAGCCCCAAATTCAACCTGATCAGCAGTATGGATACTGTGATAATGTGGTTCACCAGCATACCAATTCTCCGGCAATGGCAGTGGTTCTTTTGTATAAAATGTTTTATATGGTTTTGTTTGAATACCAGGAAAATTATCATTGATCACTATTTTCGGTTTGCCGTCGATCTCTACATCAAGTTTAGCAATTATTTTTAATGACTGATCAGCTTCCATCTCAGTGACATCAACTTCGAGTATTTGGGAGAAATATTTATCTTTTATTTCTTTGTTAATAGTAAAATTTTGTGATACTATCTTATTATTTACTTCCACACAAACATTTACAGAATTGATTGTTACGGGGAAGAGGTCGGCATCTTTTACAATGATGAGTAAGGGGATAGTTCGTTTTTGATTTTTTATAACTCTGATCGGAATATCGGTAATTATCTCAGGTTCTTTCCTGTAATATTTTGGATAAAGATATTTAAGATGGAAATGGATCTCTGCATAAGATATCAGCAGTGGTGTGGATGCAAAAAAACCTTCAAGGAGATTGAAACCCTGAAGGTTCTGGAATGTATTCATGTAATTAATTATTAAAATTTACGGAAGCCAGTTTGGATCAAAAATGCTTTTTGAAATTTTGTCGTTGTTAACACCCCACGGACCGTTTGGCAGATAGTAATATATCGATGCACCTTTTTTCCCAAAATGCTGATTTGATGTAGCCACAACAGTAGTATCGGTAACGGAATAATCAAAAAGAAATACATCATTTGTTTTCTCCAGATCATCAATAACATTTAACAGATCTTCTCCTGTATAATTACCTTCTTTATCAAGTCGTGTAACTGTATGTTCAAAAATATAATATCCGTTTGCAGGATCTTCTTTAAATTCAACATCTGCTCGGGCAATAATCTGCATATTATAAACGGCTTCCTTAAGTTTTCCGTGGTTTAATTTGTCTACTCTTAATGGAATAATTAGTGTAAATGCAATTCCAACTAATATAATTATCATGATAAGTTCAATTAATGAGAACTTTTTTGTCTTTTCAATTTTTGTATTTTCTGCCATTCTTCCTCCAAATTCTTATGACACAGAATCTGAGCTGCATTTTCTTTGTCAAATCTTTTTTATCTCAGTATCTGCAAGTTGTGATTTTGATTTTCTCATTTGTTTTCATTATTGCAGTTTAATAGAAAAATCCTTTACAAGTAAAAGGGGAATTTTTTTTTAACAAAATCAGAAGTATCAAAATAATAAATCTGATAGAAATAAGGAAAAATTAAATATGAAAAAATTAATAATAATTTTGCTTTTGACGATGTCCATTATTACAATTTCAGAAGCTATAGTAGATTTGAATACTGCAACATTACAGGAATTAAAAACTCAATTGCCGATTACGGAAGAACAGGCTGACGATATTTACAATTACCGATTTTATATTAGTTTTTTTCAGAGTATATATCAACTTCGCGAAATTGAATCTATCGATCAGGAAACATTGAATTTACTAAAACCGCTTGTCTCCGTTTCTCATTATGATGAGAAAGATGAGTCTGCTCAACGCCGTGATGATATTTATTATCTTATCGAGAGATTAGGCAGTAGCGAAGGTTTGCAGGAGGGAATGAGCGATATTTGGGAAGATTATCTCATCTCACCAAGGAATATTAACAAGCTTGCTTTCTCAGATATTTTAAACCTTCCAAATACTTCTCCTATCGATGTCGCTGCAATCTTGAATAGAGTATCAGTTGGCGATTCCATCTCAAATTATCGTGATCTACGCAAATCACCCGGAATTTCATATTACGGAGCTAAAAACTTGAAAAATTACATCTACTATAAAGAACAACCGGAGATGCGGGATCTCTATTTTGATTATCAAATGAAATACAATGATAGTCCTTATGGAGATAATGAAAAAGAAATGTATCTAGAATCAATGATTAGATTTGATCCACCAAATGATGATGATCCTGATACACCTGTTATCAAAAGACAATCTTACTGGGGATATTTCAATATGGAATCCCATCGCGCTTCTATGATGAATAAACTTAGAATGCGTTATAAAGATCAATTCAAAGCCGGATTTATCTATGAAACTCCCAAAGGTTCAACACCAATATTTGACAGCAATTCCAGAACTCTTTTTGAAGACGGAAAGTTTTATGTTGGTTATGAAAATAATATAAATCTATTGGGAAGAAACTTCATAAAAGTATATGCAGGTAATTTCCGTGCAACTTTCGGGGAAGGATTGGTTATGGAAAACACCGATTCATACAGTCCCAGAAAAACCGGATACGGCTTTAATAAAAGAATTACCGGAATTATTGGTGACATCTCCAGAACACAGGAATATGCCTTACGTGGTATCGCATTAGATTGGAAACGAAATAACTTGAATGCAGTTGTTTTCCTATCTTCCGATAAGAAAGATGCTGTAGTTTATGATAGTAATGAAAATGGTGAACTTGATGATGATGACTATATTCTCGGTTATATAAGTATGACAAACCGCTTCTCTAATGATGAGCTGGAAGAAGCTGAAGCATTCTTTAATGATTATGCAGGAAATGAGAATCAAGTGAAAATAGCTCCTCGTCTTGATGCTTTACAAGAAGATATTATTGGCGGGCATTTTGAATATTCACCCTTTATTGGAACACATATCGGTTTTACGGGTTACGAAGCAGTTTATGATAGAGAATTTGTAGTTCCAGAAGAAGAAGAGCTTAAAGGAATTCTAATTGCCGATGATTATTATTTCGATAAATGGAAGATAACTGACAATGAAATTACATCGATGTATTCTACAATTTCAGATGAATACGGAAATAGAGATTATAGAAGAGTTGTTGGTTTCGATTGGAGAACGGTTCTGAATAATACTTCCATTCAAGGTGAATATGCAGAACTTCAAACTGATGGTAGTCTCGGTAAAATAGGAGATGACCCAAGCGCACTTCTGATAAGTTCTTATACTCAATTTGATAACATATACCTGCTTTCTATTTATCGTGATTATGATCTCGATTTTGATAACCCTTATCACCGTAGTTTTTCCGAAAGCGAAAGATTTGATGATACAGTCTTTGAAAAATTGACTTATGGTCTGAACAATACATTATTAAACGACATGTATAATAATTCAGCCCAACCATCTGCAGAAAGAGGGATTTATTTTGAGACAAGGTATCAGTTCCATCAAATGCTTACACTCACCAAAGCATATCTCGATATTTGGGAAAGGAAATCTGATGCGCGCCGCGGAGTACGCGCTCAGGTAAAACTTGAATTCAAACCAATCCATCAATTACGTTTCAGACTTCGTCATAAGCATCAAGTTAAAAGATATGATGACGAAATGGAAAGAGGTAAATCTCAAGCAGATGAAACAGAACTTAAACTTGTCGTATATCTTTCTAATTTTAATAAATTACAGTTGGGATATGTTTATGCAAGAGTGTTGCAGCCGCCTTACCTTTCAATTCTTTCTGATCCTGCCGAACCCGGAGCACCCGATATGGCTCAAGCACAAACACTTAGCGATGGTGACATGATATATCTGGATTATACACATCATTTTAATGAGAATCTCAAAGTTATCGGAGCATTTTCCATGTGGTATGCAAATGGCGCATCATTCTGGGATTTTGAAGATATTGAACTCGATTTTGATATGAGTGACAGAGGCTATAAAGCATGGTTCAATATCCACAGTAGAATCGCAAACAATGTTTATTTATCACTTAAATATAAATACAAACAATTTTTAACAAGAGAGCTGGAATTCAGGGAATATAATGAAATTCCTGATGAAGGAGAATATTATTTCCAACGTGTGGAAAGAGAAGAAAATATTGTCCGCTTGCAGCTTGATTGGAAATTTTAATATATAAGATATCTGGAGGATAGATGAAAAAAGTATTTTTTATAATAACATTAATTACAATAATTTCGGGTTTATATTCATATTCGATATTAGAAAAAGAAACCGGAAACATAATTGGAAACTTAGATCCGCATTCAGCAGCCATGGGTTCTGCTGTTGGTGCCGGTGGTTTTAGATTATTCGATTCTATGGTTAATCCCGCAAACATAACAGGACTCAAAAACGGGTTTGGCTTTCAGGGAACTGGAGGTTTCCTGATCGATTCAGACAACAGGTCATTACCGATGTATAACTCATTCGACGCTTATTGCGGAGATGCAGTTTATGTCAGCAATGTAAACACATTTGCCGATTTTGCAGGTGGAATATATTACAAAAGAGCAATTTCAGATTTTGAACTTGCCGCATCACTTCAATATAGACCGCAAATCAGTTTTAAAGCAGATTATTTTGAGCAGGTTAGGAATAACAAGAATTCCGATGATAATGGCTATCCACCAAAGATCGCCCAGAATTCTATAGAAAGTAAAGGCGGAATAAATGCAATTGCTTTCCAGATAGCAGTAATAGATACAAATTTGTTTTCTTATGGTTTGGAAGTTGCACAACTAACAGGTGATTCTGAAATGGAAAGAAGTGTGATCTGGACGCCTGAAGCGCAGGATATGATGAATGATACATTAAATGATACAATAAATACTTTAGATAGAGAATTCTCTGCAATTCAGTTTAAAGTAGGAGCCAATATACATTTCTCTCCAAGATTTGATCTGGGCTTAAGCATTACACCAAAAGTAGAACTTAATGTTACCGGAGACAAAGACGGGGTAGATGTGGACACGGCTGTATTTGTTTATACAAAATATGATTCTACCGGAATACCTACGGATTCTCTTACTTATGCTCAATACATACTTCCTATGAACGCTCGCATTGGTTTTTCTTATAAACCGAGAAATATAATGCGAACAGTAATGAATTGTGATGTGGAATATATTAAATGGTCGGATACAAATCCGCTTTACGATGATGCGATTAACTATTACATCGGTGTCGAGCATGTTCTCAACAATAAGATCCCATTCCGTTTTGGTTTCAATTATACCACAAGTTATGGATTACATGAAGATTCCGGTTTTGTTTTTGCAGATGAGATCACAACGCCGACATTCACAGCAGGAACGGGGTTTACATTCTTAGATAAATTTACATTTGATATTTCTTTAGAATACTCAAACCGGCAGTATGAAGCGCTCGATCTTTTTATGGATAGTTATTATGATCATGAAGATCTTTGGGAAAATTATTACTATTTGAACCTGCAGGATCGCGGCTGGGAGAATCCGGATATAGTACACGAGACATTCATCAATTTGAAATCAGCAATTAGTTTTACATGGTAGGAAATTATGAAAACTAAAATATTTTTTGGATTTCTGCTCATATTAAGCAGTTTTCTTTTTGCGGAAGATCTATTGCTGGATATAATGTTCACAAATGATATTCATGGTGGAATCGATAGATATCCTGCCACGTTTATGAATCCCGATTTTCCACCGATACTTGGCGGTGGCGGCAGTGCTGCAACATATATAAAGAGTGTTCGCTCACTTACCAAAATAGGAACTCGTGAAAATATGCTGATCGATGCCGGAGATTTTTTTCAAGGGCATCCGGTTGGAACAATGAGTGAAGGACGAGCTGTAATTATTTACATGAATATGATCAGCTATGATTTCATGGCTATTGGAAATCACGAGTATGATCTCGGTGAAGATGTCCTGATAAAAACTCTTAAGATGGCAGAGTTTCCGATTCTATCATGCAATATTGCAAAGAAGGGAACAAATGAATTAGTAGATTATGCTCAACCTTATAAAATAATCGAGAAGTTAGGATTACGTATCGGCGTGATCGGGGTTACTACAATAGATACAGAACAGATGAGTTTCCCTGATAATATCAAGAATGTAGATTTTCTTCCTGCAAAACCACAATTACAAAAATATGTAAATCTTGTAAGAGACAAGAACGTTGATCTTGTTATTGTTATCGGGCACATGGGACTTCCATATGATCCGCAGCCAACTTATGATTTACGTTATTCCAACCCGGATAAAGAAAAGGAAGAACGACGTTGGGGATATGATGCTCAGGAATTAGCACATGAAGTAGATGGGATAGATATTTTTTTTGGTGGTCACATGCATAAAGGTTTTGCCAAACCGTGGGAAGATCCGGAAACACATACACTGGTTTTTCAGGGATATGCTTATGGAAGCAATGTTGGGCATGTTACATTTAAAATAGATAAAGAGACTAAAACAATTTCAGGATATGAATCTCCGGCGATCAAAGAAGGAGTACTGGTTACAATGTTTGAAGATGAATTTATCCCGAATGAAGAGATAGCAGACACAATTCTGGTAATGCAGAAGATAGCTGAAGAAGGTATGGATGAGATAATTGGAGAAGCCAGTATGAATATTACCAAGATTGATTCAGGTCCTCAAAATCTTATTGGTAATCTGGTTTGCGAAGCAATGAAAGATTATACAGAAGCCGATTTTGCATTTGTAAATCTTGGTGGTGTCCGTGATGAATTGCTTTCCGGTCCTATCTCTTATCGTAATGTTTTCAATGTAATGCCTTTTGATAATCAAATTGTTCTGATAGAAGTTGATGGAAGATTCTTAAAAGAGATAATTGAAACAAGAGTTTCCGGAAGCAGACATGGCTTAAGAACTGCCGGCATTAAAGTTGTCATTAACAGAAAAAGAGAAAATTTTAATAGAATTACGGAACTTCATATAGGTGGAAAACCATGGCAGGCTGATAAGATATATAGGATAGCAACTTCTGATTTTTTGTTACAGGGAAATGCCGGATTAGCTCTTTTAACAAAAATACCGGAATCGAAAATAACACACTATGAACAGGGACTTCGCGATGTTATTGTAGAGTACATAAAAGAAAATTCTCCCGTGAGTGCAGTTATTGATGATCGATGGAGAAGGGATGATCATAGTCCTATGGATCCGAATCTGAAAAAAGAGATGGAAAAATAATAAACTAAAATTAATAAATAATATTCGTTGACGGCATAACAATAGAAAAATAATTGTTGTTTTTGTAGTTAAGCGATTTTTGTGAAGTTAAATTATTTCTTCATTTATTTGCCTTTTAGGCACACAAAATTCAATGTAAAAATCGGTTAGTTTAATCAATAAAGGAGCTTCAATTGAACGAAATTGGTAGATTAGATGGTGATGATCGTAAAGAACTTAATGAGATATTAGACACAATTTTCAATCATCTTGATAAAGACGAATTAGAAAAAGCTCAAAAGAAACTTATCAAAGTATCTAAAACACCGAATTATTTTATTCGTGAATATCTTGGAAAAAGTTTAACTGACTATAGTAAAAAAACTAAGGTTAAAAAAATCATAAAGCCTATGTTTAAACACAGAATTTATGGCGTCAGAGCAACAGCTCTATTCTTTTATTACGATCTTGATAGAGATAATCCCGAAAAGATTTTTAAGTTATTAGAAAAAACATTTGATAGCGTGCCATGGGAAGTTGAGAGCATAATTAATGATATGTGGAGAGTATATCCTGACTTTATGAAAGAAAATATAGTTAAATGGATTGATTCTGAGAATTCACAAAAACGTGCTCTTTCATTCCACGGAATGGAAAATATTTCTAAATCCGATCCAGGCTTTATAATGGAATTTATTAGTAAAGCTATCGATGATGATAAAATTGAAGTTCAGAAAAAGATCACACACATTCTCACTCAAGTAGCAAGAGCTAACCCCGTAGTAGTATTTCCATATATTAGAGAATGGCTTTCTGTAGGCTCTGAAAAAAGGATTAAGACAATCTGGGTCTCAATGAAAAAACTGACGAACATTGTTGTTCAAAGAAGCAGAAGAGATAAATCTGAAGAATTTGTATTATTAACTCAGCAAACTATCAATGATTGGACAAACGATGAAAACGAGAATGTCTCAAATATGGGTGAGAGATTATCGTATATACTAAATAGATAATATTCAAAAAATGAAAAAAAATATTTCTATAAAATTGTTAGTATTATTTATTGCAATTCTTTTATGGTTACATCAAATCCTGATAAAAACACATTCTATTGAAGTTAATATTCCAATTAAATTAATTAATACTCCACAAAATTTGATTCCGGATTCCTCCAGATTACCCGAACTTACTGTTAACATAAGTGCTACAGGTAAGGACATCTTATTGTTCCAACTTTCTAAGAAATATTTTCACCTTGATACTTCTCACTTTCGCTATGGTAAAAATCAGATCGATCCCAATGTAGATCAAATTTTATATTCAGATAAAATTGATATAAACATTAATTCAATAGATAAATCTGAGGATTTTTTTATAAATATGGATAAACTGGTTGAGAGGACAAAACCACTTAAAATCCAATATGTATCGGCAAATGACGAAGAATTCTTTATAAAGAACAAAGTGAAAAATGCAAATAGGAAAATTACTATAAAAGGTCCTCTTGCATT
>JAUVLU010000023.1 GCA_030600585.1 Candidatus Cloacimonadota bacterium | reverse complement strand
AAACGCCGGCCAGCACCGGGGTATCTTTGACCACCGGTAAAACCTCACTGGCCATTTCCACAACAATAGCATTAGCATCGCCATACGGCAGCAGCCCGGCTAGACTGCCGCGTCCAGCCATACGGTAGCGGCCCGAATTGTAAATGATAATGATATCCACCCCGCCCTGCTCGGCAAACTTGGCCGAGATACCGGTACCTGCGCCGGCACCGATAATCGGGCTGTTTTTGGATGCTTGTTCTCGCAGCCGTCGAAGTGATTCATCACGAGAAATATATGGCATGATTTGTATCCTCCGTTTCTTAAATATTTTTTATTATTTTAGTTTGTTTCGCTCTGACTTCCAGGATCAATTTGTCAACATTTCCAGTAAACGTTCTGCCATTGCCGCTGAAAACGCCGGGTCATTTATGTTCATATCCAGCTCGATCAATTCCACTGGCGGGCGAATATTCTCGCGCAGGGCTTTGAACAGGGCTGCGTCGGCCTCAGGCAGGTAGAAGGGTTGGCCTTCTTGGTCAATGGCGCTCACTCCCTTGAGGGGCAAAAATAAGGTTGTGGGGCCCTTGGCCTGGTTGAGTTTTCCGGCGATGATGCGTCCCAACTCAGCGCACTCTTCAGGGTTGGTTCGCATAAGGGTGATGTTGGGGTTGTGTTTATATAGGATCCGATCTTTGAATTTGTCACGTAAATGGGTGGTAAAATTAACCGACAAAGAACAGACCGAACTGCCGGTTAGCCGGAACTACCGAGACAAACTATACTAGGCATAACAACAATAGGTTATACACACAAGTTATGCCTATTGTTAGTATAAAAAATTTATCTATTTGACTCAAAAGTAGATGTAATGTTTTTAGAAAAAAGTATTTAAGGAGATTAAGAAATGATAAAAGAAATATATACACAATTGTTGTTATCCCACCAAATAAGAGGAATAACAACAATAGAATATACACACACGTTGTGCTTCATACAAAGAAAGAATAATACAGAATTATGAATATACCAAAAAAGCATTTATCAGTAAGAGTTCCTTGGCACGATAGCAATTGGAATGGAAAGATATGTAGTAATCCAAGAGATAATGGTTCTTGTATGTTCTTACAAAGAATTAATGAAACCAAAAATACAGATATTGAAGAAAAAAATGCTGAGAAATGGATACACGAATTACCTTTAAATGAATTACCACCTTGTATCAGTGAAAAGGTAAGTTTTATGTCCCCAAATGATATTGGTAAGAAAGTGTCCCACCCATATAGTGGCAACTCAAATAATGACAAATATTATAAACATTACAAAGAAACAATACTAACTTATCCTGCTTTCAGTTTTTCAGTTATACCGTATAACTGGATGTTGAAAGATAAAAAAACTAATCAGTCACAAAAGGCAATAGATTTAGATTTAGATTATGATTCTAATAGAGAACCAAAATTGGGATTTGAGAATACTTGGATACAACAAATAGACAACCAAAAATCTATATTGGATACTTTTGTTAAGCCTATAATCGCAGGAAGCTCATTAGTATTTATATATGCTAAAAATATTCCATTTATTGATACATCTGAAAGGATTTTAATTGGTGTAGGTCATATTTCAAAAGTAGGAAATCTAACCGAATACGATTATGATGATAGTTTGCCAATAACTTTTAGAAGTACACTTTGGGAAAGACCAATTTTTCATACTATTAGAGAAAATAATAAAAATGGTTTTTTATTACCATATCAAGAATTAGTATCACTTATTGAGAAAGATGACAGTATTGCAATTGAAGACTATATTGCTTTTGCACCTTCATTCGAAGAGTTTTCTTATGGCTCGGAATGGGTAAGTAATGACAACGCAATAGAATCCTTACTGATTTTACAAGGAAAATTAAAAAAGTTTGAAGAATTACTTCCAAATAAGAATTATGAACAACAGCTTAAATGGATAGATAATGAGCTTTCTCGATTGTGGAAAATGAGAGGGCCATTCCCTGGACTTGGTGCTGTCTTATCAGGGATGAAAGTTGAGCAAGGTAATTTGTTGGCTTGGGAATTAGATGCAATAATTCGGAACAATAACAATGAAGTTGAAAAAAATCCTTGGGATTACATAGATTTATTATTTAATAAAGATAATTCTTTTTTACCTAATAGCTTTAAACCCAATATTAGTAAAATCCTAAAAGATACTTGGAAAGCATATAGCTTTGAAGAAAAGGAATTTCTTCAACTTCTAAGTAGAATGAATTTGGACAATGAGCAAGTAAGAACCATTATTGACACTAAAGAAAATCAACAAATTGCTTACTTGAAAAATCCGTATTTGCTTTACGAGAAAACAAGACTAAATTTAATTCAGATACCAATTTCCACAATTGATAAAGCAATCTTTTCTGGGAAAAATATTCTTGATAAATTTCCATTGTCGAAGCTTACAGATATTAATGAGCCTATAAATGAAAAAAGGATACGAGCATTTTCTGTAAGTATTTTGGAACATACAGCTTCAACAGGTAACACTCTTAGTACTGATTCACAACTTGTAACGAAACTAAATGATTTACCATTTGAACCTTTATGCAATCCATCTATTAGAAACCTAAAAGCTATTGAAGATTTTTTACGTGAAGAAATTGCTATTCACGTTTTAAATGAAAAAGAAGACATTATTTATTTTAAACTTAGCCGTTTTGATGAAATTCGAAATAAAATAAAAAATTTCGTTCAAAAACGTATTAAACGGGAATTGACACCTAAAATAGAAGAAGATTGGTTTGGAATAATTAATAAGAAATTTAAAAGTTCGGATACAAATCCCCAATGGTTTAAAGAAAAAGATAAAAAGGCAAAACAAGAAAAAGCTAATGCTTTACAAGTTCTATCTAACAATAGAATATCCGTTTTAATTGGTCCAGCAGGAACAGGAAAAACAACTTTATTGCAAATATTTAGAGAATTACCCTTTATTAAAAATGGAACGGTTCTTCAATTAGCACCAACAGGAAAAGCAAGGGTTAATATGGGGAAAGATGCAATGACTTTGGCTCAATTCCTTATTCAAGCAAAAAGATATAATCATGAAACAGGCAGATATTTTATGAATCCCAATGCTGAACAATCGAAATTTGACACAGTAATTCTTGATGAAGCCTCTATGCTAACTGAAGAACAACTTTCTGCATTATTAGATAGTTTATCAGGGGTTAAGAGGTTTATTTTAGTTGGTGATTATAGACAATTACCCCCTATTGGTTCAGGTCGTCCATTTGTTGATATTCATAATTATTTAACTAAGGAGCAGAAAGGCGTTTCAGAATTAACAGTTCTTTTTAGGCAAGGTGGTGGAGATAACATAGTGGAAGCTGAAAAAGACAGAATTGATGTTAGACTTGCAAAATGGTTTAGCGACAGTCAGATAAAGAAACAAGAAATTGATATTTTTGATGAAATAGCGAATAATAAAGATACTGATTTAGATAACATTAAATTCATAGAATGGCATAATGTAAAACATCTTGAAGAAATTATTATTGATATTACAAATAAAGAAATTGAAAAACTTTTATCTAAGTCTGGAAAACAAAAAGGTAATTCATTGGCAAATTTTGATGCTTCTCTTGGTTCAACATTGTATTACAAAAAGAGTAACTGGTCAGGATTTAGAATTGAATCTGCTAATGATATTGAAAATTGGCAAATATTATCACCTTTAAGAAATCTTGGTTATGGAACAAAAGTAATAAATCAAAAAATTCAAAAAACTTTTAGAAAAAAGACTATTGAAAAAGCTAAGTTTCCTGGAAGTTTTGAATCAAATGGAAAAACAATTTATAACAAAAGAAAAATGCCTAAACCTATTTCAGAAGATGGAATTGTTTATGGTGATAAAGTTATAAATGTTAAAAACATTAGAAGAAACCAACCTTGGCATAAAACTTATAATCCGAATGAAATTGAAGAATTAAAATATATTGCCAATGGGGAAATTGGAATAATGATTGGAAAATATGGTGATTGGAAATTTGATTCCCCAAGACCAATAAATATAGCCTTTTCTTCACAAAAGGGCTATGCCTATAATTTTAATAGCTCTGAATTCAAGGAAGATGGTGATGTTCAAATGGAACTTGCCTACTCAATAACAATTCACAAGTCTCAAGGAAGTGGATTTAATGTAGTGTTTTTTATTCTGCCAAATCCTTGTCCAATATTATCAAGAGAATTATTCTATACAGCTTTAACAAGGCAAAAAGACAGAATAATAATACTTCATCAAGGAGATTTTAAAGATTTTAGAAAATTTACTAAAGGGGAATATTCTGAAACAGGAAGACGATTAACAGACTTATTTATTGAGCCAACACTTAAACTAATTAATAAGAAATATTACGATACTAAATATATACAAGTTTCTGAAAAAGGTGAATTTATGATTTCGACTCCACTGATACAGGTTTACCGAGACATGAATCATATGGTCGTTTAATTAAATCACAACTATTGATTAATAGTGAAAGAATTGATTTATTACCTCTAGAAATGGCAATAATTGACAGTGAAATTAACACACAGATTATTGAAGAGAAGAGAGAAAACAACCTATCGGTAATTCGAGAAAAGAACGTAAATACAAATATTATTAAGTTATCAACTTTAATGATTAAGGTTCTAGCAAAATTTGAAAAAGACACAAGTGATGAGACAACAGAACTTTTAAGGAAATCAATAATTGAATTAATGAAAAAGATTAAAGCTCTTCATTCATATCAAATTCCAGTAGATTTTACTAATTCTTCTGATTATGTATATAATGAGGCATTTGGCGAATCTTCAGTAATTAAGGATTATGATAAACAAAAAGCCCATAACAAAGTATAAAAATAATAGCCGAGATAGTAATAAATATGAACATTGTAGCCCGCATAAAATTTAGTCGTAACTTGAAAAATTCTACTTCCGCAATCGGCTACTATTCTTATACAAACCGTTGAATAATTAATTTGAATTAACTGAAAAATATTATTAAAAAAAATGAATTGATTTCCGAAAGAATAGGCATAACAAAGTTACCCACGCTTGTTTTCGTATCGAAGTTGGGTGACAAATTGAAGTTGGGATTTTCGTTCAAAGCTGAAAGGTAATCTCGGGAGCGTGGCGTAGCTCAAACAGTTTTGTATTTTATAATAAAAAGAAAAAACTCAAAAAACTATAAAAGCATACAATCTAAAGGTAATTCTATTAAAACCAAAATGGTTAAATTATCAACGGAAATCAGTGTTATCTGTGGTTATTTTTTTTTATAGTGTCCTTTGTGCATGACAAAGGCGTATAAATCTTAGAGTCTTTGTGGCAATTTATTTCATTTCATTTGTAAGGTAAAGTCAAATCCGGGACAATTGAGTTAGATTTTTATTATCAGTGGAAATCAGTATCATCTGTGGTTTTTTTCCTTTTTCCTTTTATCTTTTATTTCTGCTTTTTGCTTTTTGTTTTTATGTTTTACTGTATTGGAGCTAACAGACGTGCAACTTTAACTGCGAGTTTATACCAGAATGGTTTTTTTGTGTAGTCTTCATCGGTTATGCGGAAGCTGTTCTCAAAATCTTCTATCATCATCTCTTCTACCTTGCCGGCAAATTCTCGGCTGCTGAATAATATATTTATCTCAAAGTTTATGCGGAATGAGCGGTTATCCAGATTTGATGTGCCGATCATTGATCTATCATCGTCTATCAACATGGTCTTCTGATGCAGGAATCCCCTTGAATATCTATAAACTTTGATGCCTGCTTTTGTGATCTCCTGCAGGTAGGAAAGTGCCGAAAGGTTGGTAATTAACAGGTCGGTTTTTTGGGGGATCATCAATCTTACATCCACACCGCGAAGTCCGGCAAGCTGCAGAGCGCTAAGAACCTGTTGATCCGGAACAAAATAGGGGCTAATTATCCACAATCTCTTTTTGGCGGAATTAATAGAATGAACAAAGAAGATGCCGCAAGTTTCAAATTCATCGGCAGGCCCGCTGGACAGAACCAGAACATTGTTCTTCCATTCTTGTTTGAACACAGGTTCCCAGTTTAGTTCAGGAACTTCTCGGGTTGCCCAGAACCAGTCAGAGATAAAGGGTAGTTGAACACATTGAACGGAAGGTCCTTCTATCTTAACGTGTGTATCACGCCAGAATCCGAATTTCGGATGAATTCCCATATATTTATCACTTACGTTCAAACCGCCCACAAAAGCAGTTTTACCATCCACAACCACGATCTTACGATGATTACGGAAATTTAAACGAAGTCTGTGAGCCCATCCTTTCCTGCTTTTAAAATTGTGAACATGAATTCCGTTATTTCGCATTTTTTCCATATATGAACGTGGAAGAGTTGTACAGCCGATATCATCGTACAACAGATAAATTCTTACACCTTCTCTTGCTTTATTTATCAGCTTTGTCTGCAACTTAGTTCCAAGCTTATCATCATGGATCTTATAAAACTGGACCAGAATATATTCCTGTGCATCATCGATACCCTTGAATATTGCGCCAAATGTAGCTTCTCCGTTTATAAGTACTTCAGCCCGATTATATTTTGTGTAAGGCAATTTTGCCAATTTTTCTACAACTTTGAAATCCGGGTGTTCATTCATTGAGATTAGATTCTTTTTCTCTAATTTGTCTTTAAGATCATGGGCGATATCATTTATTTCAATGTCACCAGAACGACGCGCATTCACATAACCATAGAATTTTCTATCACCAAAAATCCAGTAAAGCGGAACAGCAAGGTATGGGAAAGCTATAAGGGTAACAGCCCATGCGATGGAACCCTGTGAAGTCCTGCCTTTCCAGATAGCGTCTAATGCTGCAATTACTCCCAGAAAATGAAATATAAAAACAATACTCCACCAAACTATCCTATATCCTTCCATGGTTCCTATTTTCCTTTATTATCCGTTTTATCCATGTATTTCAATATTTTATTGTATAACATGGAAAGTATAACAGAATAGGGTACGTTTTTATTGGATAGTTGTGCTATGGAAAAAGCTTCTTCATACCTATCATGTTCTATGTATAACTGGATAAGTTCAATATATACTATCGGTTCAAATGGATTTAATTTGATGCCCTTCATTAGGAGGTTTATTGCTTTCTCAGTTTTCCCAATTTTATCACATGTAAGTGCATAATTCTTGTAAAAATTAGCAGAATTCACCATTAATTTTTCAGCGTTTTCAAATTCTATATATGCCTTGAGAACGTTCTTCATATTATAATAAGCCAGTCCCATCAGGTAGCTGATATTTCCTCGTTTCCCAAATTTCTGCTGTGCTTTTTCCAATGTGTTTATTGAGTCTTCATGCCTGCCATCCAGAAAATATAATTCTGCCAGGAAAACATAGGGAAGGAGTGATGTTATTTTATAGGAAAAGATATTTTCTAATACTTCAATGCTTTTATGGTTTCTTCCGATTTTGGAATAGGCATACGCTTTATTGTAGAGCAATTCCGGAAAATCGTCATAGAGCATGTCATAATAGTTTATGGCTAGTTTGTATTCATTGATAGCCATAAATGAATTCGCTATTTGGAAAATTGCACTTTCATTATCAGGTTCAATTCTCAGAACTTCATGATATGCACCAATGGCTTTACGAAACAGCTTTTTAGAAAAATATATCTCTGCCATGAAAAGGAGAAGTTCAATATTATTAGGAAACATTTCCAGCCCGGACTGCAGAATTCTTTTAGCTTCCAGCCAGTTTGTTCTCAATTGCATTTTTGCCTGCCAGAGAATATTATTCAATTTTTTATGGTCTGCCATCTTTCTCCTTTGGTTCTTCTTGTGTTTTATACAATTTTTCTACGAGTAATAATATTTTGTCAACATCATGTAACTTGTTGATTTTATTTCTTACCATTGCACCGCCGCGCAATCCTTTGGTGTAATGAGAAAAGTGGGTTCGCATTTCATAAACGGCTTGTTTTTCTCCTTTATGGAATATCATCAGCTCCATGTGTCTTCTAATAATTTCAAGTTTTTCTTCGGTAGTTATCTGCCTGATCTTTCCACTGCTGAAATAATCTTGTATCTGTGTAAACAGCCACGGTTTTCCCATAATTCCACGGCCTATCATTACCGAGTCACATCCGGTTTGCTTGTACATAGTTATCATATCATCAATCGTGATTATATCACCATTTCCAATAACCGGTATATCGATTTCCTTCTTTAATTCGGCTATTAATTCCCAATTGCTTTTGCCGGAAAACATTTGCCCTCGGGTGCGGGGATGAAGGCAGATCATGTCTGCTCCGGCTTTCTGCATTTGTTGTCCGAACTCAAGAGAATTTATACTGTTTATATCCCAACCGGAACGGAATTTTACCGAAAGTGGGATATTTAGCGGTGAAAGAATATTTTTGGTTTCGCTTACGATAGCGAAAGCAATGTCGGGTGTTGTCATCAAAGCAGATCCTGCACCACGTTTTATTACTTTCTTTACCGGACATCCCATGTTGATGTCGATAAAATCGGGTTTTAAGGTTAAAGCAACTTTTACTGCTTTTTTAAAAACTTTAGGATCAGAACCAAATAGTTGAATGCCAAAAGGACGCTGCTGATCTTCGAATTGAGCATATTCAAGACTGCGGTCTCTGTTATAAAGAAGCCCGTCAACACTTATCATTTCGCTAACCACAACATCGGCACCGCATTCCTTACAGATAGTTCTATATGGATTATCGGTAATTCCTGCCAAAGGTGCAAGCCACACTTTATTTTTTGTGAGTTCTTCTATTGTTATACTCATATCTATTTATCGATAAAATGATAAATTGCAATTCCGGCTGCAACAGCGGCATTAATCGATTCAATATTTCCGGGAATGGGTATTTTTACTTTATGGTTAGATAGTTGTAGAATTTCCTGACTGACTCCAAATGCTTCTGAACCGATAACGAGCATAAGGCTGGCAGGTCTTTCAAGTTCAAAAATGTTTGTGGAATCTTCTAATGTTGTGGCAATGATCGTGGTTTTTATATTTTTCAGCCAGTTATGCTCATGAGTTTCCGAAGGCAGATAAAACACAGAGCCAAGTGATGCGCGTATTACTTTAGAATTGTATATTTCGCAGCAATCGGGTGAAAGTATTATGCCGGAAACTCCTGCCGCTGTAGCTGTTCGAAATATTGTTCCCATATTTCCCGGATCGTGTATTCCATCCAGATAGAGCAGGAATTGTGTTTGTTTTATTGGAATAGGAACTATATCGATAACGGCTGCAATGTTTTGCGGTGTTTTGGTAGCTGTGATCTTCTTCATTTGGTTTTCATTGGCAGTTAATATCTGTTTAACAGAATATTTCGAAGAGTCAAATTCGTCTGTGTTGGAGATTATCAATTCATCAAAACTAATACCGTAATCGTTCAATTGATCGATCAGGCGTACACCTTCGACTATCGTCTTTTTATATAATACACGGAATTTTTTCTGATGCAGTTTAGTTAGTTCCTTAATGTGGTTATTGGTTAATTTATTAAACATTATTTATTATACATTCCTTTTATTCCATTAATATCAACATCATCAATTTGTTCCGGCTTTAAGAATTCTTCAGCATATTTCAGGTATAATTTAGAATCTATCAAAAGATCGACAAGATCCTTATCGATCTCGCCATCCTTAACCATGAATGCCATAATTCTCAGCGTTTCGGTAAGAGTTTTACCTTTTTTATAAGGTCTATCGAAAGCAGTAAGTGCTTCATACAGATCAGCTATGGCAATAATGCGTGATTGAAGCGGAAGTTCTTCTGCCGTTTTATTAAAGGGATATCCACTGCCGTTCAGCTTTTCATGGTGTGAAGCTGCATAAAGAGGAAGATTCTTGAATTTCTTTGGATAAGAAAGTTCGGACAGCATCTCATGGGAAACGAGAGCGTGTTCCCACATTTTTTCCAATTCTTCCGGTAATAGTGTTCCTTTACGGATGCAGAGATTCTTTTTTTCATCTTCTGTAATCAGATGATATTCCTTACCATTTGCCGAATATCTAAAATTATATATTTCCTCAATTCTTTCAATATATTCATCTCGCATGAATTCACCACCGGTATTTATTTTGATGACAAATTCTCTATCGTCCAAAAGTTTTTCATAAAGTTTTTTCAATTTTTCTTTGTTTTTCTTCGTTTTAGCAAATTCAATATCTTTTTGGATAAGTGCGAAAATCAACTCGAAACGGGTTTTTACCTGTTCAATTCTATCTTGAATTGTTTCCAGTTTCTTTGCTTTATCACGAACATAAATAGGGGTTGTGATCTTGCCAACATCGTGCATCCAGCCAGCCAGACTTATCTCTTGCATCTCTTCGGAAGTAAAGTGAATATCTTTGTATTTATTGGAATCCTTCTGAATCTCTTCTGCCAGCATTTCAGAGAGTGATGCCACACGTTTTATGTGTCCGCCGGTGTATTTGGATTTACGATCTATCGCTGCTGCAATACTTTTAATAAATTGATATAAAAGTTTTTCTAATCCTTCCACAAGATTTTTATTCGTAAAGGCAATTGCAGCCTGCGAGGCGAGCGAAGTTAGCATTGTGAGATGTTCTTCGGTAAAATAGGTTATACTGCCTTTATCATCATAAGCATTGATAAGTTGTATTACTCCCAGTAATTCATTTTCGTGATCTTTCATAGGAATTGCAGCCATCGATTTGGAATGATAATTATTGTTTGTATCGTAGTTTTTTGTTCCGCTGTTATCAAATATATCTTGATCATAGGCATTTTCAACACTGCTGGCTTTTCCGGTGTGAGCTACATAAGATGCAAAATTCTTGAATATTTTATTATTCTTTTCATCATAAAGTGGAACACTTGGCCATTTGGCTGTATCTGCCATTCCAAGATTTAAATTCATCGATTTTGTGCAGATTATAGTAAAATCGAGGGTCTGCTTATCTTCCGAAAGCGTGTAGATCGTCCCTCCATCTGCATTGGTGAAATTAATAGCTTCTTCTAATACCATCTTAAAAAAATTATTAATATCTTTCTCACTCGAAAGTGCAATTCCAATTCTGGTTAATGCCTTTATTTGTCTTATAAGCTCTTTCTTGTTTTCCATAAATATTCCTTCAACACCATATTATTTGACACAATTAATAATAACTTAATTCTTGGATATGTAATAAAAATTGATTTTATGTGTCAAATTATTTTGTAAATGTGGGTATAAATTT
Organism: Candidatus Cloacimonadota bacterium; assembly: GCA_030600585.1. Taxonomy (GTDB): domain Bacteria; phylum Cloacimonadota; class Cloacimonadia; order Cloacimonadales; family TCS61; genus Tenebribacter. Next base: position 29,373 of record JAUVLU010000023.1, on the reverse strand, counting down.
GATGAACTTGAAAGAAAAGCTCTTAGTTGCATAAGAGAATGCAAGAATAAAAATAACAAGGTGCTTCTATGAATTATAACATAAGTTCTCATTTAAATAATATTAAACATTATTATAAATTATTGTTATCTAAAGTTGTTAAGATAGTAATGGGAACAAAATGTTAGAAACTATAATATTGTCAGCCGGTCAATCAAGCAGGATGGGAAGCGATAAAGCACTCTTAGATATTGATGGAATTCCGGCGATCGTACATATTCTAAATAAGATCCTTTCTTTCTCAGATCACATTTATATTATACTTGGAGATAATTTAGGTACAGTAAAAAGTGAAGTGTTGGCGTATTTTGGGAATTCTAACACGATAAATTTTATTCATAATGAATTACATAAGAAAGGTATGTTTTCATCGGTGCAGAAAGGATTTGAGGGTGTAAGCGGGAAAAATGCCGTAATGCTGCAACTCATCGATCAGCCATTCATTTCACTAAATGTATATGAAGAATTGATTTCAAATTATGATCCTGAGAATTTGATAACACAACCCTCTTATGTAACAGATAAAGTTAAACGTGGTGGACATCCGCTTTTATTTGCTCCTGCATTCAAAGATATTGTGCTGTCTTATTCAGTTGATTCCCAATTGAGTAACGTAATTAAAGATAATAGAGAAAGCAGGAAATTCATTGAAGTAAATGATGAATCTGTTCTGCATAATTTGAACACAAAAAAAGAATTTAACGATAAATTTGAAGGATAGAAATTATGGAAACAGCAGTATTTGATGTATTGCAAAAGGTAGTAGAAAATCAAAAACAGGGAATTGCATTCGTTCTTGCAACTGTTGTAGAAGGTGTAGAGAAAACACCCGGTCGTTCCGGATTTAAACTTATTTCTTATGAGGATAAAACATCTGAAGGAACTGTAGGTGGCGGAAAACTTGAAAGAATGGTGCTTGATAAATGCGAAGAAATACATACAACAAAGAATAATGCTTTGCTTGAATTTGAACTGACCGAAACATCAGAAGGTATCGGTATGATGTGCGGGGGAAAGGCAAAAGTTTATTTGGAATATTTTCCGCCAACAAAGAAGGTATATATTTTTGGAGCCGGACACCTCTGCAGAAGTATTGTTCCCATTTTAAATTCAATTGGATTCTACTGCATTGTAATAGATAACAGAGAAGAATACGGCAATAAAGAAAGAATACCACTTGCAAAAGAAGTTTATGCTACGGATTACTATGAATTCATGAATAACTTTGAACCTCGGGAAAGTGATTCAGTTGTGATCTTTACTCACGGTCATAAATATGATTTTGATATTTTAGATAAATTATGTGAAAGGAATGTACAAGCAAAATATATTGGGATGATCGGGTCAGAAATAAAAGCTGCCGATGCAATAAATAGAATTAAGGAAAATGAATACTCCGGATCTCTTATAGACAGTGTTCATGCACCAATCGGGTTAAATATTGGTAAGACAACCACGCAGGAGATCGCTATTGCTATTACTGCGGAAATGCTGGCTGTTTATAATAATGTAACAGAGATTTGTTCGCTTAGCAGGAAGCAAAAATAATTTCTTTTAAATATTTTATTGACACATTAGTATTAAATTTACATTTAATAATTTAATTTTTTACACGGAGCGAATAATGAAATATATCTTTGTTATTTTCATTTTAATATTCAGTTGTTTTATTTTTGCAGATTCAGTTCCTCCCTACTGTTCACCTTTATATCCAACGGCAGGAGCAACGGGGATTCCAGTAGATACTGATGTGACTTTTCATATCTATGATGATGTTGATGGTGTAGATATAAACACTGTAGAGGTTAATATCAATGGAATAATCTATAATAATGACAGCAGTTCCTTCTTTTATAGCGGGACACCTTTTGATTATATTATTACAATTAATCCACCTATGGACTTCTCGTTTGATGATCTTATAAATATTCAGGTAGATGCAGCTGATCTTGAAAATCCTGCCAACGTAATGTCAACATATTCATATTCGTTTCAGACTATTGAAGATATGCAGCCTCCTTATATCGGCAGTTTAGATCCTGATGCAGGTGCGGTTAATGTTCCTCAGGATACTGATATTGAATTTATTATTTACGATAGCGGGATCGGCGTGAATTTAACATCAGTAGTAGTTGAAATTGAAGGTGTTACCTATACTCACAATAATGGGTGTTTTTCATACTCAGGAAATGCAAATGCTTATCATATTATTATTGATGTTCCTGTTAATTTTGCACTTGCCGAGATTGTCTCAATTGCAATTAATGCTTCCGACTTGAATGGGATAGTAATGGCTACCTTTGAATATTCATTCGAGATAATAGATGATATCCAACCTCCATTTACCGGTGAATGGAATCCCGAACCTGGTGCGAATGGAATACAGATCGACACAAACGTAAGTTTTAATATATACGATAATATTGAGGGTGTCGATGTTAACTCTGTTGTTGTGGATATTCAGGGAGTTCAATTTACTTATCTTAATACATCATTCTCGTATCAGGTAATTCCGTATGGGTATTCAGTTACAATAGATCTACCCGGTAATTTTGATTATGGAGAGGTTATTACCGTTCAGATAGATGCTTCCGATCTTTCCCAACCTGCTAACGTTATGGTAACATATATATATAGTTTCCAATGCGAATACGATATTGCTCCTCCATACATAGGAAATTACGATCCTGTCCCCGGACAGCAGAATGTTCCAATAGATACTAATATCAGTTTTCATGTATATGATGATGATATGGGAGTAGATATTAATACTCTGCTTGTTGAAATAGATGCAGTGCAGTATTCAGTTGCAAACGGGAATTTATCCTTTAGCGGAAATGTATCTGACTATTCAATCAATATTAATCCATCCGAGAACTTTGAATTTTCTCAGATAGTTACAGTAGAGATTGACGTAGATGATCTTTCAACTCCTGCAAATCAACTTTCCGGTTTTTCCTATTCATTTCAATGTGTCAGTGATGAGGAGACACCTTATGTCACAAATCTCGACCCTCAGCCTTTATCTGTGGATAATGCCTTAAACACAAATATCTCATTTCATATTAATGATGATGGTTTTGGTGTAGATATCAATAGTGTTGTTGTGGATGTGCAGGATATTATTTATTCAATTGGGAATGGAAATCTATTCTACAGCGGTGGTAATAATGATTATTTGATAATTATTGATCCTGTAGAGAATTTCAATTCCGGTGATACTGTTTATGTCTCTATTGATGCATCTGATCTGGCTTTACCAGCAAATCAAATGGGAACTTACAACTATTCATTTGAATGTATTATTGAGGATATCTATCCGCCTTTTATCTGGCAGCCATATCCGGCTAACGGTGCAGTAAATGTCTCTGTGTTCACTTCGATAAGCTGTTATATACTTGATAGTGGGAGTGATGTTGATTCCACTTCGATAGAGGTAAATATCAATGATATTACAATAGAGGATTTTGAACTTGAAGCAATTTCAATGATGGGAAGTTCGGGTTATATTATTTCATACCAACCTCCACTACCGTTTAATTATAGTGAAATTATCACTGTTAATATCTCGGCAGCTGACCTGGCAATTATTCCAAATGTACTTATAGACGCATCTTTTTCTTTTGTTTGTGAAGATAATCAACCACCGTCAATAACTCTGCCGGATAGCATGACATGTATGGAAGATGGCATGATCATTGAAAATTTCAGCTTATATATTTATGATCCTGAGAATGATGTTCCGATTCTGGAAGCTACAGTCAGCAATAATTTAACAATAACTATAAATGGTTATATGGTAACAATAGAACCTGATCCAAATTGGTTCGGAATCGAAAATGTGAGTTTTATTATTCGTGATGAAGAAGGTGAACCTTTGGCAAGCGACAACACAAATATTATTGTAACCAGTGTGAATGATGCACCTTCTTTTGATCCTGACCTGTTCCCAGAAAATATTACATTTACCGAGAATACTGAGGAAGTTATCGATTTTGGACCAATGATTATTGATCCTGAACAATTGCCGGAAGAATTAACCCTGACTATTATTAATAATGATGATATTTTTGTAAGCATTTCAGATCTTGTTGTAACCTTCTCAGCATTAGAAAATTGGACCGGATCAGAAGTATTAACAGTTATTTTGGAAGACAATGTATTACGTTCATCGAGTTCAACTGAACTTGTTGTTACTGTTACTCCTGAAATTCCGGATGAAAAGGTTCTTATTGAACCACACACAGTTACGTGGGATGATGAATATTGTAACATTACTATCTACAGCCAGGTTGATCTGGAAAAGATATCAGGTAATATATTCAACAGAAGCGGGAAATTAATTAAAAAATTAATTATAAGTGGATATGGAGATAACAAACAAGCCAGATGGTATAAAAAAGATACTGAACAAAATTTAGTAAGTGGTGGATTTTATATCTACCGGATAAATATAAATAATAGAATTTTTCAAGGAAGCATAATAATTGCAAGGTAATGTAATGAAAATTAAATATATTATAATTAGTCTAATAATATTCCCAATTTTTTGTTTTGGATATGATTTTGAAAATGGTGGAGTACGAAATGCAGCTTTGGGAGAAACAGGTATTGCATCTTCCGGAGATATTTCTACAGCAGTATGGAATCCATCCGGTTTAGCTGGCTTCAGATATTTTCAGCTTATCACAGATTCACGTCCCTACATGATACAAATGGATAATGATGAGATAGCACAAAACTTTGTCTATTTGTCATTCCCAATATCACAAGTTCCGGGAGCATTTGCTTTAACCGGTGGTTCATTCAATTCCAATGCTTATACAGAGGGCAGATTTGGTTTGCATTATGGCGCATGTATCTTTCCTGAAAAATTACTTGGTAAATTTTCTGCAGGATTGAGTTTATTTGATCATTACACAAGTTTCTCGGAAATCAATGAGAGTAAAAATGCCTTTGATCTGGATCTGGGATTTTCTTACAGATTAAATAAATATGCTAATTTTGGGCTTTTGGCTGGGAACATCTTGCAAACAAATATGGCAATAGATAGTAACAATAAAGATAAACTTCCAATGCGATTGGGTTTTGGTTCTAAAGTAACCTGGAAAAGGTTCAATTTTTCAGGAGATATTTTGTACAGAAAATATCAGAATGATAACGAACTGGGTTTTGGTCTTGGTGCGGAATATTTATTGGCAAAAAATCTTCAGATTAGATTGGGAGTAAATAACCATGATCTTACCGGCGGTTTTGGTGTGAATTTCTATTCCAAAAAATGGATTGAACCGACCAGCGGGAAAAAGAATGAGGAACTGGATTTCAGCTTTATTCAGATAAGTATGGATTATGCTTTCCAATATCCATTGGCTGGGGCGAACGAAAGTGGAACTATTCCTACCGGAAATGGCTTGGAATCTGATTATGGTGAACATTTCTTCGGTATAAAAATAGATTTTGGCAAAACCCGTGATACAGAAGAAAACCTGGCGTCATTATTTCCATCTCAATTCGGTTTGGATCTTGATGTGAGAGTTGATACCGTCTATATAGAAAAAGTAATAATTGATACTATAGTTCAAACCAGAACAATTCATGATACTATAAGGATAATCGAACGTGTGATGGATGAAAGAGAAGTTGAGCAAAAAGTACAGGAAGAAGCTTCCAAGATAAGAAAATCTGATATTCAAAAGATCAATCAGGCTACCGTACATTTGAACTCTGCACTGGAATTCTATTATTCGGAAGATTATTACAAAGCAATAGACGAATGTAACAGAGCTATTTCCCTTGCTCCCGATCTCTCGCTATCATATATAAGGTTAGCATCGATATATTATCGATTGGGAGATATTGAAGAAGCGATGTATCAATTAAAACATGCCGAGAGAAGGGATCCTGATAATGTTGAAATAAAGAAAATGATGCAATTACTATTAAATGAATAAATAAGGATATTTTATGAAGAAACTGTTGATAATTTTAATTTTGTTTCTCACTTTACAGCTCTTTTCACAAGACTTTGATATTGAAACAGTAAAAGAAATTCAGGCAGAGCGTGAACTAGCCGAATGGATAGAAGCAATGCTTTTCCCAATTGTAGGAGAAACCATAGTTATTGCTAATCTTACTCTGGATTATCCTGCCAGCAGACTGCAGGTTTATGGGTCAATGCTTGATAAAGAAAAGAGTTTACCCGGACTTCCAATTGCAAAATCAAGATCTGTTATGCCTACTATGATCGATGATCAGGAAACATATCCAACAATTGTTGCCAAAAAAGAGATTACGATCTATTTGCAAAAAGATGTAACAGATGAAATCCTGCTATTCATTAAGCAGAATGTTGCTCTTTGGATGAATATTAATCCTGAAAAAGGTGATGTGCTACAGATAAGAAATATTATGGATTTCACAAATAATATAGTTAAGGAAGTAGAAGAAAAAGAGGTGAATAATTTTTTATTTCTCTACTTGGGAATAGCTTTACTTATAATAATTCTTGTTTCTGTTTTCATCTTAAGATCAGGATTTACAAAATTAACAACTTCTATGCAAAGTATAAATGTAACCGGATTTGAGAAAGCATTACAGATAAAAGGGAATATGTCAGCTCAGGGAATTGGAGGAACAAGTACAACAGCCGGCATTGTTTCCACAAAGAAAAAACCTTTAGTTATTCAACTTATCGATAATAAAAAAGAAATCGACCCATTTGATTTCAGTTTTTTAGAAGAGCTCTCGATACAAAGTTTTATCAAACTTGTTGAAAACGAAAAAGTCGGTGATATTGCTTTTATATTAACTAATCTTAATTCAAAGTTTGTAAGTGAATTCTTGAATTGTTATATAGGAGAAACAGATGAGATAATGAAAACGATGTTAACAGATAATGGTAAATCGAAGAAAGAAATTATCGTACTAAGAAATAATTTACAAACAAAATTCAATAAAATGATAGAAGATGAGAAATTAAATATTAACAGCAGGGAAGTACTTATTAAAGTATTAAATCAACTTGATCTGGATAAAACCAAGAAATACCTGGATCAAATAAATCAAATAGATGCGGAGACAGGGAAAGAAATGAGACAGAAAGTATTCCTTTTTTCTGATATAACAAAATTAAACGAGCATGAGATCGAGCAGATCGTTCTCTCTACTGATCATGATTTGATGGTGAAGTTCCTTAAGAGTATTGATAGAAATATGCAAAATAAATTTATTGCAAACTTAACTCCGAGAGCAGCTTCCATTATACGCGAAGATATGGATTACATGGAACAGATCGAACAAAAAGAGCAGGAAATGATCCAGCATCAAATGCTTCTTAATATTAGAAATATTCTGCAATTTATAAAGGATTAATTATGAGACTATCAGTAATAATTGGATTTATATTTGGATTTGGTATAATTTTATCTGTGATATTTTTTAAGCAAGATCCATCATTGTATCTCAATTGGCCGGCATTGGCAATTACATTCGGAGGTACATTATCAGCTGTTGTAATTTATTTTTCTCCGCAAGCATTAATGAATGCCGGGAAATCTATTATTGCGATATTCAAAGATAAGCAATATTCGGAAATTAAACTTGTTGATACTATATTAGATATCAGTAAGCAATCTCGAAAAACAAGTTTTAAAAACCTGATCGAAAATGAATCCATAAAAGAAATCCCATTTTTAGCTAAAGGTTTGAATCTTGTAGCGGATGGAGAGGATATTACACATATTGATGAAGTCTTGTCTCGTGACAGCAGATCCATGACAGAAAAAAATATTGTAGCAGAGAGAGTTTTTAGAATAGCTGGCAGCTTTGCTCCAATGTTCGGTATGATGGGAACAGTGATTGGATTAATTGCCATGCTGCACCGTGTGAAAGATCCTGCTGCCATTCCTGCTGCAATGGGATTGGCTCTCGTTACTACACTTTACGGGCTTATTCTTGCAGCCTTGGTTTTCAAACCTTTATCCGGGAAAATAAGAGACAAAAATAATACTGACACAAGAATAAGAGATATAATCATCGCAGGGATAATTTCAATTAAGAAAGAAGAAAACTCTCATAAGATCAAAGAAAAATTATTAGGATATTTACATTGATGACAGAAGATATACTTATTGATAAAAAATATTCAATGCAAAGTACGTTTCAGGATATAAGCGACGAGTTAAGTGAGAATCAGAACTTGTTGGATGTGATGGTCCCGTTTGCAGATCTGATGGCACTGCTTCTGGTCTTTTTTGTATTCTTTTATGTAACAATGGACTATAAAAAAAATAGAAAAATTGTTGAACAGAATAAACAGATAGTAGAGCAAAATGAACGTTTGATGGAACTCGCTAAATTAGATTCTCTTTTAGATGTAAATGAACAAGTTATTACAATTCCGGGAGAAGTATTATTTAATACGGGAGAAGCTCTTTTGAAATGGGAATCTTTGCGTACACTTGCTCAAGTTGCCAGAAATATTCAGAATAGGATAAAGGGTGAGCCAGGATGGCAGGTTCGGGTAGAAGGCCACACCGATAATGTTCCCATATTCAGTGGTAGTTTCGTTTCCAATTGGGAACTTTCATCAGCAAGAGCTTTGAATGTAGTGAAATTCTTTATGGATAATAACTTTTTCCCGCCGGAGCAGATGCAGGCAATGGGATATGGCGAATTTAAACCACTTGTTCCTAACGATTCTACTATTAACAGAAAGAAGAACAGGAGAGTAGAAATCCGATTGATCAAGAATTTCAGGAGTGATTAATGACAGAATTACTGGAATATATAAAAAGCATTTTTCAAAGCATTCCCTACATCAATTCACCATTTATGATTAAATTCATTGAATCGATCGCATTGATCATTATTATCTGGTTGATCAAGATATTGATAGTTAAACTTATCAATAAGAATATTTCCGATGTTAAAACCCAATATCATTGGCGTAAATTGATAAATTCCGTTACTTTTTTCATTGTTATTATTCTTGTGGGTCGGATATGGTTTAGAGGTGCACAATCTCTGATTACTTATTTAGGATTGCTTTCTGCCGGTGTTGCTATTGCTCTAAAAGATGTTTTGGCGAATTTTGCCGGTTGGTTTTATATTATTTCGAGGCGTCCTTTTAATGTGGGTGACAGGGTTCAGATCGGTGAATTTGCCGGTGATGTTATAGATCAAAGCTTCTTTGAATTCACACTTCTGGAGATCGGGAACTGGGTTCATGCAGATCAGAGTACAGGCAGAATAGTTCATATTCCGAATGGTAAAATATTTACACAAGATCTGGCAAATTATGATAAAGGTTTCAAATATCTCTGGAATGAAATAGAAGTTGTTGTTACCTTTGAAAGTGATTGGCAAAAAGCTAAAAAGATCCTGCTGGAAATTGCCAACAATAAAGGTGAGAATATCTCTAAAAGAATGGAGAATCAGATTAAGAGAGCTGCAAAAAAATATATGATATATTATAAGGAATTAACACCGATAGTTTATACGAGCGTTGTTGATCATGGAGTAAAACTTACAATTCGCCATTTATGCGAAACCAGAAACCGACGGGGTTACACCGAAGCTATCTGGGAAGATATCTTATCGGAATTTGCCAAGAATAAGAATATTGAGCTGGCATATCCAACCACAAGATTTTATAAAAACAAAGAAGAATAAAAGCAAAAGTTATTGTACAACAAAAATACTGTAACTATAGGTTAGTTATGTACAACAAAAAAATTGACGCAGCGTGTATATGTTATGCGAAATTAGATAAGAAAAAAAATGAGGTTATGAAATGAAGATAAAAAAAATCGTAAAAATTAGTGAAATGCTTAAATTCAAAATTATTGTGTTGCTAATTATATTCATAGGAGTATTCGGATGTTCATATAATGAGACATTATATTCAAATCTAACTAAATATAATAAGTCACTTGAATTTGAATATGATAGTGAAATTATTACTGAAAAGAAAAATGTTTTAATATCAATTAACAATATAGAATTTAGTAAATCTACTATGATTGATTCTACTAATATTGTTAAACAAAGTTTACCAATAATATATTATGATTGGGAAAAATATAGTTGTTTCATTGATGAAGATCTTATAAACGAAGACATTCCTTCTTTTGTCCATGATAATTTAATTGAGATGATAAATCGTTCTGCTATTTTTCTTATGGATCATCCTGATTCAAATAATAATTTCAACATGAAAAAATATCAGTTGGATATCATTATTGATGAATTAAATGTAAATGGTGAATTCATTTTTATGGGTGAACAAACACATATCGCATATCCCGCAGTTGCAGAATGTCAATTAACAATGATTTTAACAAATAATGAGAATTTAGTATATACAAAAAAAGTTATTCAAAAAGGTTTCACAAAAGAAAAACAGAAAAGAAAAAATCAAAATTTTACAAGATTTAATTCATCTGATTTACAAGAACAATATGCAACAGATATGGTCAAAGCTCTTTCCACAGCACTTAAAAATTCGATTTCTGAAATTATCCATAATATTAATGTTTACTTACAGCAAAACGAAAAAGACTTAATAACAATAAAAGAAATTTCCGTGCAAGATGTTCAACAGAAACAATATGAGCAAGTGATTAAAACATTACCAATAAGTTTTTTAACCTTCAATATTAATGAGAGTAACACAATAAATGGTAAACTTATAAGTGTTGATCAGAATAATTTCTACGTAGAGAATGAAAAAACTTTATACACAATTAAGCGAAAGAGTATTATTTCAATAACGGATAGAAATTTAAAAATTGTAACTGAAGATGAACTCTCCCAAATAGGTTTTCATAGAATTAACTATAATAAATACTTAGAATTTAAAGAAATTGAATAATCTAGGATTTCACAAAATAAATGAGATTTTTAGTAAATAATAATTGGGGTAAAGTATGAAGAATTTAGTGCTAATAGTTATCGTATTCGTTTTATGTAGCTGTTCTACTATTAACTATCAATCAGGATATTATGCAAATGATACTGTAAAAGCAAATTATAGTCACACTTTTACAGACAAATTTCAGATGCCTTATAGACTGATTATTTCTGACCAATACTTATCAGAAAGCAATAGTTTATTTTTAATAAATCAAAATTGGATTGATGACTATTCCAAATTGATTGAATACGATATATCAACTTCATCAATTGCAAATGAAATAATATCATTTGATGGGGATAATAAACAAATCAGTGAGTATTGTAATAATAATTCATACATTGTGTTTGTCGTATCAAAAAATGATGATACCCATAAACTAAAAGATATTTATATATACAATATACAGAGCAAAGAAATCAAGATTATTAAATCAGAAATAATTTGTAGTCTTAAAGATGATTATTCAAACAACCTCTTCATTTCTATAAATGAGAAATCAATTATTTGGTTGAATCCTGATTTAAAAGGGGAAAAATCCGAAATTGTAGAATATAATATTGAGTTTAATTCTTTTTCTGTAATCCATCAACAACCACATTTAAGCATTGAGTTTATGAAACACGTCCCAATTAAATATCTTAATGTTTTTGATGATTTCTTGGTTTTTAATGTTAGAAGTAATTCGGAAAATGAGAAGATTGTATTTTTTGATTTAATTAATAAAACTATGCTAAAAGAAGTGAATCTTCCTACAAGTTGTGAGAGAACTTACAATGCAGTCTTCAATAAAAAAGACGACCTCCTTTATATTTATGGTAAATTAGGTGATGAAGAAGTAATTTATAAATTTGATTATAGAACTGATAAAACTCAAAATTTGATTGGTATATATCCACATACAAATCTATATAAAGATAAGTTAACAATGCAAAACCATTATCTTTTATATACAATCCAACAACACTATTCAGGATATATTCAAGATCATTATTTTAGTGAAATTTATGATTTAAATAGCTTTCAAATGTTAAGGTATCAATATGTCTTTAATATTGTTGAAACTAATAATAATTTTGGATTTCTAAGATTTGATAAAGAAGAAGGAGTTAATAAAATTGATCTTGAGTTGTATAAGAAAAACTGATGAAATTCCCATAACAAACACCTCCACAACGCTATCGCTAACGTGGCAGGTGCCAAACATTACTTTTTCCCTTTCTTCCCTGCTGCTTTTACGAATTCAAAGAAAATCGGATGAGGGTTATCGGGTCGAGATTTGAATTCAGGATGATATTGAACAGCAATAAAGAATGGGTGATCAGGGATCTCAACCACTTCTACAAGCAAATTATCAGGTGAAGTTCCAACGATCCTCATTCCTTTTTTTTCTATGATATCTCTGTATTTATTATTGAATTCATATCTATGCCGGTGTCTTTCAGAGATTTCTGTCTTCTTATATATTTTATTTACTAAAGAATCATTTTTGAGTACACAAGGTTGAGCACCTAATCTCATTGTGCCACCCATTTTTTCTAAGTATTTCTGATCATCCATAAGATGAATCACCGGATGTTCACAATCTTCTATAAACTCGCTGCTGTAAGCTTCTGTTAATCCGCATACATTCTGAATGAATTCAACTACAGCGATCTGCATACCAAGACATATTCCAAAGAATGGGATTTTATTTTCTCTGGCAAATCCTGCAATAGCTATCTTTCCATCGATACCGCGATTCCCAAAACCACCTGGAACAAGAATTCCATCTACGCCAGATAGATTCTTCTCAATATCATTCTTACTGCTGATCTTTTCAGAATCAACCCATTTAATTATAAGTTTCAACTTATTAGCTGCTGCTGAATGGATAAGAGCTGCCCAAACACTTTTATAAGCATCCTGATGTTCGACATATTTTCCACAAACTGCTATTTCAACTTCCTCAGTAGAATTCTTTATGCCATCTATAATTCTATCCCAATCAGAAAAATCGATCTTACGCTGTCTTAAGTGAAGATGTTCACAAATTCTCTCATGAATTTTAGCTTCCATAAGAATTTTTGGCACTTCATAAATAGTAGAAGCGTCATAAGCATTTATAACTCGGCTTTTCGGTACATTTGTAAAGAGTGAGATTTTAGATTCGATTTCATCATTCAATGGCATTTCCGAACGGCAAAGTAAAAGATCGGGTTGAATTCCAATCTCTCGTAATTTCGTTGTTGCATGCTGAGTAGGTTTTGTTTTAAGCTCACCGGCAGCTTTTATATATGGAACATAAGTAAGGAAAATGAAGAGAGAATTTTCCATGCCTACATCCATTCGGAACTGTCTGACAGCCTCCAAAAAGGGCAGGCTTTCAATATCACCAACAGTTCCACCAATCTCTGTTATAACAATATCATTTTCTTTTCCAATAGCCGTAATAACCCTTTTTATTTCATCGGTTATGTGAGGAATTACCTGAACTGTTTTTCCCAGGTAGTCACCACGTCTTTCTTTCTTGAGAACAGTTTCATAGATCTGACCTGATGTTGAATTGGAGTTTTTATTCAGAGGATTACCAATGAATCTCTCATAATGGCCCAGATCGAGATCTGTTTCTGCGCCATCATCAGTTACAAAAACTTCTCCATGTTGGAATGGACTCATTGTTCCGGGATCTACATTTAAATATGGGTCAAATTTTTGCATTACTACTTTATATCCCATCTTCTTTAAAAGTAAACCTATTGAAGAAGCTGCTATTCCTTTTCCCAACGAAGATAAAACTCCACCAATTACAAAAATATGTTTAGCCAAAATAATTCTCCTATTTAATTAGAATGCATAATTATTTATTTTCTTTATCTATTTTACTATTTATATTTGAAAGAAATATCGGTTTAGAATTTTTATCAAAGAATTTCATCGATATATTACCATCAATACAGCGGTCATAAGAAAAATAATTTGTGTATTCTTTGATGTCTCGATTGAACCCAAGAGTCAGGAAGCACAGTTCATCACTGTTTATAAGTTCATTCTGCAAATGGAAATTTCCCTTTTTATCCTCTTTGAAGGCAACATAACGTATTGATCCATTCTCAAATTTAATTTTTACATTATTATAATTACGTTCTTTATAATATATTTTTTCGGCAAAATAGATACCGTTCATACTCTCACGCTTGATTGGGAATTCAATGATCCCGGTAGGTAAAACTATTATTTGGTGTTCAGAAGTATCACCGGAAAAAAGAATAGGTTTATCTCTGTTTATTTTAATAGCCAATGTCTCACTATGGGTTGTGATACGATAATTAGAAAATGAGAAGTATTGTTCGCGGTATTCTTCACCGTTAATTTTTAACAGATTATAATTGCAATTTACACCATCAATGTAAGTATCAACAAGTTTTTGATAATCTGTACCGATATATTCTGCAAGTTGTTGTGTGGGGAAGTTGAGGAAAATGATCTTCTTTTTCTGTTGGAAAAGATGCTGCATAATAGAGTTTGTTGAATCTTTAAATTGTTTTAACTGTTTGTCTGAAGTTTCATGAAAATCGCTGGAATAACTTTCCCAGCTTATCTCAATGAATTTATCTATCGCATTTATCCAACTCTTGTAATAATTTGGTGGAACGGAGAATACCTCATCCGGCATTTCTGCAAAAAAACGTTTTTTTAGTTTTTCGGTGGACATCTCGAGAACGGGGAATGCCTTTCGTTTTCTTATGGCAACAGCCAATTCCTCTATTAAGGGTAATTCGATGAGCGGTTCGTTGGAGTTGTTGCCATTATGAATTTCACCGGAAATAGAGATGACATCATTTTTTTGTATTTTTAATAAATTATTTATTATATTAAAGGCTAACTCTGTAAATTTTTCCATTATTATAGAAACCAGCCTTCACCAAGTCTAACTTTTATCAATTTATCTATATTCATACCAAGTATTTTTGATGCAATATTATTGAATTTTTCTTCATTATCACTTACATAAAAATGATCTTCTCCAATTTTTTTGGATTCTCTATTTGGCAGGATATCATCAAGTTTGTCTGTAACGGTTTTAGCACTGTCAACAAGTGTAACTTTATCTCCTGCAAATTGTTGAATTGCAGTTTTAAGAATGGGATAGTGAGTGCAGCCCAGAACCAGAGTATCAATATCATTCTGTAGAAGAGAAGTAAGATATTCTTTAATTGTAAGCCGGGTTGCTTCATGATCTTGCCAGCCTTCTTCAGCAAGTGGAACAAATAGAGGGCATGGTTTGCTGAATACAATACAGCTTTTATCCAGTTTGGAAATTGCGGAGGAATATGCCTGACTGCGAATAGTTCCTTCCGTTCCAATTACACCAATGCGTTTGCTGACGGACATTTTAACGGCGGAGAGAGCACCCGGTTCGATAACACCGAGAACCGGAACCGGAAGTAATTTTTGAAGTTGCGTTAGTGCGGTTGCAGAAGAAGTGTTACAGGCTATTACAATGATCTTTGCTCCTTGTTGGATCAGGAATCGTGCATTCTGAATAGAATATTCAATAACAGTATTCCGGGATTTCGGTCCGTAAGGAACTCGAGCAGTATCACCAAAATATATAATATCTTCGTAGGGGAATCGTTTGCGAATTTCTTTGAATACGGTTAATCCACCTACACCTGAATCAAAAATACCAATTGGTTTTTTATCCAAAATACTTTCTCCTTTGCAAAACTTACTTGTTTCCAAAATTGTGAATAGAAATATGTTGTCAAGCTGGCAGTAGATAATTATTTTAGAATTCGAATTAATATTGAAAAACAGGTTGGAAAGAAATTATGAAAAAAATCGGATTAACACTTGGCGGTGGTGGAGCAAGAGGGATCTGTCACATTGAATTCCTTAAGGTCTTAGATGAAATGAACTTGAAACCTTCCATAATTTCCGGAACAAGCATTGGCGCTATTATTGGTGCAATGTATGCCTCAGGATTATCGGGAAAAGAAATCAATGATATTTTAGACACAATTGATATTAGTAGCAAGAAAACAGAAAAAGAAATTACTTCGAGCGGGAAAGATGGAAATATATTAGAAAAATTCGTTGATGATAAAATAACCGATATAAAAGAATATTATAAAAAATTTGAAAATATCCACAAAATGATCGATATTTCATTTTTTAAGAATACAAGTTTTCTATATGGAAAGAGAGTTGAAAAATTCTTTGAAGAGAATCTACCGGTAAAAACTTTTGAAGAGTTGAAAATACCTTTGAAAATTGTAGCAACAGATTATTGGGAACAGAAACAAATCATTTTTGATTCAGGTGAACTCATTCCGGCAATTCGAGCCAGTATGTCTATTCCTGCTGTATTTGAACCTGTAATTATGGATAATATGGTTTTAATAGACGGTGGTATTACAAATAATTTGCCGTATGATATTATCCAGGATGAATGTGATATTACAATTGCAATCGATGTTTCGGGAAATCTGAGCATTCCGGAAAAAGTAAAAGCACCAAATTTATTTGATAATATTATGACTAGTTTTGAAATATTGCAAGATTCTATTATAAAATATCAAATGAAGATCAAAACTCCAGATATCTATATTAAGCCCAAATTAATGGATGTTGGAATTTTAGATTTTCATAAAGCAAGTGATGTCTTGGCAAGTGTAGAGGATGATGTTGTGCAGCTAAGAAAAGAGCTGGAAGAAAAAATGCTGAGAAGATCGAGAATAAAGGAATTAAAGGATAAAATTAAAGGTTTTTAAAAGAATTAAACACAGAGACACAAAGGCACAGAGAAAAAGATTGGAGATTGGAGATTGGAGATTGAAAGGAAAAAGCAAAAAGCAAAAAGGAAAAAGCAAGGATCAAGGAAGAAGGTAAAAGTAACTCAAAGCTCCTGCTTTGAGAAAAGCAAAAAGGTAAAAGCAAAAAGCAAGGATCAAGGATCAAAAGCAAAAAGGTAAAAGATAAAGAGCAATATTCTTAGCGTTACTTAGTGTTCTTAGTGGCAAAAAAGTTTGTTCTTGTTAGTTTTTGCCTGTCACGGCGTAGTCCCGAAAATCGGGACGAAGACGGATTCGTTCCTAATTCTTCTCATCCAATTCCAACCAGCGAAATTCGAGTTCATCCATTCTTACTTTTAATTCTTCCAATTTATTTGTGATCTCCCTGAAATCAGCAGGGGAGAGGCTTGAGGCTTCTTTTTCAATTTTGTTATTTAATAATAAAATTTGATCTTCTATATTTTTTATTGCTTTCTCGATCAATTCTATTTCACGTTTTTCATTAAAGCTTAGTTTATTTGATACTTTTTTTATTTTTTGCTTTTTGTTTTCAGATTTATTTTTTTTTTTCTCTTCATCACGATATTTTTTAACCAGTAAAAAATCGGAATAATTTCCAGGGAATTTTATTATTCTATCTTCATCGAAAATAAAGAGGTAGTCTGTTAACCTATCCAGGAAATATCGATCATGCGAAACGACAATAATGCAGCCCTTAAATGCATCGAGATAATCTTCCAATATTTCCAATGTGCGAATATCGAGATCATTTGTTGGTTCATCGAGGATAATAAAATTACTTCCGAACATCAAAGAGCGTAAAAGGTAGAGCCGTTTCTTTTCTCCGCCGGATAAATTTTCTAATTTACTCTGCTGCATCTTGCCGTCAAAAAGGAAACGCTGCAGCATTTCAGAGGCAGAATGAAGAATTCCATCAGCCGTGCGAATATTATGCGCAAAATCCTGAATGTAATTTAGAACAGTTTGATCATTATCGAATTCATCAATATTCTGCTGAAAATATGAAAAAGAGGTATTAACTCCAATTTTAATTGAGCCGTTATCCGGATCGATCTCTTCCATGATGCACTTCAGAAGAGTTGTTTTCCCGCATCCGTTAGCCCCGATGATCCCGATCCGCTCCAGTTTTTGAAAATTATGATTGAAATTAGTGAAAAGAACTTTATCATCATATTGTTTAGAAATATTCCTGATCTCTAAAATGGTTTTCCCGAGACGCTTTGTTTTGAAGGAAATATTGAGATCTTTATTCTCGGATAGATAAGATTTATCAATCAATTTTTTAACCCTGTCAAGATGGTCTTTTGGCTTGGAAGTTCTTGCTCTCGCACCACGCTGAAGCCATTTGAGTTCTTTTTTCAATTGAGCTTTGCGTCGAGTTTCCTTCCTCTTAACATCAATATCCTGCTGCTCTTTTTTACGAAGATAATATGAATAATTCCCTTTATAAAAGTTTATCTGTCCATTATCCATTTCAATTATTTTATTGGAAACTGCGTCCAGAAAATAACGGTCGTGAGTTACAAAGAAGATCGTACCTTTGTAATTGGATAGATAATTCTGAAACCATTCGATAGTATCAATATCAAGATGGTTGGTCGGTTCATCCAGCAGCAGTATATCCGGTTCGTCCATCAATACTCTAGCAAGATCGATACGTCTTTTCTGCCCGCCGGAGAGAGTTGATATCTTCTGATTTATATCGCTAAACCCAAATTTATCTAAGATACTCTTTGCTTTAACTTCGATCTTCCAGGCATCTCTAATTTCAATTTCTTTGATGATGCGGTGATGTTCTTCTTCTACAGCCGGTGATGGTTCTGTTTCAAGTCTTTTGAGGATCCTATAATATTTTTGTAATAGATCAAATTGAGGATGATCACTGTAATATATTTCTTCATAAATTGTGTTTTCTGCATTAAGCTGAGGAATCTGAGGAAGATAACCGGTACGAATATTTTTGCGGAATGTGATATTTCCCGAATCAGCAGGCTCTATTCCAATTAGAAGTTTTAAAAGCGTTGATTTACCGCATCCGTTTATTCCAACTAATCCGATCTTCTCATTCTCGAATATTCCAAATGAACTGTTTTTACAGATCAATTTCTCAGCGAATGATTTATTCAATTCTTCAATCGAAATTATATTCTTACTCAATAACTACCTCACTAACAAACAGCTTTTAAATGAGAGTTTATTTGTCAAATACAGATTACTCAACAAAATTGAATTTAATTCATTCAAGTAAAAAGCAGAAAGCAGAAAGCAAAAAGCAAAAAGCAGAAATCAGAAAGGAGAAAGGAGAAAGGAGAAAGGAGAAAGGAGAAAGCAAGGATCAAGGAAAAAAGTAAAAGGCAAAAGTAACTCAAAGCTCCTGCTTTGAGAAAAACAAAAAGGTAAAAGATAAAGAGCAATATTCTTAGCGTTACTTAGTGTTCTTAGTGGCAAAAAAGTTTGTTCTTGTTAGTTTTTGCCTGTCACGGCGTAGTCCCGAAAATCGGGACGAAGACGGATTCGTTGTTAAAAATAATCAGCCGCGAAATTCACGAAGATTAAATTGGTCATTGGTAAATTAAGTTTCAAATTTGCGTCTTTGCGTTCTTAGCGGTGAAAAAGGTTCGTTACTAACCTAAAATCTATAACTTATATCTATAGAATCATATCCGAAAGATAATTTTAATTTTTTATTCTGATGATATTTACAGATGACATAACTTATTCCGCTTCCAACAATTGCACCTACCACAACATCCGATGGGAAATGCTGAGCTGCAGCAACCCGTAATATTGCAGTTGCACCGGCAGTTCCAAAAAGAAGTGAACCTATTAAAATATTATGCCCATACTTTTGGAAGTAGTAATAATAACCGCATGTTGCTGATGCGAAAACTGTCGAGCTATGCATCGAGTAAAATGAATGCTGACTGTTTCGTTGCTTTTTTTTACTATATGACACATCTTCATCATACACGAACGGTCGATAGCGATGGGTAAGGGTTTTCGTCCATTTTACAATTGCACTCTGAACTATCATGATCTCACTGAAAACTAAGAGATTATTCAATAAAACCCTTCTATCACTTTCGTATAAACAATAAATAGTAGAACCTGTTGCAAGATATGCCGCATAATTGCTGTAGCCTTTTAATGTTGATGAATAGGGTTGGAACGCAATTTTATCGAAGAATGGAACATCATCCTGGCTTAAAGCATTCAGTTCTAATTCGGTTGGAGCTTTTATGAGCTGTCTATCAAAATAATTATTACTCAGATCGAGAGCGAGAACTGAGGAAAAAAAAATTAGTGATTCGGTTGTATCAACTTCAAAAATATAAGAATTCAACAAGATTGGAATAAGAAGGATTAAAAAGAATAGATGAGTTTTCTTCATACATAAAAAATCCCTGCTGGATGTATCGAAGTGTTTTTTATTAAGATATATCCTTCGATACAATTCAGCTAAAGCAGAATCCCCGCCCCGGCGGGTAAAACTCAGGATGATATTTTTTATTTTACTTTCACAATCTTTCATAAATTATGTTACACTGCCGAACTTTTGTTCAGCAGGGATAACCATTTATCTACCTAAAGTAGCAACCATAACAGCTTTTATAGTATGCATTCTGTTTTCAGCTTCATCAAAAACAACAGATGCTTCACTTTCAAAAACTTCATCTGTGACTTCCATTTCCGCAAGTCCGAATTTTTCAAATATTTCATTTCCAAGCTTTGTATTTGTATTGTGAAATGAAGGCAGGCAGTGCATAAATATCGTATTTGGGTTTCCAGTCATATTCATCATTTCTGTATTTACCTGGTAATCTTTGAGCAGATCGATCCTTTGTTCCCAGACTTCTGCCGGCTCTCCCATAGAAACCCAAACGTCTGTGTAGATCACATCGGCATTGTTTACACCTTCTTTGATGTTATCTGTGACAGTGATCTTAGCACCGGTTTCTTTTGCTATTTCGTTGCACTTATCTATTAGTTCAGCATCCGGCTGTACTTCTTTGGGAGCTGCAATTCTAAAATCCATTCCTAATTTAGCACCGCCGACCATGAGAGAATTACCCATATTATTTCTGCCGTCACCTACATAAGTAAAAACCATTTCGTTAAAAGGTTTATTCAAATGTTCTTTGGCAGTTAGGAAATCTGCGAGGATCTGAGTTGGATGAAATTCGGTGGTAAGCCCGTTCCAAACAGGAACGCCTGCATATTTTCCCAGCTCTTCCACGATGTCCTGTCCGAAGCCGCGATATTCAATACCATCATACATTCTTCCCAACACGCGGGCGGTATCTTTCATTGTCTCCTTGTTTCCTATCTGACTTCCGCTGGGTCCTAAATATGTTACATGAGCACCTTGATCAAGAGCTGCAACCTCAAAGGCACACCTTGTCCTTGTAGATGATTTTTCAAAGATAAGTGCGATGTTCTTACCGGTTAAAACCGGTTGCTCTATTCCTGCATATTTTGCCTTTTTAAGCTTTAAAGAAAGATCGATCAGAAAATTGATCTCTTTCGGTGTGAAATCCAATAATTTTAAGAAATTCCTATTTTGAAAATCATAAGCCATGATTTATTCTCCTTTTTAAATTCTGCAAAACTCTTTCTGTCATTGCGAGGAGTGAAGCGACGTGGCAATCACTTCTTTCCTTTCTCTCAACATAAGAGATTGCTTCGTTTGTAATAGCAGGAAGAAATCAGCCTGAGGCTGATAAAACTCGCAAAGACAAACTAAAGCAATACTACAAACACACTCAATTTTGCAGAACTCATATATTTTAATTTTAAAACAAAAATTTAAAATTTATTAATCATGACAAGGAATTTATCGAATTGGAATTTAACAGATCAAATCGCTTGACTCATGGATTTATAAATAACTTTTGTATAGCAAGATAAAAAATGAATTAAGGAATAATAATCATTATGCAGGAAAGTATAAAACAATTTAAAAGACCACCCAAAAGATACCAGCCGAAAGGGCTTACAATTCTTTATGAAGATCGGGATATAATTGTGGTGGATAAGGTGAACGGTCTGCTTACGGTGAGCAGCGAAAAAGTGAGAGACAAAACAGCTTATTATCTCTTGAATGAATACGTGCGTAAAGGGAATCAGAAATCGAGAAGACGAATTTTTATCGTGCATCGTTTAGATAGAGATACTTCCGGGGTTATTGTGTTTGCTAAGACTGAGAAAGCCAAACGTTATCTTCAGGAAGAATGGCAGGGATTTGAAAAAAAGTACTATGCTCTGATACATGGAACGATGCCGGAGAAAGAGGGAATAATTACTTCCTATCTTGCAGAAAATAGTGTTCATAAAATGTATTCTGTTGATGACCCTCAAAAAGGCAAGCTTGCAAAAACCGGATATAAAGTTATTAGAGAATCAGCAAAATACAGTCTTTTGGAAGTAGATCTGCTAACCGGCAGAAAAAATCAGATTCGTGTCCATCTCGCTGACAAAGGCTGTGCAGTAGCTGGCGACAAGAAATATGGAGTAAAGGAAAAGGGCATTAAACGGCTCATGCTTCATGCAGCTTCCCTCACGATCACTCATCCGCATTCAAAAGAGAAGATGACATTTACAACAAAAATTCCCGCCTATTTTGAATCACTTATGAAGGGTTA
This sequence comes from Candidatus Cloacimonadota bacterium, assembly GCA_030600585.1. Taxonomy (GTDB): domain Bacteria; phylum Cloacimonadota; class Cloacimonadia; order Cloacimonadales; family TCS61; genus Tenebribacter. The sequence goes on along the minus strand of JAUVLU010000023.1, from coordinate 6,979 downwards.
AGAAGCTGACTTTCGTTACAACATGGAGCGAAGCGGAAGGTTGGTTAATGTTTGGCGTGTGCGGCGGGATCGGAACGATCACGACCGAACAAACCGACCAAACCTGAATCGGTACGATTCAGGTGAAATGGACTGATAACACCTACTGCAGGTGCACATGTTAAGTGCATTATTTACTCATCAAAACGAATAAACTCTTCATTTAACCAACCAATAAGATGCTCACCATTTCCTTCAATATTTCTAAATGTGTGCCAGATTGGAAGTTGGTTAACTTGTATAATTACTAAATACCATATTTTATTATTTGAATCAACAAATTTACAATACGCTAAACCCGTACATTTGCTCTTTATAATGGCTTGAACATTACCATTATTACGATCTTGAATTAGAGGATCAAAGAAACCCGAATCAATTCTTTCAGGCCAGACTCTAAGTAATACAGGTGGATTAATTGTATGAAACTTTTTCCCATTCATTCCATCGGTTTCTAATGGAATATTTATTCTACTATAGAAAATATTTTTTATTATGTTGTATGAAGGCATGCTTATTTCATAAATTTTCCAAGAAGTAAGAGATTTATATTTGGTAATTAATGTACCCACGGTATTATTTGCTGTAATAATTCTTTCAATAGTTCCCCAGAAAGCGTTTTCTAATCTATAATAATTTTTATCTTTTTTCCAGTAAATTGTACAATATTCTCCACCACCACCCCAAGGCGCTTCAGCTTTGCAGAAAACTTCGGGAGTATTATCGTTATCAATATCAATGTAAAGGAAATCTGATGATTTAAAATAACTCAATTTGTTGTAATTAGCAAAAGAATATACTTTATTGTTTTCTAAGTTATTAAGATTAAAAGAAATTATTTGCTGTAAATTAAAATCATAACTCTTTAATATCTCATTTGATGGAATTAGAAATTTCAATGAATCATTGAATTCAGTATTAATCATAGGAATAATAGCGCTTTGAGGATAAACCAAATCCATAATTTTTACATCAACGTTGTCTTCGAGATTTTTATGCGGACTTTTAATTTGTAATAATTCTTCTTCACAAAATAGATTCCCTAAAATTGTAATCACAACAATTATCAAATAACTTAGCTTCAAATCAATATTCTCCTTTAAAAATGTACTTAACATTTGCACACCACGTCCTTATTTTTAATCGTTGATTCTAACAGCATCAATCTCCATAATAAAAATATTGTCTGACCAACCATTACCGTAAATTGTAATTTCCTTTGCTATTCCCCTGATAGTAACTTGAATCCATTCTTCTTCAGTATTCTCAAAAGCATTAACAATCTTGTTAAAAATTGAATTTACATTACTCACAACATTTATGTCTATATTGTGATAGGTTGTGTCTCTACGTGTATTGATTTCAGGAAATAATAGAAAGTCTTCATATTCAAGAGAATAATTAAGTTCAAAAATATAACCTTCAACAAGATAAGTATTACCATCCTGCGCAATGCCGCTATCAAATAATTCGGGAATGGTGTAAACTTTGCCATCCCAAATATCTTCATCGCTTTGGAATGGATTAAAATTGCAGCTAATTAATAATAGGGACAAAAATAATAACAATATGCTTTTGTTCTTTTTAAAAAAATTATAATTCATTCACACCTCCAATAAAATTATTAAATTTCGTTTTATTTAAAATCAAAAACAACAATACAAAACCGAATTTGTAAATATTATTATTAAGTGTCAATTAGAAAAATAATTCTGCTTTTCGACTCGAAAAAGAAACGTCGAGTCGAAGCGGTTCAATTAGCCATTGTTAGGTTCAAAACCATCCGTCAAATACCGGGGTAACGAGTAAAACTCCCTTTCCATTAGTTTAAGGGGAAGGGTTTGGGATGGGGTTCAGAAAGACAGATTTTTCATTCTCAAATCGTTAATCGTAATTCGTAAATCTCAAATCGTATATCTTCAATCAATTTTTTCTGCGGCATCTTATGCTCTCGCTATCCTTCCCCGATTTTCGGGGCTCAGGATGACAACATTTCTTTCTGCGGCATCTTATCACGGTGTAGTTGGAAACGAAGCCGAATTTCCTTTTCTCAAAGCAGGAGCTTTGAGTTACTTTATCCTTTCTGCTTTCTGATCTCTGCTTTCTGATCTCAATCAATTCTTCCTGCGGTTTCTCTCCAAATTGGTGCAAACCTATTTGATAAGAATCATCTTCATTGTTTTTGTAGATTTGCTTGATTCGAGTTGATAGAAATAAACTCCTGAGCTTACTTTGCGGTTTTTGTCATCGGTTCCATCCCAATAGGTATAATAACTTCCCGGTTCCTTTTGCTCATTAATAAGCATTTTAACATATTGTCCCCTGATATTATACACTTTTATTGTGATCTTACCGGCTATAGGAATTTCATAGTCGATCTTTGTGAACGGATTAAATGGATTTGGATAATTCTGACTGAGTTTATAATGCTCTATTGGAGGTGTTGTTGAATATACTTCCAGCGTGATTGGAATATTTAAAATTTGTCCAATATTTGTAATAACCTTAATAACTGCAACGTAAGTTGCAAGAATCAATCCATCGGAGGAGATTGTAAAGGAATTAATATCGTTCCCACCTGCCGGAATATTCCCTGACGTATTTTCTATTTCCAGCCAATCAACTGGTGAATCTACTATCGTGAAAGTTCCTGATGTATTTTGTACTGTGCCGGCTGTATTACTAATTCGGAATAAACAGAATTCGGAAGGAGGTCCTTGAACCGAATAAACAAATGAACCGGTATTTTCAGCAATTTCACTTATTGATTCCCATGAATATCCGTTATTCACAGAAATCTCGATCTGCACATTATCGTAATTTCCGGTATATTGCCATATTAATGTATCAATTGTTCCATAAGAGAGTATTGAACCCTCTTCCGGGTAGATGATATTAAAGGCTGAAATGCTAAAAGATTCATCGGAATAATCATAGCTCTCTCCATCAAGGGTTGATATTTTGATCCTGCACTCATCGGCGAGCGGACCATCAAATATATATGGATACAACCCTGAATTTTCTGCCTGATCATCAATTATCTGCCAGCTTGCCATATTATCTTTGCTTAGTTCTATCTGCACATATTCCGCATCACCGTATTTATCCCACAAAAGTGTATCTTGTATCGAGGGAACAATTGTTTCTCCGCCGTTTGGGTAAGTTATCCAGAGATAATTGTCACCGGTCGGATTAACCGTGAATGTACCGCTTACCTGATGCGGCGCACTTCCCGTTCCGTCTCCTTCGATATACCAGCCAATCTCAACCGGAGATGTTTGGTTTTCATCGATTGTCACATTTACATTTATCGGGATTGAAGAAGAAGGAGGAGGAATAATGCTATTTCCCGGTACAAAACCCCAGCTTATTTCTGCTCCGTCACCAGTTTCATTATTATATTCCAGTTCATCAATATTCGTAGCGCTATTCACATAAAATCCGGGTGGGAAGTCAATTGTAATGCCATAAACACCTTCACCATCGATGTCATTATGGATCAAATAAAAAAGGAAGTTCATCGGAATTATTGGTATGTATGTATTCGTCATATTAAAAATTAGACTACTTTCGATATTTCTGGAGAAATCTTCATTGAAATTAGTTGGATACCCATCAGGTATTTTTGCAAAGTGTGCTAATGAAACATTATATGAAATATCGGAAGAACCCAAAACATTTAATAATGTAAAATCAACCGTGAAGATGGAATCGGCAGTAACTGAAAAAAAGAAGCTCTCGGGTTCAGCACTTATGAACGGGATGCCGATCTCAATATTATGGCAAAAAAGTATTGCGGTCTCATTTTGCAATTCATGTACGGTGTTTGGATAAATATTGGAGAAAGTTAATAATAAACCACTATCCTGCTGATAATTTTCTAATCCAACAGTTGCATAATTCTCATCATGGTCTGTATTACTTATTTCTTTATATTGGAATTTTATCAATTTATTTTCGTTGGTTGAGAAATAAAATTCGGGATCGTAGAGTATAACCTGGAATATCTCGCTGGTTCCATCAAATTCATTTTTAAAATCCGACCATTCAATAATAAAATAATGGTTTTCTACATCGTATTTAACATATATTCTGCCATCGATAAGATCATCCCAGAAGGGTGCTATCATTCCTGCTGGACCAACTCCCGATGGGATATTACGATTTCTATGAAATACAAGCGGCATTGTTTCCATAGAGATGTAGCCTTCGGAGCAAATAGAGATATTATCATAGAAATTACCATAATAATTAAATTGGAATGGAAGGGGAATAACTTTTGTAAATCCATCGATAGTTGTATGATCGGAATCGAGAAGTGATCCGTCACCTCCATAAGCAGGATCTATCTCGATCCAGTTATACTGTGGAGCACTGAAATTTCCAATATCTCCTGATTCAATTGCATAATAACCGTTTTCTGAGAAGGTAATACTGGTTGAATCAATAATACCGATAGGAAAGTTGAAGCTGATATTTTGTAGAATAGAATAATCGTTTGTGATAATTAATTCAAATTGAGCAATTTCACCTGAGTTCACATTTTCTGGTGTAACAAAGAAAATACCGGTTCCTGTTCCATTTTGGGGAATATTAACAAAGCTGCTGAAGGCATCCTCGATTATGGCATTCTCATTCGTACAGATCAGTTCAGCTTGGAAATTACCGGTACCAAAATTGCCGCAATTTTGCAGCTCGATTAAAATATTTGTCGTTTGATTTTGGATAAGGCATTGGGTTGAATTCTGCACTATAAATTCAGAAACCATAAGTTCAGGTGAAACAATTACCGACGGAGTTAAGAAAATAAAATCTCCGCCGTCAGAAGTTATTTCCAGAAATATTAGTGCCTCCTCTCCATCTACCCAACTTTGGGAAACTTGTATTTCAAATTCACCCGAATAATTCTGTCCAGCTTCCAGAATATCCAAATCAAGCGAATTATTCGGGAAAGTGATGTGATCATTATCACACAGTGGAATTATTGTTATATTTTCAATATCGGTAATTCCGGCATTGGCAATAGTGAATTCCAAATTAGAATTATAACCTGAAACAAGTTGATCTGAAAAAGAAAAATTTTCTAATACAAGAGATGCGTCAGCTTCCACAACAAGATCATGCGTAATTGGAATATAACAGTATTTGGAAGCAGTAACTTCATAGCTGCCGGTAGGTAGATCAATGGGAATAATTGCAGTTCCGCCGGCATCTGTAGTTCCGGTTGTTATAAGGCTGTCTTCAGATGTGATAGCAATCGTAAATCCGGAAAGATCATCCCCTAAAATATCGATGTGCACTTCAATAAAATTGACTGAAGATTGAATAACCGGATCAAAGATGAGTTCGATCTCTTGCGGAATATCAGTTAATATTTGCAATCCGGGATCTCCAAGAAGATTATAAACATAAAAGTAGAATTGATCTGAGTCTAATGCGCTTCCCCAAGCATGATTATGCGGGTAGTTGTTGTACAATTCCATCTTTCCGCGAAGCAGCATTTCTCCACAGCGAAATAATCCTTCCTGAGTAACACCCTGATAAATTCCCATCGCATTTGCATTATTGAACCAGGCTTTTGTATCATGTTCGCTTGGACCGATGAATCCAATTGCTCCCTGTGGAACCGAAGGGCTTCCTGCTGCTAACCATTTTTCACCGAAACATGTTGTATATTGTTCGGACGCAAAATCACCACCGGCGCAAGTCATACTTGTAACCATCGGCAGCATAAAACCATTATTCAAAGTACTAATATCATCAATCGTAAACATGGGACCTGCATAACCACCACTCCAATAGGAAGGAGATCCAGCCCCGCGAAAACATATAAATGATTCCCCTTCACTTATTTTGTTTGCAAGCTGGATATTTCCCTGCTGCCAGGGACTTATAAATGTATCGACAGTGGTATATTCAAAATCAAGTAGTTTGTTTCGGATTCCCATCAAAATTTCACGCTGAGAGTAACCATTCCATTCTTCAATATGTCCAACCATTAAAGCACGTTTCTGCCATGGGATATCCATAAAAGGATTTCGCTCATAATTAATAATTTTAGATATAATAGTCATTAATTCCATCTGACTTTGGACTGAAAGTCTGCCGATAAAAACATCAGGGAAATAATCATCTCCATCGAGAAGAGTATAATTGTGATCACTTACAGCATATGGTTCCCAATAGCCTTCTACAAAAAAAGCGGGACACTGAATAGCACCTGAAACATCACCAATTAGAATAACAAATTCAGGAGGAATTTCCCAATTATCATAAGCATTTTGGATATAGTTTTTAATAGAATCCGCAGTATAACCGGTTTCGGATAAAGTTGCAACTCTGGTTTTGTAACCCAGTTTTTCTTTCCAACGTAATAGCGGATCTAAAAGAGAGGCTATATCATCTTGAATAATAAAGAGATATTGTCCATTCTGCATGGTTTGATTAATTACATTTCCTTGAATTAATGATTTGGCTATATCGGAAAATGAATTGATCTTGTTTTGTTTTAGTTTCGGATTTTTTGTATCAGCTTCATCCAGCATTATATTGATTTCAATGTTTTCTAAAATTCTAATTTTGTTTTGGATTGGGTTATATTGTGTAGGTGATACAGCAATCTGTGAGAACCGGTACGCACCCATGATGTTTGGATCACTTATTGTAACGATCTCCGAAGGGAGCCATTCATCTTTATTATATTCAGCAGTATTTACTTCGCAGTCATCAAAAAAACCGGTAGGTAAAACCGCCTTATCCAGTTCGATGATCTTTTCATCGTATGAAATATTTTCTAAAACATAATTTCCATGATCAGGGAGAATAATGAACTTAGTATATACCGGTAATTGCGGTTCTCCAGCCTTTCCGGATGAAGAACAGTCTTTAATATGCAATTGTGTAAATGTATCATTTTGTGAGCTTTTCTCTGTGAACTCAA
>JAUVLU010000080.1 GCA_030600585.1 Candidatus Cloacimonadota bacterium | reverse complement strand
GGGTTGGCAATGGGAAATGTGATAGGTTCTAACCTATTCAATATATTCCTGGTTCTGGGAGTTTCTTCCATTATTAAACCTCTCGTTTATCCTGTTTCTTTGAATATCGATTTTTATTTCCTCATAATCATCACGATCATCCTTTTCATCACGATGTTCACAGGTAAAAAAAGGAAACTGGGAAGGGCAGAATCTATTATGTTCATTATTCTTTATATCGGATATGTTGTGTTCCTGTTTTATAGGAAATAGGAGATAAAAATAAATGGATAAAACAAATGATTTAATAAAAAAATTAAATCTGGCAAAAGGTGATGAAAAGTTAAAGATTCTAATAGAACTTATTGAAGCATTAAAAAAAAGCGATCCTGATAAATCCCGATCATACTTGATGGAAGCGTTAGAACTTTTAAAAAAGAGTAAATTGAAATATGAGAAAGGAATCATTTATAATTTATATGCAAAACTTTTATATCAAAAAGGGAATTTAAATAATGCAGTAAAATTTTATCTGAAAGCACTTAAAAATATTGATAAAAATAAAAATCCGGAATATTATAGTAGTGCATTAAACGATTTTGGCATTTCTCATGCCCGAATTGGAAATCCCGACAAAGCCTTTGAATCTTTTACAAAAGCTTTAACATTGTTAGATAGCAAAAATTTGCACAAATGTACAAGTTATTTGAATACGATCAATAATATCGGAGTAATGTATTTTATGGGACAAGAATGGCAAAAAGCAAGAGAATATTATAAAAAAGCGTTGGATATTGCCGGCAAACTACATTATAATCCGGGAATTGAAAATGCATTACTAAATATCGGAGTATCTTATAAAAATGAAAGAAAAGATACGAATGCTGTAAAGTATCTTAAAAAAGGTTTAAAATTATCTGAAGAGAATAATTCTAATTCTATGAGTATTAAGTTTTTGTTATCTCTGTCAGATGTTTATGGGAATATTGAAGAATTCGATTTTGCATTTCCTTTATTAGAAAAAGCGTTGAAACTTTGCGGAGAAATAGATGACCCATCACAAAAAATCGAAGTATATTTTTATTCTGCAAAACTGAAACATAAAGAAAAAGACTTTCCCGGAAAAATTGAATATCTCAAGAAGGCTCTGGCGATTTCTGATTCCAAAGATTTAATAATACACCGTTTTAACATATTCCAAGAACTATCTTCCGCATACGAAGAAACCGGTGATTTTAAATCGGCTCTCAAATATTATAAGGATTTTTTTACTCTACATAAACAAATGATCGATGAAAGCAGTATGAAAAAACTCAAGGAGATTCAAGTTAAACTGGAGACTGAGCAAAAAGAGAGAAAAATTGAATTTTTACAGAAAGAAAAAATAATTAATGATTTGCAAATAAAGGCAAAAGAAGAAGAACTCGTAAAGAAAAAAAATAAAGAAATTGAAATAAAAAAAATGAACAAACTTCTGGAACAACGTGTTAAGGAAGAACTTAAAAAGAGAGAAGAACAGCAACTTCTTCTGGCGCGAAAATCTAAATTGGAATCTCTCGGCAAACTTGCTGCCGGAATTGCCCACGAAATAAATCAGCCGATAACGCACATTTCCCTCGGTGTGGGGAATATCCTTGCCAGGCAGGAAATGAATAAATTAGAAGAAAAATATCTTATTGAAAAATGTAATAATTTCTATGAAGATATTAAAAGAATTAATAGGTAGCGTTAAGATAACTGTGGCTAATTACTAAAATTTTCATGTTAACCTCTAAATAAGATGTTCATAGAATCATCAAGATTTTTCTCTTGATTTAAAACCATCAAGATTCTTCAATTTTCTATTCAATTGACGGATCATGTTTTCAATAATATTAGTATTAGTATTAAGAAAATCATAATCAAAATATTTTGTAAGATTCTCGTAGTTTTTATTAATTGATCTAATAAACCGGTTATGGTAACTTGCTTTAGAAGAATGGCTTGAAATGATTGATCTTATCTAACCAATACATTGATTCTTCTCTGGACGAAGCTTTAATTACATTCTTGATCATACTCTCTAATAACCTGTTTCTCAAATAAAATTTACTACGCTTAGTGCGGGGAATAAACATCCAAACATAACGCATAAAATGAACTAAACAAACCTGATGAGGAATTTGTGGAAAGACTTCTTTAACTACGCCGAGAAAGCATTTTCCTCTACCAAAATCACTAATGATGCCACGTATTTCAAGTGGGTATAACAATTTCAATGATTGAAGAAAACTCTCAGATGTCTGTTTGTTTTCACAATCGCTGATTCTGTAAGAAAGTGGCTGCTTAGTTTTGGCATCAATAGACAATAAGATTGATTTCTTCTGACCACCAAGTTTGATCTCTTTTCCATCTATTTGTATTACACCACTACACATTGAGGCATCAATACTGAAAGAGTGCGTTTCATCAGAGATTAAAGACAACCAATTCAAAATGGATGTTTTGGATAATCCATATCGATTCCCCACTTCTTGTAATGAATTCTTTGTTAGAACAAAATCAAGAACTGCTTGTCTTTTTAAATAATCACTTGTTCGCTTACGGATTTTACTACCAAAATGCGTAAAGCTTGATCCGCATTTCTTACAATAAAATCTTTGCGTTTTGCGTTTTACTTGTCCTCGAACAGTTAATATTTTACTATAAATAAAACCGTTCTTCTTA
>JAUVLU010000064.1 GCA_030600585.1 Candidatus Cloacimonadota bacterium | reverse complement strand
TAATCCTGAAGAGAGCATTTCAAATATTCCAATTTCATTTGTGGAACCAAAACGATTCTTGGTTGCACGGAGTATTTTAAACTGATTCTGTGTTTCCCCTTCAAAATAAAGTACTGTATCGACCATATGCTCTATGATCTTGGGACCAGCGACAATGCCGCCTTTTGTTACATGTCCGATTAGGAAGATAGGAATATTTCTCTGTTTTGCTATACGTGTGAAAAAGCCGGTGCATTCGCGTAACTGCGAAACACTTCCGGGTGCACTTTCCAATGAATTCAAATACATAGATTGAATGGAATCTATGATCACAATATCCGGTTCTGTGTTGAATATTGTCTGTGCCACTTCTTCAAAATCGGTTGCACAATATAAGAATAATTTATCGGAACTGCAATCCAGCCGCTGACTGCGAAGTTTGATCTGTTCCTGGCTCTCTTCACCGGAAATATATAAAACACTTTTATCATGGTGAGCAAGTTGATCTGAAACCTGCAGCATCAGAGTCGATTTCCCAATACCCGGTTCACCTCCGATAAGCACGACCATTCCCTGAACGATCCCGCCGCCGAGTGCACCGTCAAATTCAGCAATGCCGGATTTTGCTCTTTGCTGTTCGGTGTAATTTATATCTTTTAATTTCTGAGGCTTTTTATTTGGTTCATTTTCAAAAAGATCACGACCTGTATTCTTTTTGTTCTTTCTTCCGGTAACACTTGTTGTTTCTTTCAGGCTGTTCCAAGCTCCACAAGCGGGACATTTCCCACTCCATTTTGAAGTTTCCGATCCGCATTCTATACAGAAGAACATCATTTTCTCCTTTTGGTTATATGATTAAGGATTCTACATAACAACTACTTCGTCATTGCGAAGAATCTTCCAGAGGGATTCTGCTGAAGCAATCTATTTTATTAACCAATTGATAATTTAAGAAATTGCTTCGTTTGTATCAGCATCCGGCAGCTGCCGGACGCAAAGACATCAATTTTTGATTTTCTCAACAAAATACCCCTTATGCAAAAAACATATATATCACTTATTAAAAAAATCTCGTGTTTGTTGAACATCTTTTCCAATAGCTTCAATAAGATCATTCTTATTTTTAAAGTGCATTTCTTCACGTAATTTTTTATTGAAACATATTTCAACATCTTTATGATAAAGATCATCATCAAAATCTAATATATGAGTTTCAATCTCTTTAATACACGTTGTCTTCAAAGTTGGTGAATAGCCGATATTTGTTACACCAACAAATTTTTTACCGTTAACCAGCACTTCGCAAATATAAACACCAATTGACGGAATCAACTTATTAGCATCGAGAGGCTGAATGTTTATTGTGGGAAACCCTAACTTTCTTCCAATGCGATGACCTAACCGCACAGACCCGTGAATAGAATAATTCCTGCCCAGCAATTTAGAGGCATACTGCATATCACCTTCCCTGATATAATCCCTAATCAGGCTGCTGCTAATAATGTGATTATTCATCTTAACTGGTTCTATCAGCTCAATACTATAATTATAAATTGAGGATCTATCCTTTAGAAATTGATAATTCCCTTCACGTGAATTACCAAAATGCGTGTCATGACCAACTACAAGATCCTGCGTTCCTATTTCGGTTAAGATAATTTTTTTTAAGAAATCTTCCGGCTGCATTTGCGCCATTTTTTCATTGAAATTCAGATATAATACACAATCAATTCCACAATTCTTTATAAGTTTTTCTTTTTTATCTCGTTCCGTAAGCAGATATGGAAATGTTTTTTTATGAATTGTTTCCAGTGGATGATGGTAATATGTGATCACAATAGATTTTGTGTTTTTCTCTTTAGCTTTTTCTACAACTCGATCCAGAAGCTTGATGTGTCCAAGATGTACACCGTCAAATGTACCCATTGTTACAATAGGTTTTGCAAAATCGCATTTCTGATCTTTAAAATATTTCATATAAATACTATCTTTGGTTTTAGATAACCATTTTTAATATAGCCAAATCCAACACAATCATTTACATTGTCAAGAACGATAACTTCATCTTCATCATTCAGCGTAATTTGTATATCACACCCATTTCGGAAGAATTTCATTTGTTCAGGATCGAGATAAACTTTTGTGAGTGATGAAAATATTTGAGTTAACGGGATAAGATGCTCTTTCCAGTTACTGCTATTTAGATCTTCTAATTTAACAGCTTTGTTCAAATCAATCTTACCTATTTTAGTTCTTCTCAAGGTTATTGTTGTTCCAATAGTTCCCAGTTTCTCTGCAATTGTTTCCGAAAGAACACGAATATAAGTTCCTTTGCTGACGTGAGCTTTATAAGTTAATTTATTATTTTCAATTTTTTTTATACTAAAGTCCAAAATTTTTATCGGACGTGATTGCAATACAACATCTTTTTTTTGTCTGGCAAGTTCATAAGCCCGCTTGCCATTAATCTTTACCGCTGAAAATTTATGAGGTATTTGAGATGTTATTTTTATAATTTCAGGTATAATATTGTTTAGATCTTCTTTAGTGATTTTTGGAGGTTCCTCCTGCTTGATGATCTCACCTGTAATATCTCCTGTACAGGTTTGAATTCCCAATTGGCAAGTTGCAAGATATGTCTTGTCATTTTCTGTAAGTTTGGAAACTACTCGTGTTGCCTTTCCAATGCAGAGCTGCATTAGTCCGGTTGCGAAAGGGTCGAGTGTTCCTGTATGTCCTATTTTCTTGATGCCGGTAATTTTGCGGAGTTTTCTTACAACGTCGAACGAAGTTATGTTCGGTGGTTTATCAATTAATATTACACCGAAATCCGACATCTTTTATAATTGTTCCCGAATATCTTGTAATAAAGTATTTTTTAATTCTTCCAGACTTCCCTTCATTTCACAACCGGAAGCTTTTTCATGACCGCCACCGCCGTATTTCACAGCGATTTTGTTCACATTTATATAATTTGAACGTAAACTGATGCGAAATCTGTTCTTAACAACCTGATGATAAAGAACCGCAACTTTTACATTATGAATTCCTTTGACCCAACGGGTAAGTTTCGAGTTGCCTTCATGACCAACTTTGTTTCTTCTCAGCATATCAATTGTTGCGTGCATAAAGAGGATCTGATCATTATCAAAAGTCTCGATTGTAGAGAGTACTTCACCAACAAAACGTATCTCATTGGCAGGTTTGTTCAGCAGGAATAATTCTGTGATTCTTCCCGGATTGATCTTGTATTTCATAAGTTCGGAACATATCGAGAATGTCTCTTCATCAACATTCTGGTTCAAAAAATTATCTGTATCATTAAGAATGGTAGTATAAACAGCTTGAGCAATATAATTAGCAGATTGTTCGTTAAATTCACCAATCTCATTCTTAAACATTTTATAGATAATCACACCAGCAGAAACGGTTGAAGTATTAATATATGTATCGGCATCATCGATAGATTCACTCAAGATGTGATGATCTATCGCAATTATTTTTTTTGCTGTTGGAATAAGAGGTTCACAAATGCCAATACGTTCTATTTCATGACAATCCAAAATTATCAGAAGATCATAGATCATGTATTCAGAGAATACTTTAGCCCGTTCATATCCATTTAGAAAATCGTAAATTCCCGAAGCTTCATCTTCCAAAACTACATCCGATTTAATATTCTGCTGCAATAATATTTCTTGTAATGCCAAACAAGCGGGGAAACCATCTCCATCAGGATTTTTATGGGTTAATATGCCGATTTTGGTATAATTCTTAACTGCTTTGCTAAAGATATTCTTGATATCTGATAGTTTTTCAATGATCATTTTTTCCCTTTTCTTCGGCTTGAATTTTTGCGAATATTTTATCCAGATCACGAGCATTTTCTTCCAGTTTATCATATTCGAAAATAAGCTCCGGTATTTTTCGCATGAATTTTGCTTTAGCGATTTCATTCTTAATAAAACCGCCGCTTTTCTTTAAAGATCTGAGAACATCTTCTGTTTTAGTTTCATCAAAATGAGAAAAATAAATTCTTAGATATGATAGATCATTTGAAAGCCTAACTCCGGTGACAGTAACCATAGTAAGATTATTATCGCGAAGTTTGAAACTGATTGTTGTACTAATAAGTTTGAAAAGTTCACTCTCCAATCTTTTTATCCGGATTCTGGCCATAATTTCCTCTTAAGCCTATTTAAGTTTTCTCTCAACTTCCTCAACAATGTAATTTTCTATAATATCACCGGATTTTATATCATTAAAATTCTCAATTCCAATTCCACCTTCTGTTCCGGCTTTCAGTTCCTTAACTTCTTCAGAATAGTGTTTCAAGGAAGATAATTTACCTTCATGAACTATAATATCATTACGATAAACCCTGACTACTCCTTCATTTCTAATGACGCCTTTTTCAACTGTAACACCGGCAATAGTCCCAACTTTTTTAATTCTGAAAGCTTGTTTCACAGCAGCGGTTCCTAAATATTTCTCAACAAATTTAGGTTTTAGCATTCCGGTCATCGCATTCTCAATTTCTTCAATTGCTTCATAGATTATCTGGTACAATTTAATTTCTACGTTTTCATCTTCAGCCAGTTTTTTGGCGGAAGTTCCGGCACGTACATGGAAACCAATAATTATTGCATCGGCAGCGGAAGCCATGTTTACATCAGCTTCATTGATGCCGCCAACTGCTTTACGGATGATATTAACTACAACTTCATCTGTACTAAGTTTTTGGAAGGAATCGCACAATGCTTCCACAGAACCGTCTGTGTCTGCTTTCACGATAAGTTTGATCTCATTCATTTTATTTTCTTTGATTCTCTGGAATAAGTTATCAAGATTTGTTTTAGTTTGATATTTCTCACGTTCACGACGGATATTTCGTCTTTCGGCACTGATTTGACGAGCTTTTTTCTCATCATCAACTTGATTTAGAATATCACCGGCTTTAGGTACTTTATTCAAACCATATAATACGCCAACATCGGCAGGATTAAGTTCATCAATTTCGTTTCCTCGTTCATCTTCGATCTTTCTGATGTGACCATAAGTAGCACCACAAACCACACTATCAGATTTAGTAAGTTTTCCTTTCCGCATTAATATTGTTACTATTGTTCCCTTTCTTGCATCCTTTCTGGACTCAATTACAATACCTTCAGCATTAATATTAATTGGGGCAGCAAGTTCCATTATTTCAGCAGTAAGCAAAATAGATTCGAGCAATTCATCTATTCCTTCACCGGTTTTTGCAGAACACTCAACCCACACAACATCACCGCCATAATCTTCCAGCATAACATTTTGTTTCATCAAATCAGCAATAGTTTTATCAACATTCGCATCCTTAAGGTCAATCTTGTTTATAGCAACGATGATAGTAACACCTGCAGATTTTGCATGATCGATAGCTTCAATAGTTTGTTTCTTCACGCTTTCGTTAGCTGCAACAACAATGACAGCAATATCGGTAACATTTGCACCACGAGCACGCATAGCTGCAAAAGCTTCATGCCCCGGTGTATCGAGAAAAGTTATCATTTTACCATTATGATCAACTTGATATGCAGCAATATGCTGTGTAATTCCACCAGCCTCACCGGCAATAATATTTGTAGAGCGGATTCTATCAAGAATGGCTGTTTTACCGTGATCAACATGACCCATAATAGTTACAATAGGTGGTCGGGTCGTTGTTTCTATATTATTATTTTCTACTTTCTGTTCTTCCAGGATCTCGCTACCGTATTCTTCTTTAAATTCAACATCAAAATCAAATTCATCACATATCATTTCAAGCGATTCCTTATCTAGACGTTGATTAATAGTAACCATCTGACCCATCATAAAGAATTTAGTGATAATTTCGGAAGCAGATATATCCATCATTTTAGCCAATTCACTTACAGAAGTATATTCATTAAGAATAATCTTTATATCTTTATCGATTTGTACTTTATCTTTTTTATATTTTCTCTTTTTAGAAGAATCATCGGACAATGTTTGTTTGATATTTTTTGCAATTGCAGCTTCTTCCATTTCATTTGGAGTAAAACGTTTTTTTCTTTTACCTTTTGACAAGTGTTGTATCTTAGCCTTCAAGTGCTTGTCTTTTTTATCAAATGATTTTTCTGTAATAGATTTTTTATCATGATCCTTAAATCTTCTTTTCACTTCATCTGGAGGTAGGTCAGGTAATTTAGATGTTTTTGGAACACCGGTCTGTTTTTTATATACGTTATCTTTTTTCTTAGGTTTTCGTGTATCAGTTTTCTTTATGCTTTTTTCAACAAAATTCTGAACTTCTTTCCTTTTCTCTTTTTCGGAATTTAGGGATTTCTTTTCTTTTTCGATTTCTGCTTTCTTTCTGTCAGCCAGAACAATTTTCTTATGAAAAGTATTTCTATCGTACTGACGTTTTTTCACAGCAGCAAATTCTTCGTTGAACTTAGCACGAATATTTTTTTCTGTTTCCTCATCAATAGGGCTCATATGACTTTTAACAATAACACCCATATCATTTAAATGTTTTTTAAGAGCTGCTGTTGATATTTTCAGTTCTTTAGCTAATTGATGTACTCTAATCGGCATGTATCCTCCAATTTAACCTATCGATCGCAAAATTCCTTTAGCGAAATTTGCGTCTTCAATACAAATTATTCCAATATCTCTGATCTTAAATTCTCTTCCAAAGAGAGATTTAGAACCAAATTCCACAATCTTAATATTATTTGCATTTGCCAGATTCAACAAATGCTTTTTAGTCCTTTCAGCAAGGTCAGATGCAAAGATAAGTAATTTTGCATTATTAGAAAAACAAGATCTTTCACATGCATCATAACCGGATTTCAATTTCCCGGCTTTTCTTGCCATGTGCAATAAATTAATTATTTTATCTTCCATTTAATTACCTGTTTTTCAATATTTTCTTAACCTTTTTTTCTAATTTTTGCAAACAACTATTATCATCACATACATAATAACCACGTTTTTTAATATCACAATTCATATCGAACACAATTTCAGAATCCAATAAAACAAATCTCATCAACTGTTTTTTTTCTGTTTTCCTTCTGCATATCACACACGTTCTTAGAGGAATATGCCCAGCTTTTGAAGATCTATTCGGCATCTTGAACCAACAATTTCACAGATGGAAATTTAGAAGTATTTGGAAGATTCTTTGATCTTTTCGGCTGTCTTCTTTCCAAGCCCTTCCAAATTACAAAGTTCTTCAATACTTGCTTCATAAATATCTTGTACAGATGTATATCCGTGTGTTTTTAACACGTCGGCAACTTTAGAAGAAACACCATCCAGATCACTTACATGACTTGTAATTCTGCGTTCTTCAGAAATTTTCTCCTCAAATTCTTCTTCAGTGTAGATATCAAGTTTAAAATCGGTAAGCTTTGCTGCAAGTTTCACGTTTTTTCCTTTCTTACCAATAGCCAGGTTTTTATTCTCTTTATTTACGATAATTCTGGCGAATTTTCCACGATCAGCCAGATATACCTTCTCTACCAGATCCGTGCCAATAGCATTAGCGATCAATTGTTCGGAAGCTGAATCCCAAACAACGATATCTACCAATTCACCATTCAATTCTTTTCTTATTGCTTCAATTCTAACTCCGTGTGGACCAAGACATGCAGCAGTTGCATCAACTTTTGGAACGGTAGAATGGACAGACACTTTTGTACGCATTCCCGGTTCACGAACTATCTTCTTGATCTCGATCTCTCCAGAGGCGATCTCAGGTATTTCAGATTCAAAAATTTTCTTCACGAATTCAGGACGGGTCCTTGATAAGATAACCACAACATCTTTCTTGCGTTTACGTATATTCACTACGTAACAACGGATCACATCGCCAACTTTATAATATTCGCCGTCAACCTGTTCTTCTTTCGATAGAAGCGCATCAGCGTATCCAATATTTACAAGATAGCCGTTAAAATCATCTTTTCTGATTTTGCCGGATACAAGTTGATTTTTTTGATTTTCATAATCGAACATGATCCTATCTTCTTCTAATAATTTTATACGTTCCAGAATTGCTTTTCTTGCATTTCGGATCACTTTTGGTTCAAATTCTGAAATATTCATTTCTACAGGAATTGTATCTCCCAATTCCAGATCTTCATCAATCATTTTTGCATCTTCAAGAGATATTTCTCCAAGTGTGGTATCCCGCTCCACAACGATTCTGTTGAACCTTGCAATTATCTTATTCGTAGTATAATCTGTAGTTATTTCTAATTCATTATCCAATATCATTTTTTTAGAAATTGCTTGATACAAACCTTCTTTAATGATTGAAGTTAATTTTTCTTTATCAAGCTGCTTCAAATTAGCCAATTCGGCAAGGGATCCCATAATGTTTAAGTTCATAATCTCCTCACTTATTTATTTCTTATAATCAAAATATGTTTTAGCTTTCTTAACATCAGTAAGCTGAATTTCTTTTAGTGCATCTTCAAAATCTATCTTAATACTCTCAGGTAAAACCTCTTTAAGTATACCAATAGCAGTAACAATATTCTCGCCATCTGCAAATGATATCTGAATCTTCTCATCAATTGCACTAACGTAATGCTTCTTTTGATTTAGAGCACGCTCAAGTCCCGGTGATGAAACTTCCAGAAAATATCTTTCGTTTATAACATCTTCTTCCTCTAAAACTTCGGAGATTATCCTGCTCACTTTTTTACACTCGGTTATAGTTACACCTCCAATCTTAGTGATGTAGATCAATACTACCAATCCTTTAGATGCACGCTTCAGATTCATATCATATAATGCCACGTTTACATTTGAACATGCATTCTTGGCAATCTGCTCAACTCTCTCTTTTTGTTCCACCTTGAAAACTCCTCCATAAACGACTAAACCACTGAATGTCAGTGGTATCTATTTTTTATCAAAAAAATGCTGACTTGGGAGGTCAGCTAAAAAAACTATGCGCTTTTTATTTACTTCGTTTTCAATAAAAATTTGAGGGTTATGCTGTCAAGAGTAAATTATTATATATATGACCGGTAAACAGTAAAAGTATCCACCCGTTTTTATTTTTTCAATATCTTTAATATAATCATCAACTATGATAGGTTTAAAATTCCAATTATTTTGCCAAGTTTTTTTCTTTTCATTCTTGAAAATATCTTTAGGAGTTT
>JAUVLU010000005.1 GCA_030600585.1 Candidatus Cloacimonadota bacterium | reverse complement strand
CTGTTTAGTCGAGCCGGAAATATTTTTCTTTGTTTTTTCGATAGCATCCATAACAGGAACATTATTTATTTTAAGAATTTTATCTCCTGGTAACATCGTTTGTTTACGGTATGATCCATCATTTATAAAATAGACATTATTCCCTATGATCTTTGTTTGAACAAAAGCACGTTTCCACAATCCCTGAACAATAGCACTTGTGTGTCCATCCTTTAATAAGGCAATCATTTCCGTTATCAACCAATAGAATTCTTCATTACTTTTTGTTGCCTGAACTTTGGGTAAATATTCTATTTTCACTTGTTCCCAATCCAGATTGATTTGATCAAAAAAGGCGAAGAAATCGTTAGCATAATGCCAGATTTCAAAGAAATGGCATAGTTTTTCAACTTCTGTTAATTGTTTATCGAAATCAGCATTTTTGCCTAAATTATCTAAAGCATAGTTCCAATAAGGATCTTCATAAATACTAGATCCTTCTTCATAACTTTTTTCAGCTTTTCCCAGATTCCCCATTTTTTCATAAACCATTCCCAGACGCCAATATGCACTTGATACAGGAATTTCTTCAACATTTTCCAGTTTATCATAATCTTGTATAAAATTTAAAAACATCTGTTCTGCTTTATCTAATTTCATTCCTGAAAATATATACAATTTACCAAGCTGATATTCATAAAAAGAGGATGGATTCTTCTCTAAATATTTTTCTAAAGAAAAAATCGCTTTATCATAATTTTTCCAGCTTGAATAAAATAGATATTCATCGATAAGCTTTTGTTGATCGTTGTCCGGCACATCTGCAAATAAAGACATACTCAAATACAAAATAACGAGTATAAGAATGATTCTTTTCATTTTTTTCTCCTGTGGAGTGCAATAACCGTGTTATTGCAAAAATATCACGGATATTTTACTCCAAATCTATTTCAACAAACCATTCCGTTTGTAAATCTCCATCTGGACATCAAAGAATTTATTGATCTCAACCTTCTTACCATTTTCCAGATTTTCGATAATTCCATCTTCAATATCGATTTTTATTCTATCTCTTTGTTTGAGTCCAAGTTCAGTGATATTTGTGTAAGTTAAGATTGGAAAGGCAGCATTGATTGCATTTCGCTCGTAAATTGCACCGAACGATTCAGCGAGAATTGTTTGAACACCCAAAGATTTGAAACAATCAACAGCCTGCTGACGCGAACTTCCGGCGCCAAAATTTTTCCCTGTGATCACGATATCTCCGGCTTCTGCTTTTTTGGCAAAATCCTTCCAGCCTTCCAAATTATCAAACGTGTATTGTCCCATTTCTGCGATGTCTGTAATGGTTAAATATCGGTTATGAAAGATCATATCGGTATCGATATTATCTTCCTCGATCAACCAGACTTTTCCTTCCAATATTGTAGGCTGTTCACTGCTTTTTTCTTTTTTGGAAGTTCCTTCTTTTTTGAGTTCTCCGGTCGATTCAAATTCGGCTGGTTTTTCTGGAATATCATCGGGAGTTGTGATAAATCCTGCAACCGCAGAAGCTGCTACTTCTGCAGGAGATCCCAAATATACTTTACCTTTTCCCTGTTTACCAGCAAAGTTACGATTTCCTGTACTTATGGTTATTTCTCCGGGACCGTTCTGTCCTACCTGCCCGGCAGCACAACCTGCACAACCGGCATTACTAACCAATGCTCCGGCATCTTTGAATATTTTAATATAACCTGCATTTAGACATTTATTCCAAATAGTATCGGTTGAAGGAACTATTTTTAAAATAACGCCGGGAGCAATTTTCCTGTCTTTCAGGATTTTTGCAACTGTTTTTAGATCTTCAAAACGCCCATTTGTACAGCTTCCAATAAAAGCGGAATCAATTTTTGTGCCTTTAACTTCGGTAATATCGATAGAATCGTCAGGATGACCCGGGCGGGAAACCATCGGTTTGAATTTGGAAATATCCAATTCCAGTTCCTGATCGTAAACAGCATTTTTATCTGCTTCTATCTTAGCAAGCTTCCTGCCTGAACGAGTTTCACAATATTCCATAACTTCATCGGAAGGTGGAATGAGCACAATTATCGCTCCCATCTCTGTTGCCATCGATGAGATAGTAATTCGCTCATCCAAACTCAATTTGTCGATTTCATCACCATATAATTCTACAGCGTAACCAAGAAGTGTATTAGCTCCGAATTTATTCAGCAAATTAAGTACAATATCTTTAGCATAAATGTTTTCCGGTCGCGTGCCCGTGAAGGTTAATTTTACGGATTTGGGAACCTTGAACCAACTTTTTCCGCTTGCCCAAGCAGCTGCAATATCCTGATCTCCCATTCCCTGTCCAAAAGCACCGATCGCACCGAGAATATTGGCGTGAGAATCTGTTGAAATAACTGTAGATCCGGGCACAGCCATTCCTTCATCGATAACAAGATGTGTTCCGATTCCGGCATTCACATCATAAATTTTGATTCCTTTTTCTCGCGCATATTGCCGGCAGAATTGCTGATTTGCCGCATATTTCTGATCGGAACCGGTGGGATTGCAATCGAATGTAAAAAATGTTTTGGAAACATCGTCCACTTCGAGATCATTATTCAATAAATTTTTCACAACATTTGCACCGCCGAAATCTCGGGCAGCACGCACATCAATCTCAATATCGATGATCTCGCCCGGTATTACCACATCTTTTGTCGAGTGGTTTGCCAGGATTTTTTCAATTAATGTTAAAGCCATTTTTTTCTCCTTTTGGAGTGCAATATCCGTGATATTGTTAAGCGACGAAGTCGCTTTATTTAAGATACAAGTATCTCAGAAAATAACACGGTTATTTTACTCCATATTACTTTGTTCCAAAATTTAAGGTAATATTCAATACTCACACTTTCAATCTTTCTTTAAACGGCAAAAATGTCATAAAATCTGCGTGATGAACAAGATATGCTTCTGTTGTCCGCTTTACCATATTTCCTTCACCGGCGTGAGTGGCGATGATATGACAAACTTCTGCAGGAACACCGCACTCTTCCGCAATGGAAACTCCGCTGAATGGATGACGCAGATATTTACCATAAATTCCTTGAACCGATTTACCGTTTTCATCCAAAACATATTCCAAAAGTTTACCGACGTCTGCCAAAATTGCTCCGGCAATTAGCACATCCATATTAACGGGAAGTTCTCCGTGATAAAATTCATTGCATTTTTCTCCGGCAGCTTTGGCAATGTGCACAACACTGCGTTTATGATCCATAAATGTAACTTTAAGGTCGGGTCCGCAAAGAAGTGTGAAAGGGATTGTTTGCAAATCTTCTCCCGTAAGAACACTTCTCTTCAAAGCAAGTTCCCAGGTTTTGGTTACATTATCTCTAAGCTTTTCATCTTCGATCCAGTTTATTTCCGGCCATAATTCTAATATATTCATTTTTTTTCTCCTTGTTTTGGAGTGCAATATCCATGATATTGTTAAGCGACAAAGTCGCTTAATCTAAAATGCAAGCATCTAAATGACAACCTGAAAGTTTTGTAAAAAAACTTTCAGAAAAATAACACGATTATTTTACTCCATATAATTTACAATGCTGCAATAATTGCATCCGTCATTTCAGTAGTAGAAGCTGCGCCTTGCTGTAGAACTTCCTGACATCCACGAAGTTTGAGCATATCATAAGCTCGCACTTTCCCTTCCTCCACAACTTTTGCAATAGCATTTCTGATTCTTGTTGCTTTATCTGTTTCATCGATGTGATCGAGCATCATACAGGCAGACATTATCATTGCGATTGGATTAACAATAGATGGATCGAGATTTTCGTATTTTGGAGCTGAACCGTGAGTCGGTTCAAATATCGCTACTTCTTCTCCGATATTTGCACTACAGGCAAATCCGAGTCCGCCGATAAGTCCTGCAAATCCGTCGGAAACAATATCGCCGAACATATTCCCGGCAATGATTATACCGTAAGTTTCAGGATTTTTGGTCAGCCACATCATTTGAGCATCGATGTTTGTATAATTGAACCAGATGCCTTCATATTCTTTTTCCATTTCACGGCAAATAGCCAACATCATTCCACTTGTTTCACGGATCACATTCGGTTTTTCGCAAAGTGTTACTTTATCATATCCAAATTTTCTGGCATAATCAAAAGCAGCACGGCAAATTCTTTCCGCATATTTTTTGGTGAAAATACGAGTAGAAATTGCTAATTCTTCTTTGGGTGACCAGCCAAAATTCTTTTTGAATTTCGGATGCGTCATTAATGCATCATAAACTTGCTCAGGCGGATCAGTCCATTCCACACCGCCGTAAAGTCCCTCTGTATTTTGACGGAAAACAACAACATCTACCTCAGGTTCTTCGATAATATCTCCTGCGCCTCTCCTGATAAAATTGAGCGGATTACCTGTAAAAGTTTTACACGGACGCTGGCAGATATCCAGTTGAAAATGCTGACGTAAACCTACGATTGGGCTGTAATAAACATAACCTTTTCCTTCAAGGCAAGGATCGAGTTCTTTGGCGGCTTCGCTTTTTGGCTTGGAAGTTATCGCTCCGAAAAGAGCAATTTTGTGCTCTTCTAAAATGTCTAAAGTTCTCTGTGGAAGCGGGTTTCCCTCTTTACACCAGAATTCCCAACCGATGTCTGCGTGCACATATTCGGCATCGAATCCAACTGCATCTAATACTCGGATCGCTTCTTTTAAAACAGTTTTTCCAATACCGTCTCCCGGCATTGTTACGATCGTTCTTTTACTCATTGCTTTTCTCCTTGTCCCGGCGTAGTCCTAATAATCAGTACGAAGCCGGACTTTTTTATTTTAATAAGATCATTTTTTTTGATGCAACATTTTTTCCATCAATTTGTAAATTAGAAAAATATATTCCTGTTGAAACAGGTTGGTTATTTTTATCGGTTCCATCCCAAGTTATGGAGTAGTGGGAAAGCGACTCCATCGCTTTTGCATCAAAACAATTGATGCACTCCAAAATATCCAAAGTTTTTACTTTCTGCCCTTTCAAATTATATATCTCAAGAGTCACAAACAAGGATGTTTGTGGTACGGAAAAAGAAATCGTGGTAGATGGATTAAACGGATTCGGATAATTCTGCAAAAGAAAATTATTTTCCAAAACTCCATCATCCGCACTATTTCCATTATAAAACATAACCAGCATCGAATCGGCTGTTGCATTCATTGAAGCATCTCGGGCTGTAACTTTGAAATAATAATTTCCATCAGGAAATTGAGCCGAATCAAATATTTCATCCGCATCATCTTCAGTGATCAGCGAATCGCCATTGGAATTTGTAATAATGTGATAATATTCTCGCACATCATAATTCCCGATGGAATAGCAGGTTGCATCGCGGGAATAGATAGTGTAAAGAACTATATCAGTCCAATAATTGGAAAAATATGTATCGATCGGCATATCAAAAGCGAAGGAGAATTGTTCGTAAATTGTGGAGTCCGGATCATTGGCGGGATGAAGTGAGAAACCGATATCCCAAATATCGATACGCCAATCTGAATTTTCAATATCGTGACATTTGGCAATAATATCAAATTCACCGGAAAGATCATTCGGATCGAGGTAAGTTCCACTATTAGTGCGAAAAGCAAAAAGATCATTGTCAA
This sequence comes from Candidatus Cloacimonadota bacterium, assembly GCA_030600585.1. GTDB lineage: Bacteria > Cloacimonadota > Cloacimonadia > Cloacimonadales > TCS61 > Tenebribacter. The sequence continues at coordinate 84,478 of JAUVLU010000005.1, read as the reverse complement.
TCACATTTTCAAACGTTGGAGGAATCGTGTCCTGAATATTTGTTACATCGATATGCGGATTATCGATCGTCCACCAATTTCCATACCATTGAGCTCCTTCATCCTGCAGTCTGGCAAAATGAATATGCGTAAAATCATACCAACCCCACGGATAAAGTGTTCCCAGTAAATCACCGGCATAAACTTCGTCTCCCACATTTACCGTTATAGAAGCTTGATTTAAATGCGCATAAAGATAGCCTTCTGTTTCGGTGGAAACATCTTCGTTGGCAATTGCAATCCGCCAATAAGGGTCGCCACCGGTGGTTAGAACAGCTTTCACAAAACCATCGTGCACAGCATAAACTTCCTGAAAATCATCACCCAGAAAATCGACTCCGGGATGAAGATAGAGTAAGGTTCCATATTGCTGAATTTCGCCGTAACTATTTCCAACCGGGAATGGATAATTTGGTGCACCATAATTCAGAGGAGAATAGATCGGTTCGTGAGTTCTGTGGGAAGCTTTATTAAAACGGATTTCATCGATCTTTTCGATGTTTTTCTGATCCGGGAATTTTAATAATTTGTAAGTTGAATTATTCTTGATAACAATATAAAGAATGTTTTCAATTATTCGTATCTCGAATATTTCATTTTCGGAAGTGTATAATTTTTCGAGGTTTTCTCTTATTCTGAAAATTGAATTTTTCGTGATCACAAGCGGGAATTCGTTATGAAATATTACTTTACGTATATTTGCATTTAACGAGTAAGATCGGTCTTTGAAAACGATGTTCCCATTATCATCAACCAAAATCGGCTCACCAAAATTATTTACGTCAAAAATAACTGAGCGTGGAAATGCATTTAATTGTAATGTTGAATTATTTAGAACCTGAACATTTCCCCCATCGAAAAAAATTGCGAATTTTCCATTCTCAGAAATTGATAGATTGATGACTTTCCTAAATTCTTTTGTTAGAAGCAAGTTTCCATTTTTATTATAAATTCTGAGCCAGGTGGGAATGTTTTCTTCGATTGTGATCAAAGTCAAATAGCCATTTTCAATTTCAAAAAGGGAATTCCCGATCAGAGTTTTTTCTTCAATATCGATATAATATTCTTCATTTTCCATAAAATATTCTGCTGAAGATTGCGGTTCCGATCTCTCAATATGACCGTATTTATTCAGGGATACGTCTGCAAAGAGAATGGTGTTACAAAGAACAAGTAAGACCAATAACTTTTTTTTCATTTTTCCTCTTTTCTTCAACCATTGCGAAGATCAATTCCTACCTTCGGAACGATCAGTTTCTTGCATTTCATCTTTCAGACCTTCCGAACGGTTAAAAAGTATCAACCGTTTGTTAGGCAAGAGAATTTCGGTGATCGTTTTGCTTCACAAAGCCGACACATTGTTGCGAAGGTCTCGTTCCTCAACCGTTTGTTAAGCAAGAGAATTCCAGCATCGTTTTGCTTCACAAAGCCGATGCATTGTTCGTAAGGTTTTCCTTCGCGGCAAAAATTATTTCTCAACCTTTCTTATCACATCGAGTATTGTTCCGTCAATCCATTCAACCACAGCAACTGCTTCATCAGAAAGCTTTGGTTTAGCCGGTATTCCACATATCTCATCAATTTCTTTCTTCATATCTTTAATATTTCGGATAGGAAGCCCTGAATTCTTGGTTGCAGCAATCAGATCTTTCCTTCTGGGATTAATAGCAATTCCGCGCTCTGTAATGATCACATCGACAAGTTCACCCGGAGCAACAAGTGTGGTAACTTCATCTTTGATAACCGGAATTCTATCTCTGAAAGAAGGTACTGCGATTATTGTGCATTTTGCCGTCATACAATTTTGGAAACCGCCAATGCCGTGAAGCATACGTCCATCACTATGCGAAACGCAATTTGCATTGAAATTCACATCGACTTCCGTACTGCCAAGAACGATCACATCCATCATTTGGACAAGATTTCCTTTTGCGTGAAAATCATACGAATCAAAGACTCCAATCGGAATATGATTTGGATTATCACGTAATGAAGGAATAGTATCCATTCCAAATGACTGTCCGTCAAAGATGTAATCTGTTAAACCTTGTTCCATCATATCAACCAGAAATTTTGTGCTGCCGCCGATAATACTTCTTGCTTTGATGCCTTTTTTTATCATCATCTGCTGAATGAAAGAAACAAAAGCCAATGATGTACCGCCGGCACCTGCCTGAAAATTGATTCCATCTTTCAGAATTCCTGCTGCTTCAACGAATTTTGCACAATGTTCGGCAATAAGTAATCTGTCAGGGCTTTTTGTTATTCTGGTCGTACCGGAAACTATTTTTTGCGGATCACCGATTTCATCTAAAATTACAACAAAATCTACATCATTACCCATTATTTCCCAGGGATAGCAGGGAAAATCGATCAATGAATCTGTAACGACGATAGTTCTTTCTGCATTTTTTACATCTGCTTTTGGAAATGCCATCGGACCGAAAGGATGTTTCCCCATCACTCCATTTGCATTTCCCATCATATCTGCCGCCGATGCCGCCATAACTGCAATATCGATGTGAATTTCACCATCGGCAACTGCGCGATATCTTCCGCCGTGACTTCTAAGATAGCCAAGACCTTCCATTTTTCCGTGGCTGCAAAAATCTCCCAACGGACCATTCAAGCTTCCTTCGATGTGATGAACCACGCCTGATTCAAGATGCTTTATGATCGGTTTATGACACGGAAATGCAGCACTTGGCACCCATCTCAAATTTTTCACCCCGAGTTCTGCCGCAATGTCGAAAACCATATTAGAAACATAATCTCCATCTCTATAATGATGATGTGTCGAGATCGTCATTCCATCTTTCAAACCTGATTTTATTAAAGCTTCTTTCAAAGATTCTACGATCTTGTTTCCGTCTTCGGGATAATCGATACAGGTTGGAACACGTGGTGCAGCACCTCTGTGAGTTGGTTTGTATTTGTTCACTCCCATAAAAGGAATAACTTTTTTTCCATTAACGATTGTCGGGACCATTCGTCCCGCAGCATTTTTTACAAATTTATCAGCTTTCTTCATTTTTATTTTCCTCCGATCTTTGCCATATCTAAGATTTGCTGTGCTCTTTTAACAACCGGCGCATCGATCATCTTGAAACCAAGTGATACCACCCCAAGTCCCATTTTTTGTGCTTCATTATAAGCATCGACTATCTTTTGTGCTTTCTCGATCTCTTTTTCGTTCGGAGTATATCCAATGTGAATTACCGGAATTTGTCTTGGATGAATACAGCCCATTCCATCAAAACCGAGTGATTTGGAAATGAGAACATTTTGCTTTAAAGCTTCCATATTGGAAACATCCGAAAATACTGAGTCGATAGGTTGAATTTTTGCAGCTCGAGCAGAATTCACAATTTGTGAACGAGCAAAGAATGATTCTGTTCCTTCTGCAGTTCGCTGTGTCCCAAGATCGGCGGTGTAATCTTCTAACCCGATGGCAAGTGCGACTACATTTTTTGAAGCTGCTATTTGATAAGAATTTATTACCCCAAGCGCACTTTCAATTATCGGCATTAACCAAATATTAAATTTTAGATTTTTCTCTTTTTTTATCTTGGCAATTTTGTTATTTACCTGTTCGATCTGCTCAACTGTTTCGCATTTTGGAACGAGAATCAGGTTAACATTATGAGGAACAACAAATTCAAGATCATCGAGTCCCTTCGGTAATTGATTGATGCGCACCATTCTTTCGGCACCGTAGAAATTTATGGAACGAAGAGTATTCCTGACCAAAATTGCAGCTTCGTACTTTTTGGTGTGAGCAACAGAATCCTCAAGGTCGAGAATGATGCCGTCCGGTTTGTGCACACCTGCATTTAAAGCCAATTTGGGAGTATTTCCCGGAAGGTAAAGACGCGATCTTCGGTAGCGATCTTTCTTTGTTTGGTTTGTGTTTTCGGGAATAATGGGCAGCAGATATTCTTTATCAGTATCGATAATTTGTTTGATCGCAGCTTCGATGCGGGCAGCGATAACATAATCGAGAGCACCGCGGTCTTCGATTTTCATTTTAGCATTTTTGACGTCAAAAAACTTAAGTTCATCTTTTGCCAAAGAAATAATATTATCTCCGAAATATTCTTTGATTTTACTGATCAACTCAATTTTTACACCGCCGCTTTTTGTAAGTTCGAGTGTTACCTTACAATCTGAACGGATATCCTTTCCATAATTTCCGGCTGTTTTTGTTTTAGCCATAATTGCTCCTATATTTTTTTATTTATTTAATTACTTCGTTACGAAGTATTTACTCCGGCATTTGACGGATCGTCTTCGCAACACGCATTTCATTTTCATTTTAATGATAAATAAAACCAAAAGCAAATTCAATAAGAATATTATTAACAAATTTATACTCTCCGATATATTCAGGATTATTATACTTTTGGAGAAAATCACTATTTTTAAAATCACTAATTAGATATTTAACAATTTCCATATTTTCATTTTTTGATTCAGTTTTATTTTTGGACCCTAAAATTTCCACAAGATCTTCTTTTGTTATACCAAGTTCAATGCTTTTTCCAGTTATAAAGAAGTTGATTGAATTTAGAGAATGAATTTGGTCATCGGAAGAATTAATTGATTTTCTTATAATCATTTTACTAAAATTATTTTTTGGATCACCTGGATAAAATATTAATGTTAAGATTTGAGTTTTCTGTTTATTATAAAAGTTTACGTGTGGCATTGTTGCATAATCGTCATAATCAAATTGTGCGAGTTCAGAAATTGGAATAATATTACCCAAAATTTGTTTAGAACTGTTTTCATCGTTTAAAAAAATATTTATTACTGATATATTGACGCAGCTTGGAAGAATTATATCTAACTCTTCGCAAAAAAGAGAGATGAATATTAACAATATTAAAATCAAACTTATTCTTTTCATTTAACCTCTTTCATTTTCATAATGAACATAACAACATCTCGTTACGAAGTTTTATCTGTCCCTTTGGCAGATTGTCTTCGTAACGTTTTTATGTTCCCAAGATCCCGAATGCTTTCGGGAGGAACGAGAATTAGAATAAATATTCTTCCAAATATTCATACTCATCTTCCAATTTCCCCTGATGTGCAATGCAGGCAGATTTTATTTCGTCAGGAAGATCCGAATCATTAATTGGTTTGGAATAATCATTATTCAGCATTTGTTCCATAAACGGCATCAGAGATTCTGAAAAACAATCTGAAGCTTCTTTTGAAAATTCACAAGGTAAATTATCAACTGCCATCACTGCAAAGCCTTCACCTTTATAACCATCACTTTCTTTTCCTGTTTTGGTATTATAGATAAACACAGGATTATCCGGGCAAGTTTCTTTTATTGTAGCCTGCACAGATCCTCCAATATCGCAGGTAATATCTCCGATGATGATGAGTTTTGGATTATTATCCTGAATTTTATTAAGATATGAATTCGGCAGGAAAACAGGACATTGAGGAGTCCAGTAAATTGCATTCATATAAACACTGCAATAGGGTAGATAGCATTCCAGACGAGATCTATATTTTTCATTATTTTTGAAATAATCCAAAAGAGAAAATTTTGCTCCGTCTTTGCGCTCGACTAAATGTTCTTCCTTAAAAACAGAAAGATATATTTTATTGTCTTCGTAATTTGGGGAATTTTCTTCAAGTTGATCCGGAGATATTTTCACAATTGGCAGAGCTGTTAGAATTTCCTGACATCCCTGCGAAACGTGACCATAACCGAGAAGGAAAATATTGAACGGTGTAATTTCTGCTGGAAGACCATTCTTTTCAATTTCTTCTCCTATTATTTTAATTTGATCAATTGCATCAGATACAGATTCATACTGATAAGAATGCTTTACTTTTAGGAAAGGTGTTTCGATATTAAACTGCTGCATTAGTCTCTGTCCCAAACCGTGAAGCGTATCGACCATACCGGCATAACCTGCAAATTTTCCAAAGAAAACAAGACGTCTGTGAGCGTTATCTTCAACTTTCTCATAATCGAAAAGAGTGATCTTATCATCTAATATTTTCTGCAAAAGCGGCATATTATAATCCTGCCCTTTTATGGTATGAGAAAAGAAAATATGCGGTTTTTCGGGAATTAGATCATCTATCGGTATTTCTTTAACGCCAATAATAAAATCGCATTCTGAAAGATCAGATGAAAGTTTTGCTCCGACTGCTATATATTCTTCATCTTTGTATATTCTAATTTCAGAAGGTTGCACTATTACTTCAAACCCTTTTTGGATAAGCTTTTGAACAGCCTGAGGATTTAAAGGAACTCTACCTTCCCATTTATTTTTTGCTTCCTTTACAATTCCTAATTTTTTCATTACTCTCCTTGTTATTTGCCGCTTTTTTTCACCACAAAGACACGAAGGCACGAAGAAAATTTACAACGAACAAAACTAACAATACGAAAAAAAGACAAAATACTTTTTGTTCTTCATCCGTTCTTTGCGTCCTTTGCATCTTTACGGTGATTTTTTTTATCCGTGTTTATCCGTGCAATCCGTGAGCTTTTTCCCCTCTAATAAAATCTTTCAATAACCTTAATATCCAAGTTTTCCAATTCAGAAAGAACCGGATTATAAATATTTGGTAATATCGGCATATGAACACCTTTTACGGTAATCTCATTTTGAAGGATCATATGAACACCAATTGCTGCCGGAAGTGAAACGGTTCTTGCCATCGATGCATCGCCATTTGGAATTCCGTAATCTATCATTGTCGAGGTGATCTTTTGTGTCTTATTCGGATATTCAGCAATGAACTGATGATGAAGAACCAGCAAATCGCGCTCACCTTTTTCGTATGACATTTTATCCAGCATTATCGCCGTAAGAACATCGACAGCACCGCCTTTTTTTATTGGAATCGGAGTTTCATCAAAAAATCCGAGCCATTCAAATTTTTTCAGGATCACGCTTTCTTCCGGTAAATTATATTTTTCCATCAGAAGCATTTTAAGGCATTTGTCTTTATCGGTTTTAAACATTTTAGTAAGAATGAATTCTTTTACGGTTCCCGTCAGATTCTCAAATATCTCTTCTTCTTTATAGAAACCCATTTGAGACATAATATACCAGGTATCGCAATGGCTTATATTTCGGAAAGTTCCACGATACATTGTCTTCACATCTTTCAAATCGTAAAGATCGATATAATCGAGTGAATTACGATTTGGATATGCTTCGAACGTGCCTGCATCTTCTACATCAACGAACCAATAATTTTTGAAAAGGTCTTTTCCTTCGATATCTTTGATCTCACCGTCTTTCATAAATTTTGCGCCATTTCCTGCTGCTTTAAGAACGCCTTTCGGAGCCCACGAAAATTTATATCCCAGCGGATTTGTATTGGCTTCCGGTGCAGGAAGTCCACCGCAATAACTCATAAAGCTGATTATCTTTCCACCTTCATCTTCTACTTTATGGAATATCCTCATTGCGCTCATATGGTCGATGCCCGGGTCAACTCCGATTTCGTTGAGGATTATAATTCCAGCATCTTTTGCCTGTTGATCCAACTCCCGCATCGCAGGGCTTATATAAGATGTGGTTACCATATTAGTTTTGAATTCGATACATTTTTTTGCAACTTCAACGTGCAAGGTTGCCGGAAGCAAACTCACAACAAGATCGCTATTTTTAACGAATTCTTCCATCGCTGCTTCATCATTACTTAAAAATAGTTTGGCAACCGCATTGGAATGGGGCTCTGCAAGTTTCTCCGCTTTGCTTAAAGTGCGGCTGGCGATCGTTATTTCATAGCCTTTTTCTGCAAGATAATCCACCATTGGCTTTACTACAAGTCCCGCTCCGAATATCGTTACTTTTTTGCTCATTATTTTTCTCCCATTTTTATTATATTTTGGACGCCAAATTAGGAATTAAAAAAAACGTGTCAACTTATTAAAAGCAGTATAAGATATTTTAAATAATTAGATATAAAAGAATATAAATTAGTAACTCAATAAAGTCCTGTAATACTTATGATATTAGAAAAAGTGAGATTGTATCTACCCTAAAATTCAATTAATTTTTCATCACCGAGATGAATAACTTCATACGGAAAGCCATCAGTAATGAATGGAAGTCTGTGTTCATCAAATCTTATCTTATATTTTTCTGTGATATTAGTATTGAAAGCTAAGAGCATAATATCCATATCTCCATTTCAGTTGAACCGCATTGCGGTTCTTTTACTTTATAAACCCATATTACCACAGGTTTCACCCGTGGATAATCACATTAAACTACTTCGCAGTTTTGGAAGAACCCTATTGAACATTCACAATATTTTTTTACTATCCCAGTTCAACTGCCTTGCAATTTGTTACTCACTTCCGCAAATTTAATCTTATAATCCACATTTTAGGGGTTCTGTGTAAAATCATTTCTTTATAAACCCCAACGGGGTTAAACAAGAATATCTGCATGCAAAGCATGCAGTATAATTCCTGCTTTCTAAAACAACCCTGAAGGGGTTGAACTATTCGATGAGAAATTTTTCATCATATTTTATTCCATTTTTTTCAAGAAACTCTTTCCATTCTTCAACAAAGGATTTTTTCTTATGATGACCTTCCTGTTTCTTTACATAATCAATCAAGATGTTCTTATTCTGTTCAGAAACACTAAATGCACTATAACCTTTTTGCCAGCCTTCAAATAGTGAAAATATCTTTTCTTCTTTAATCCATTTCGATGAACTTACTTTAATATCTTTAACAAAATCTGCTAAAGCAATTGAAGGATGTAATGAAGTGAGTATATGTAAATGGTTTTCAATGTCACCGATTCGATATAGATGACAGTTATTGTTTTTGATAATTCCCCAGATATACTTAAAAAGTTGTTCCTGATTCTGCTTTTTTAACACTTTTCTATGATACTTTGTTTCAAAGATAATGTGATAAATAATTTTTGTGTATGTAGACATTCATCATCTCCTGTTTTTTCAGTTGAACCGCTCTGCGGTTCTTTTGTTTTCTTGGCTTACTTTATCCACAGATAAAACCTATGGATTGTTACATTAAACTGCTTCGCAGTTTTAGAAAAAACTTTTTTACTCTTCAGAAAGTCGAAGTCTCACAACCAAGCCTTAGGCTGATAAACCTTCCGAAGGAATATTTTTATTTCACTTTCTTCAAAAGCAGATCGGCAATTCCCATATTATAGCCGACTGATGAAAAGATAATTTTATTTTCTTTATTCAAAAGGAAGATAACCGGATAGTCTTCGATATTTTCAGAAATGATTTTATTCCCATTAAGAATTTTGAATTTATCTTTCAGATCATTGAGATCATCGATAGCTCTATTTTCGGAATATAAAATAAGTTCGGTATTACATTTTTTGAATTCTTCTGTTTTTGCAGTAAGTTGTTCGAGCATTCTTTCTTCCGGTTCGGTGGGAATTTCTCCACGTACAAAAAGAAGTTTGAAGCCGACAGAATCGCCTTCTTCAACAAGATTTATTATATTCTGTTTAGTTTCCTCACACCATTTATCAGAATTATCAAGATATTCTTTCGGTGTGGTTAATTCAATTTTTACCGAATCTAACCATTCGATCGATTTGATAATAATATCCGCATCACCATTCCCATTTCGCACGAATGATTCAATATAAACATTGTCACCATCTTTATAGCGGTAATCTGCTTTAAAATCGAGCGAGTCATTTTCGCCGTCAAAATATGTGTTGGAAATTGTTCCTTCTTCGCTCAATTTTGCAATCAGGAAATTTTCGTAAGAATCAGCCTTCACTTTTTCTCCATCGATATAAATTGAGATTGCAATATATTCTTTAGAATCCTGTTCTTCTTTTTTCTCTTTTTCTTCTACAGCTATAAAATCTTCTCCATCGAAAAATTCCAATCTTCCTTTCCATTGAATGGGAACACCGAGCAGTTTTAATGAGCAATTGATCAGCTTTGTGCGATAAAAATCAGGAACGAACTTCATATTTAGAATATCGTCGGGATTAAGGCTTCCGGAAAAATATGACCACACAAAATCATCATCGACTACTATATTTTTATCAACCCATTTTATAACTTTCTTCACTGTTTTTGCAGGATTTTTGCAGATGAGTTTTTCAATTTTGGGATAAAAATCTTTTTGCCAGCCGTTTTGCGGAGGAGTTGCGCTTCGCCAGGTGAAACCGATCACATTGTCCACAAAAATGGAATCAGGAATATCCTCAAAATTATTTTCAGCTTTAATAAAAATATCCACAACCATTTTAATTGCAGTTGAATCAGGGATTTCACAAAGTTCCTTAATATCCCATTTTTCTATCATATTCACAATAATTTTTATTTCCTGCAGATCATTGGTTTTTTCTAATAGATGTTGGAATTGTTTTAAATTACCGGCAATAGCATCACATTTTTTCAAAAATTCTTTCCTGTTTTCAAAAAAAGTGCTGTCCTGCATTTCAGCTTTTTTAGTTAAATCATAATATTCCACAAAAGCGATGGTGTTTTTTTGACCGTTAAGTCTATCTTTTCTTTTAAGATTCGCATTTTCTCTCATCAGTTTATATTTATCACCGAGAACTTCTTTTTGTTTTGCCTTATCAGGATCATCAAAAGGAATTGGGAAAAGAAAAGTAAAATGTTCATCGATATTAGTATTTTCTGATAGTTTAATCTCTGTAAAATCATTCTCCATAGTATTCAAAATGGAATATCCAAGTTTATCATTTTTGAAGGCAGTAATAAAAACAGTTCCTTTGCCAAGCGGGATCTTTATTAAACCTTTTTCATTTGTTATCAGTTCCGTTATTGGGAACAACCCTCCGTAAGAAGCTGCATAAATAATCACCGTTGCATCAACTGCCGGTTTATCATCCTCGTCTTTAACCTCGATCTTAATATATTCATAATCGGTGTAATATTCCGTCGAACTGATGGTCGTAACATTGTCCTCTTGTTTGATCGTATTTTTGCTTTCATAATTTCCAAAAGCTCTTGAAGAAACTAAAGTTGCCCGCTGGGAAGTCTTTGTGAACCAAGCTTTATTCAACGTATTAGCAGGTTCAGCTCCACCGGTATATTTCCAGCCATCCGGAGTCCAGATTTCTACCCAGGCGTGATTATTATTGGTGAAATTCCAAAAAGAAACACTTGTTGAACGTGTAGGAATTCCCACGCTTCTTGCAGCAGCAATATAAATTATCATCATCTCTTCACAGCGTCCGATCCCTCTTTTTATCGTTGTGAGAGGCGCTTGATCTCTTCCGCTGGTTGGTTTGAAAGACATTTGTTCCAAAGCCCATATATTTACAAGAATCGCAGCTTCTTCAATATTTTCAACTTCTTCTACGAGCGGCTTAAGCTCAGTATAGAATTTTTCACGCCAATCCTCCAGCGGTTCCTGAGAGATACGATGCGGAAGAACAAAATGACGGAAAATATCTTCTGAATAATTGGCATATTTAAATTCTTTTGCTTTGATCGCAAATTCTATATTCGTCATCAGATAATCTTCAGTGAGAACTGCCAGATCGTTGTTGCTACAGTTTTCCAGCAGAAAGTTCAAATATTCTTGTTCTACATCCGATCGCTGATTATTGGTAGAATCCAATAGATTTAATAACTCGTCAGCATTTTCGCCTGAGTATTTTTCGATCCTTTCAGTAATGGACAGTTCGCTTGCTACTGCAATTGAAAATGTGAGACATAATAAAATAATGAGTATTTGTTTCATTCATTTCTCCTAACTTTTTTTTATTTTTTTTCTTCTTTCTTATACAAAATAAAGGAATAAATTACCGGATACAGAACAAGAGCCATAAATATGACAAACATAACAATATTTGCAGTACTGCTGTTTCCAAAAACTGCTGTAATTATGATCATTAAAAGACCGGCAACTACAAAACTGATCCCACCCAATCTATGCGTTTTTCTCCATACTTCTTCTGATGATAAAGTCCACGGAGTTCGAATTCCTGCAAAAAAGTTTGAAGGTATTTTTGGAAACAAATTTCCAAGCATAATGGACATTAATCCGATAAGGTAAAAGATAATATTCCCGCTTGGACTCAATATTTCTTTTGCCAGCAATATCATATAAATATGAATACCGGCAAAGAAAAAGATAATGATCATTGCAAGACTGGGAATCACTTTTTCAAATCTTTCCTGTGCATTTTTATAACGCACGGAAATATAGGGAAGCGCCATTATTAAAAGCAGTATTGCCAGATTAATTCCCGGAAATAAAAGTATTCCTGTCCACTTTCCAACATAATTATCAATTTCACCTTTGATGTTCCAATGGCTAGGAATTCTTGCATCTTCCGACAAAGATAATCCCAGATACAAAGATAGAATTATTTGAATAATAATTATTATAAAACACCATTTGAAATTACTCATTTTTATTCTCCTTTTTTCCAAAAATATTTATCATATATGAAAGAAAATCTTCCAATACACTCGTATTTAAAAAATATGTAATAAACTGCCCGTTCTTCTCCGATTCGATAAGATCGGCATTTTTCAATATTTTCAGGTGTTCGCTGATCGATGGCTTGGAAATAGCAAAATTCTCTGCTATCTCTCCGGCAGTCATATCTTTCTTTTTCAGAAGACCGATTATTTTTCTCCTGTTTTTGTCTGATAATGCTTTAAATACTTCATCATTAAGCATAAAAAACGCACCTCCTTATTTAGTCTGTTGTCTAATTAGTTAAATACAGAAATAGAGTCAAGCAAAAGGATTGAATATAAGTAATCATCGATTGAATATCCTTTTGTTCAACTCTTTCAGGGTTGTTTTCGTTTTAAGTCTTTACCACAAGATTCTCTTGTGGTAATTAACATTTTATTCTTTCAGATTTTATGACTTTATCTGATTATCGGAATCAAATTAAAACTTCTTGAAATAACATTCCCAAATGAAATTTAGGAACGAAATTAGTTTTATTATTCTATCGAAAATGTTACCGGAAATCTAATCCAACTTATAATCGGTTTCCCATCTTTTAATGCTGGTTCGAACTTCCATTTTTTAACAGCATCGATACTACTTTTTGCCAAAATTTTGCTTCCTGTTTTATTTTCAGTAATGGAAATCTCTCCGACTGTTCCATTTATTTTTACTTCAACTTCCAACCAAATTTGTCCTTCTTTACCGGATTCTTTTTCTGCTTCCGGATATTTTGGATTTACCTGTTCAAGCAATTTCGGAGCAACATCAAAAACAACAAACTTTGTAGAATCGATTTTTGTTTTAACGACAATCGAATCATCGATTGAATACAATAATCCTGCTGCAATTAGAAAAACCAGTATAAATTTTTGGGCAACTTTTAACATCAACATCTTCTCCTCCTTTCGATTTATAATATACTCAAATCTTTGTAAAATCGACTTTTTTGAAAAAACGAAACTATTCATAAAAGTAAGTTTTGGTTTCAGGTTTAGACAATTTTTCAAATTTGATAAAATACATTTTCCATAATCAAGAGCATTTCCTTTTATCGCTCTGATTGCCATTTCATCACAAATCTTTTCTCTTTGCAAACTTAATCGATTTCTTGCAAACCAGATAAGCGGATGGAAAAAATATAAAATATTTATCAGTGTTTCAAAAATCAAAAAAACAATATCATTTCGCTTTATATGAGCTAATTCGTGAGCGATGATGGAATTAAGTTCGCTAAAATTCCAATCTTTTGCGTTCATAGGCAAAAATATTTTCGGCTTCAGAAATGAGCGGGTCAAAGGAACAGAAATATTTTCCGACAAATAAATCTTAATCTCTTTATTGATCTTCATTTTTGTTTTTAAAGAGGATAAAATATCCAAAAAATCTATTTCCTTTGAGTTAGACAGTTTTTTGTTCAGATTTTTTTCTAGGATTATTTGATGAATGAGCAAAAACAGGACAACAGATAACCAGACAAAAAACAAAATTGTTTTGTAAGGAAATGATGAAGACATTTCCGAATTTGATACATAAAATTGGGGAATAATATTTTTTGAAAATAGCACAGTTTCAGAAAAAACAGGTAAATGAATTCTGGGCGGGATAACTGCTTTCAAAAATACGAAAATCCATAAATAAGATAAAAATAGAGGAGAACTTTTCCTGAATAAAAACTCAACGATAAAGATAATTCCAAAAAACATTAAAAGTTGGAGCGAATTATTCAGGAAGAAATCAAACCAGAAATTTGAAATTGTATTAATCATTTTCTTTCTCCTTTTCTTCGATCATTTTTTTGATCATCTCAATATCTTCTTTTTCAAGTTTGTCCGCATCAAAAAGATATGCTGCCAGATTGGAATACGAGCCGGCAAAAACATTTTGAGTAAATTTGGAAATTTCTTTATTAATGAGATTTTTTTCTTTAACTATCGCTTTATAAAAATTCACCAATCCGATCTTTTCTTTTGTCAGAAATCCTTTCTCGACCATTCGTTCCATATAAGTCTGGATCGTTGTATATGCTCTTTTATTTTGATCGGAAAGTACTTTATTAATTTCCTTTACCGTTATTTTTCCTTTATCCCAAATTATTCTCAAAATTTCCCATTCGAGGTTGCTGACATTAATTTTTTTCATTTTCCTTCTCCTACTTCTGTGGCAAAGTTCCTACATATGTAGTATTAGTCAAGAAAAAAATATTTCTTCCTGTCTAAAAATTAAGTTATTTGTCTCTAAAGTGTCTTATAATGCTAAATATCAATTACAAAAAACTATTTTTCTTCTTTCTTATACAAAATAAAGGAATAAATTACCGGATACAGAACAAGAGCCATAAATATGACAAACATAACAATATTTGCAGTACTGCTGTTTCCAAAAACTGCTGTAATTATGATCATTAAAAGACCGGCAGCTACAAAACTGATCCCACCCAGTCTATGTGTTTTTCTCCATACTTCTTCTGATGATAAAGTCCACGGAGTTCGAATTCATTAGCCACATCTTTCTCCTTATTTAGATGATTACCTAAATACCAAACAGCATCTGATGTGTCAAATTATTTTTTTTAAGTACTTCCGGGAGGAGTGAGAAAATAAATAATCTTGTTACGAAGTTTATCTTCGTGACGCAAATAATATATTTCAACGTTCTCAAGACTAACTTGGGAATGAGAATGGAGACTTGTAAATAAAGTTACTGGCTAAAAACATTGACACTAAATCAGCAAAAATAGCTCTTCATACCCAAAAGGAAAAAGTATGAAATATAAGTTAGTAATATTTGATTTTGATGGAACTCTGGCTGATTCGTTTCCCTGGTTTGTTAAAACCATGGATGTGGTTGCAGAGAAATTTAATTTGAATAGATTTGATAAAGATGAGTTAGCAGAAATTCGCAAATTAGATGCTGCAGGTTTTATAAGACATTTAAAGATCCCACTGTATAAAATACCGAAGATCTCAACGTTTATGCGTAACATGATGAGTGAACAGATCGAAGAGATCAAGTTGTTTGATGGGATTGCAAGTATGTTTCATGAGCTGAAGGCAAAAGGCTATAAAATTGCAATTGTCAGTACTAATTCTAAAGACAACATTCATAAGGTTCTAGGTGAGAATCTGTTTTCTTTGAATGATCATTTTGTGGCAGGTGTTTCTCTTTTCGGCAAGGAATCTAAATTGAAAAAAGTGTTGAGGATGAGTGGAATAAACAAAGAAGATGCGATCTATATTGGTGATGAACTACGTGATATTCAAGCCTCAAAAAGAATAGGTATTCCCTGTGGATCTGTAGCCTGGGGAGTTAATGATGCTGATGCTCTGGCAGCACTTTCTCCCGATGAAATGTTTTATGAAATAGAACAAATTCTGCAGCGAGTTTAGTTCTACTAAAAGCAGGTGAGATCAATGTGGGGAGAGAGTAATATATTTGATATACTTTAAAAATTAATTATACTTAGACTGACGACATATTTCTTCACAATCACTAACTCACTTATTTATTATATTTTTAAAATCTAATGCCATAGTATAAATATCAATGTTTGAATTTGATATTCTTTGATGATTTGATTTATAGGTTTGCGAATAATCATTAAGCATTGAGAATGATTTAAGTTTCTCTTCTTTGGAGATTTTATTTTCAATTTTAGTATTTAACAATTCAATATTTTCTGAGATCGTATCTAATGTATTATAGGCAAGCATTCCTGAAACTGGTAGTTTTTCAGAATATTTATTGGTTTTGAATTTTTGAATACCACCATTAATATAATAATTCAGATTGTCTTTATGAAGAAGTTTACATTCAATTTTAATATCATAAGAATGACCAAAACATAAACTCCACTGTATTGCAATATCAATTTGAGTATTCTTATTTGCATCTTTTTGTTGATTAACAATTCTATATTCAAATATTTTATGTAAGTTTTCTTCATCTCTAATTAAGTCATCAGTAATTAAATTTTCAAGATGCCATTTTTTTGCTTTCAATGGTTTTGAATATGGTGTTTTTTGTTTTTTTGAATATAGTATTTGATAAGAAATTAATAACACTCTATATGCGTCTTGTAGTATTGAATATAAATAATCATATCCCCAAATCTCTACAATGTTTACTTTATTAGATTTTATCATTTGAGGATAATATTTGTGATTGTATAATTGCTTCTGTAAATTCAATTACATCAAGCCGTGCAACAGCTTTGTGCCAATGTTTGTATTGATTTATTTTTAAAACGGAAAATGATTTGCTTTTCAGAACTTTTATATCTTTTTGTATAAAAAGTTCATTACTTATTTTTTGAAATCCTAAACTCGCAAGAATTTCTAATGCTTTTTCATTATCGGGTTCATTTATCCATTTATCCTGATACTGTTTTTCATCTATATAAAATTCAAGAGCTAAAATGTTTTTCGATTGAACTATTCGGGTATTAATGTATCCTTTTTCGCCTCCGTTGTGGAACTTTGTAAAATGTTCTTTAACGATATTTATATAGTCTGTTATCTCGCTTTTCTCTACTTTTTTATACGGTCTGTATAAGTTGGGATTAGCATATATCTTACTGTAAGGTTTATTCTTTGCCTGTAAAATCGGGATTGTTATTTTTTGAGTATAGTCTATTAAATCTTTTTCTGTTTTTGTTAAATGGTATAAATCAAAAATAATTTTATTTAATTCCGCTTCTTTTTTATTAAATAGTTGTTGATTGTCGTAAATTTTAGTTTCATCTGGAAATGAACTTTTTTTATGGATTTCAATCAGGCGTTTTATTATAATTAATTTTTTTGCTAATACTGAGATACTTTCATCTATTACAATAGGAAAAGGAAATAATTCTTTATTGATTAATTGTTCTCGTTCAACTCCGATAGACGAACCACACATTATCATGTAAAATGTCATTAAATCAGAGCTAACTAAACCTAAAAGATTTTCTAAAATTTGATTGTTTTGATTTTTCGATTTAATGGCATAAATTGAATTCGTAAAAACAGATGAAATATTGGTTATAGAAGCAACTAATTTGAAGTTTTTCGTAAAACCAATTTTTATTAACAATGCAGGTGGATTTTTAAATAGTTTCTCATCTCTCACTTCTGCTGCAGTTTTTTTATTCCATATACTTTGATTACTAAAATTAATGTAATATCGTTGTAAGTCTGATTCTGGTTTGTTTTTGTTTGTTTTTGTTTGAATGTAATTCAGTCCTATTAGATGACTTGCATCACTTATTTTATTTTTCTTATTTATTTTTATTCCTACACTTGCAAATAGAGGTCTATCCTTATTTTCTTTATCCTCGATTAAAGAACCCAATGTAATTGGATATTTATTAGTATCTTTTAACCTTTTAATAAACCTATAATCCAAAATATGCCCATAAACAAGAACTTTCCACAACCAATCGTTTTCAATCAATTCGTTTTGAATAATTTCTTTATAATCGTATTTTTCTATCAGAATGGTTTTGAAAATTGCAAAATACGGATTAGGTTTTAATGATATATAATCAATAACATTTTCTTTTGTTTCGTTTCCAAAAGCAAATTTGTATTTAATAATTGCAGCAGGACCAACGGCGTTTGAAAATATCTGATGTCGAACCGATGAAATCTCAAGAACTTCGTTAATTAGAAAGTTATTCAAAAAGTAATTTCTAAATGTGTCGGCTTGAAGATTATAGAGCAACTTACTTGTAACAATTACCTGACAAACTGTTTTATGTGTCGAGAAATCTGACAAGCGTAACAAAAATGCTTGCGCAAATTCTTTGTTACTAATTTTTATTTCAACAGGTTTAAAAATTTTCAGGTTTTTGTTTTCTTTCAGCCAATGTTTTTCTTTCTCTTCAGTTTCTTTTTCAGCTCTTTCATTGCAATATTCAAGATATCTGCTCTTTTTATAAAGCTTACCCCAAGGAGGATTTCCTAATATGAAGTCGGGTTCATTTTTTTTATCTTCTCCGAAAATACTATCTAAATCTTTATCAAAAACATCATAATTATAAAAATTATCAGATATATCAGGAAACTCAAAGCCGGCAATATCTTTAGGATTCTCGAAATAATCAAGTAGCGTAATAAATAATGAAAATTTTGCAATCTCTATTGCTTCTTTATTTGTATCGTTTCCGTAAATATTTTCTGCGAGCAATTGCTTTATTTTTTCCTTAAAATCAATAGAAGACCTATCGGGATTTGTAAGTTTTATGTATCTGTTTATTATCGAGCGAAGTGATTCACAGAGAAAAATGCCACTACCGCAAGTTAAATCCACTATTTTGCATGATATTTTATCTGGTTCTTCTTGTTTTTCAATAAAAGATTTTACGGTTTGCGATAAAATATAATCAACCAGAAACGGTGGTGTATAAAATGCCTTATCAGTATCCTGTGTTTCTGAAAGAAACGTTTCATAGATATTACTAATTAGTTCAACAGGAATGAAATCAAAATCGAAAACATTGAAAAAACTTGGTTGCCGTGCTTTAATTTCATTACCTGCAAATAATTCTGATAATATTATTAAGTGATTTTGTTGAACAGCATTCCTCTCTCCATTAAGAGGTAAAATCTTACCATTAAATGTTTTTAAAAGATATTCAAAAAAATCGAATAAATTATCCTTCTGTAAAATAAGTTTGGGTAGCTCGTCTTTTGTTAATAATTCTTTACCTTTGCCTTCATAATCAAAATTTACTCCTCTGTCTATCAGATACCTAATAAAGATGAGTCTTCCGATAATGCGATTTGCGTGTTTTTCATATAAAGGATTTTTAATATATTCTTTATCAATTAATAGTTTTCTTGCTGTTTTGATGTTATCTAATAATTTTTTATCTACACGAGTATGTTTTTTGAATTTTTCGTCTTTTGCATTCCAGAGTTCGGCTGTTACTATTTTCCAATAAGAATATTGTTCGAGTTTTGGGTAATCCGGAACACCTTTAATCGTGTCCAATACATCCAACAAACCAGACTTGTTATATTTGAAACCATTGTAAATGGTTAGTTCTTTAGGAGTATTAACGAAGACAAGAGCAGATTTATTGAAGTTCCAAACATCTTTTGATAATTTATTTCGTAGATTTCCATTTATTTGTTTGTTATAATCAAAAAATATTAAAAGAGGTTCGCTGTTAAATAGAAAAAATGAATGAGGTTGCAATTTTTTTTAAAGTATATTCTACTTTATAGTTAGATTTGTAATTTGAAAAATTACCCTTGTATAGATCAATAAGATTAGTATTTGCAGATAGAGATGTATTACTTCTTATAAACAATCCGTTTTCTGAATTGAGTCCAAGTTTTGTATGTATATCAAAAATTGAGTTCATCTTTTAAACAGCTTTTAATAATTTAAATAAAGCAATATATTCATTGGTATTGTGCCCATATCTTACTATCTTTCGCATTTATTTCTCCTGAAACTAATATCCACGATACTATTTAAATTAACATTACATAACATTATTTTTCCTTTATAATAATACTAAACCAATACCACAAAATAAATTATTAATGTCAAATGAAATAATTATATTGCACATCTCCCGAAAATTTATTAAACAATAATTCTGACATATAGAAATAATGTAAGCTATGGATGAAATATCTATAAAATATTTTCCCACGGAAGCCATTTCTGAATTGTGTTTGCTTACCTTATAATATTTTTCAGTTCACTTTAATTTGACACAAATATCTTCCGCAATTATTTAAGACATCAATGGAAAATGAAATTAATATTGATAATCAAAATAAGTTTGTCGTAGAAAAATTTGGTACCTTCTTGGGAGTTTACACACCAAGTGTGCTCACAATTCTTGGACTTATCATGTATCTTCGATTCGGTTGGGTTCTAGGAAATGTAGGACTTGGTTTCACACTGTTAATTGTTGTTTTAGCCAGTTCTATCACCTTTATTACTGCACTCAGTGCTTCAGCTATTGCTACAAATATGCACGTTGGTGTGGGTGGAGAATACTATATGATCTCCCGCAGTTTAGGTTTAGAATTAGGTGGTGCAATTGGTATTCCACTTTATTTATGCAGAACTCTCAGTATTACCTTTTACAGTTTCGGTTTGGCAGAAGCTATTATGATGTTCTGGCCTGCTTCATTGGGAATTATGCCTTCCTACATGATACAGATGATAACAGTTGTTATCATTGTTGGAATCACTATCCTTTCCGGTAAAAGTGCTGCACTTACACTTAAATTACAAATTCCAATATTGATCGCTGTTGGATTATCAATATTAGCATTGTTAATTGGAATTTTTAGCGGGAAATTCCATGCACCGGAAATGACAGCAACTTTCCGCACAGCACCCAAGAGTTTTTGGTATGTGTTTGCTGTTTTCTTCCCTGCTGTTACAGGATTTACTGCCGGTATCGGTATGAGCGGAGATTTAAAAGATCCGCGAAAATCAATTCCCAAAGGGACTCTACTCGCAGTTACTACAGGAACGCTTGTTTATCTGGCAATCCCTGTTTTCCTTGCTGTAACAACCAAAATGAGTCCTGAAAGTTTAGCTAATGGTGGGGTAGAAACATGGAGTAAAATTGCCATCTTTGGTTCTTTACTTGTTGTTCCCGGCATTTTTGGGGCGATACTTTCTTCTGCTTTCGGCAGCGTGCTGGGTGGTCCACGAGTTTTACAATCACTTGCTCAGGATAGACTGGCTCCTTCCTTTTTGGCGAAGCTTTCCAAGACCGGTCAACCTACAATTTCCACCTGGGTTAGTGGTGCTATTGCATTGGCAGCAGTTGTTTTGGGTGATCTGAATGCAGTTGCTCAATTTGTTACAATTCTTTTTCTCACTCTTTATGTTATTATAAATTTTAGTGCTGCTTTGGAAAGTCTTACCAGTGATACATCCTACCGACCAAAAATAAAGGTACCTTGGATTGTGTCATTACTGGGTTCATTCGGAGCAATTGCCGTAATGTTCTTAATCAGTCCTATAGCCTGTATTTTAGCAATTGCTTTTGAGATCATTTTATTCTGGATATTGCGACAACGTTCCATGCAAAAAGAATGGGGTGATGTAAGAGCAGGATTCTGGGGAACTCTAGCACGTTTTGCTCTTTTAAAACTGAAGAAACATGCAAATGATCCTCGCAATTGGCGACCTAATATTCTGGTTTTTGCCGGTGATGTAAAAAAGCGTTTATCATTGATTCAATTAGCAAACTTTTTAAACCAGCGTCGCGGGATTTTAACTGTATGCAACATGATCATTGGTAATCTAAAGAGAAATGAGATCGACATTAAAAAAGAAATAGATAAAATGGATAAGGTACTGGAACAAGCGGGAATTCCGGCATTTAGTGAAATAAATGTTGTTTCTCAATTCGAAAACGGAATTATAAATATTACTCAAGCAAATGGTATCGCCGGACTTAATTCCAATACAATTATGATTGGCTGGTCAGACAAAAATGTGCGAATGATATCTTTGCTTAAAACAATCCGCATAATTTCAGAATTACAAAAAAGTTCACTCCTGGTTAGAATAAACGAATCACCGGAAATATCCGGTCGGGACAGAATGGATATCTGGTGGCGCGGTATGCACAGCAATGGAGATCTTATGCTATTACTGGCTCATCTTCTCAGTTTGAATAGTGAGTGGAAAAACGCTAAGATATTCATTTATACAGTCATTCTGAGAGAGGAAGATCGTGAATTCATGTTGAAAAATGTACAGGATATGATCAATGAAGTTCGCATAAAAGCAGAACCTAAGATCATCATAAAACCCACAGACAGATCTGTTACTGAAATAATTCATGAGCACAGCCGTAATGCAAACCTAGTATTTATGGGATTGAACATTCCGCAAAAAGGTGAAGAAAGAAAATACGTGACTAGATTGAATGAACTTTCCAATGGTTTAAAAACAACTATCTTTGTGCGTAATGCTGAAGAATTTGCTGGTGAGATGATCTAGAAAAAATACATTATTATATTTATAATAAGTGATTTAAGATACTTAAAAATTGACACTTTATTTAGGAATTAATTTTTTACTAAAATTAAATTTTGGAGGAAAATATGGCAAAATATGTTTGCCCAAAATGTGGAAATACAGAATACGAAACAGACGAATTCCGTGCAACCGGTGGAATGTTCAGTAAAATATTCGATGTTCAGAACAAGAAATTTACAACTGTTACCTGCACTTGATGTAAATATACTGAAATTTACAAAGCTAGTTCAAGCGCACTTGGAAATATCTTTGATTTCTTCACTAATTAATCAGCAAGACTTGACTCGCAACGAAGTAAGTTAAATTATGGAATATAAAAATGGAAGAAACTAAAAAAAGATATATCGGAGCCACAGCGATAATACTGGCAGCAACTATGTGGGGATTTGATGGCGTTGTTCTTACCCCGAATCTTTACAATTTAAATGTTGGATTTGTAGTTTTCATGCTGCATTTTGTGCCATTTGTGTTAATGAATACATTCCTTTTTAAGGAATATAAAAAACTCAAAACGTTTACAAAAGCTGATTTTTTACTTCTGGGAGGAATTGCATTTTTCGGTGGTGCTCTCGGTACACTGGCAATTGTTAAAGCTTTATTCCTAGTTGATTTTAATCATCTTTCGGTAATTGTTTTACTTCAAAAACTTCAGCCAATATTTGCTATCACTCTCGCTGCGATCTTCCTGAAAGAAAAGATCAAGCGTAGATTTATCTTTTGGGCACTGTTAGCCATTATCGCCAGTTATTTCCTGACATTTGGATTCAATAAACCAAATATGAGTGAAAATGCATCTCTGATCAAGGCAGCACTTTGGGCACTTGTAGCTGCATTTTCATTTGGAAGCGCCACAGTTCTGGGAAAAAAAGCATTAACAAGATTACCTTATTACACAACCAATTTCTTCCGATTTGGGTTTACTGCTCTTCTTATGTTGATCTATGTTTTAATAATCGGGCAGCTTGGTGAATTCCAGAATGTTACGCCGACCAACTGGTTATTCTTTCTTATAATTGCCATAACCACAGGCTCGGGTGCGATCTTCCTATTTTATTTCGGACTTAACAAAGTGACTGCAATGGTTTCTACTATCTGCGAATTATTCTTTCCAATCTCAGCAATATTATTCGATTATTTTATCAATCATCATTTGCTGTCGCCGATACAGTGGATAAGTGCATCAATAATGATTTTGGCAATTGTTGAGATTAGCTATAAAAGGAAAAAAGTAAGATGAAAAGAATTCTATTTATTATAATTATGACTGGAATATTTATTGGAATTTCAGCTGATCCATTAGTAATTCCCCAAAAAGAAGGTCATGTCTTTAGTGATTTAAAAGATGAATACAAACTTGTGAGTTATTTTCTTAATACAAATCAGAAAAGGTATTACGAGAAACTTGATATAGAAAACAAATGGGAATATCTTTCAACTTTCTGGAAAGTACAAGATCCAAATCCGGAGACAGAGGATAATGAGTTCCTATTGGAAATCATACATAGAATTAAATATTCCAACAAACATTTTTCGCATTTTAAGAAAGGTTGGAAAACAGATATGGGCAAAATTTATATAAAGCATGGTGAACCATTTGAAATTTTGGAACTAACAAATACTGGATCATATGTTAAACTTGCATTGAGAGAATACCAAATTTGGAAATACAGAATATCAAGTTTTCAAACATTTTTATTTATCGATCCTCAGCAACATAGAGATTTTAGACTTGTTTTTAGTGATGGTGATGAACAAGAAGGTTCATGGGCAAATTTACGTGATTATCTTGGTACAGATTTTGATGCAACATTATTACAATAAAGGATATTAAGATGAAAAGAATTCTATTTATTATAATTATGACTGGAATATTTATTGGAATTTCAGTCGATATAGATTCAATTCCCAAAAGAGAAGATCATGTTTTTAGTAATTTGAAAGATGAATATAAACTTGTAAGTTATTTTCTTTCACCAAATCAGAGAAGATATTATAAGAAACTCGATAAAAAAAACAAATGGGAATATATTTCAGCTTTCTGGAAAGCACAAGACCTAAATCCGGCAACAGAAGGCAATGAATTCCTACTGGAAATCATAACCCGAATTGAATATTGCAATAAGCATTATTCGCATTTTAGTAAAGGCTGGAAAACAGATATAGGCAGAATTTACATCAAGCATGGTAAACCATTTGAAATATTAAAATTGAATACCGGAGTAAATACTAAGTATGCACAGAAAGATTATCAAATATGGAAATATCGAATTTCAAGTTTTAAAACATATATTTTTATTGATCTGCATCAACACGGAGATTACCGGCTTATTTACAGTGATGGTGATGAAAAAGAAGGTTCATGGGTAGATTGGCAAAGTTATCTTGGCTCAGATTTTGATGAAGGATTATTACAATAATAAGGAGATATTAAAAATTAGCTCACAGATAAACACGGATAAACACGGATTAAGAATAAAAATGATTAGAGATTTATAGAATTATGAATTTTAGTTTTTTATCCGTTCAAATCTGTGAAA
Source organism: Candidatus Cloacimonadota bacterium (assembly GCA_030600585.1). Taxonomy (GTDB): domain Bacteria; phylum Cloacimonadota; class Cloacimonadia; order Cloacimonadales; family TCS61; genus Tenebribacter. The sequence continues at coordinate 59,440 of JAUVLU010000005.1, read as the reverse complement.
ATCCGCTTGCCGAGTCGTAGTTTTAACGAAGACTGGTGAGCAAAAAAAGGGAGATAAAAATGAGTAAAAATGCAAAGAAAGGCTGCCTTATTGCAATCGGTGTAGTTGTAATTCTTATTATAATTACAATTTCCAGTATAATTGGAACTTACAACAATATGGTAAAATTAGATGAAGGTGTTAAGGAAAAATGGAGTCAAGTAGAGAATGTATATCAACGAAGATATGATCTCATTCCGAATCTTGTTAATACTGTTAAAGGCTATGCTGCACACGAAAAGGAAACATTTACCGCAGTTACCGAAGCCCGTGCAAAAGCTGGTGGAACTTTTAATATTTCCGAGCAGGTACTTAACGATCCGGCAATGTTCCAAAAATTTCAACAAGCTCAAAGCAGCTTAGGTGGAGCACTGCAAAGATTGATGGTCGTGATGGAAAAATATCCCGATCTTAAAGCAAATCAGAATTTCCTTGCTCTGCAAGATCAACTGGAAGGAACAGAAAATCGTATCGCAGTTGAAAGAAAAAGGTTTAACGAAGCTGCGAGATACTACAATACTTACATCAAGTTGTTCCCCAAAGTTATTCTTGCTAATATGTTCGGATTCAATGAAAAACAATATTTTAAATCTACAGAAGGTGCAGAAGAAGCTCCAAAAGTAGAATTTTAATGAAAAGGTAAACACAGAGACACAGAGGCACAGAGTAGATTTTGTATAAAAAAATTTCTACGAAAAAAGTTAAAAATGAAAATAGGGTAAACACTGAGACACAGAGAAATTTAAATATTTTTTTTCTGTGACTCTGTGTCTCTGTGTTGAAAAAAGGAGTATTAAAATGCCAGGATTTAAATTAAGTAAAGATGATATGAAAAAGATTGGCTCTGCTGTTAAGGCAGCAGAGAGTAAAACTTCCGGTGAGATTGCCACTGCCATGATAAAAGAGAGCTATAATTATGCGATTTATGAATTAATGTTCGCAATGATAATCGGTCTTTTATACTTTGTGATAATGATGTTCTTTGCAGGCAGTATCGAACAATGGCTGCAAGGAAAATTCTGGGATTATTCTGTGAATTATCTTATAATGTTCTATGGCTTTTCTACTTTCATTATGATAACTATCTTCTATTTTATTGGGAATATTTCCAGCATCGATCGTCTGATCGTTCCTAAAAAGATAAGAAATCAAAAAGTGCAGGAAAGGGCGACCCGTTATTTTATGGAATCAGGAATATATAACACAAAAGATCGAACCGGAATATTGATATTTATTTCAATTATGGAAAGGCGGGTTGAGTTGCTGGCAGACAGCGGAATAAATGAAAAGATCTCAGTAGAAAAGTGGCAGAATATTGTGGATAATATCATCGAAGGTATCAAGCAGAAAGATATAACTGTTCATCTCACAGAATCGATAAACGAATGTGGAGATCTGTTGGCAGAGCACTTCCCTATCCAAGCTGATGATAAAAATGAACTAACCGATGACATTGATATCCTGGAGAAATAAGATGAAAAAGATAATATTAATTTCAGCCCTGTTTATCCTAACTGTGAGTGCTTTATTCTCTCTGGATGTTCCACGCCTTAAAAGTGCGGTCAATGATTATGCCGGAATAATTAATTCTAAAGATGAAGAAAAGTTGGAAGCACTTTTGCGAGATGTGGAAGCTAAAACTTCTTCGCAGGTTGCTTTGCTTACTATCTCTTCATTACAAGGTGAAAACCTGGAAGATTATTCCCTGAGAGTTGCTCAAGAATGGAAATTGGGTCAGAAAGAATTTGATAATGGTGTTCTCCTGCTTATCGCATTCAGTGAGAAAAAGATCCGTATTGAAGTTGGTTATGGACTCGAATCAATTATTACCGATGCAAAAAGCGGATATATTATTCGGAATTATATTGTTCCCGGTTTTAAGCGTGGAGATTATACTGGCGGGATCACGAACGGACTGCTGGCAATCAGCGGTCTTGTTACAAACGAATTTGAAATCACCGATGAACAGCTTGCAAAGTATGATCAACAGCAAAGATCTGGAAAGCGTAAGCAAGTTCCTTTCGGTTTTTTCGTTTTCTTATTTATGTTCGTTTTTGGTGGATTGGGAAGAAGAAGAGGTGGTTTGTTTACAGCCTTGTTCCTGGGAAGTATGATCGGTGGAGGACATAGCAGAGGCAGTAGTGGATTCGGCGGCGGATTTGGCGGATTCTCCGGCGGTGGCGGCAGCTTCGGCGGTGGTGGTGCTTCCGGTGGTTGGTAAAATATAAAATTTTACAGATAATGAATTAAAATAAATGGGCGCATCAAAATGATACGCCCTGTAAAAGTTTGGCAGACAGAAAGACAGATTTTTTCATTCTCAAATATGCCCAGTCGTACAAATCTTCAATCGGAAATCTGAAATAAATTCTTCCTATGGCATCTTATGTTCCTTCTCTCATGAGAGAAGGATAGCAGGATGAGTTACAGCAATAGAATATTATCTTCCAACTGTTTCCAAAGCGATTTCTATCATTCTATAAAATCCTGTTTGTCTCTCTTTACTGGTTGTAGATTTGCCTCTTACAATTTGATCACTTACTGTAATAATAGTAAGAGCATTAACACCATATTTTGCGGCAATACTGTATAAAGCGGTTGTTTCCATATCGATAGCCAGTACTCCGTATTTCGCCCAGATCTTCCAAAAATTTGGATCGTCAGAATAGAAAAGATCAGAAGAAAGAATATTCCCGACATGGACATTTATATTCTTTTCTTTTGCAATATTATAAGCTTTTAACAGTAACTCAAAATCGGCAATTGCCGCAAAATCAGAGCCACCAAAAACTAGTTTATTCATTTGGGAATCGGTTGATGCTCCTTCAGCCAATATCACATCCATTAAATTGATCTCCGGTTTGATAGCACCGCAACTTCCAATTCTTATAAGATTTTTTACACCGTAATCTCTAATCAATTCAGTAACGTAGATCGACATTGATGGAATTCCCATTCCCGTTCCCTGAACCGATATTCTTTTCCCTTTATATGTTCCCGTATAACCAAAGATATTGCGGACTTTATTGTAGCAAACTGCATCTTCCAGAAAATTTTCCGCGATAAATTTTGCCCGCAGCGGATCTCCCGGTAAAAGTATTGTTTCAGAGATCTCTCCCTTTTTTGCTTCATTGTGTATACTCATTATAATCTCTAATCCCTAATTATATCAATGTGCTTCATACCAATTCTGTCCAATTCCCACATCGACAATAAGCGGAACGATATTCCTAAATCTTTCCGGCAGGGCGTTTTCCATCTCATCAATAATAAGTTTTTTAGCTTCTTCCAATTTATCTTTTCGTATTTCAAAAACGAGTTCATCATGAACCTGAATTATCATCTTAATATCAACATTATCTTTAATTTTTTTATGTAAGGATATCATTGCAGCTTTGATAATATCCGCAGCACTTCCCTGAATCGGCATATTGGTTGCGACCCGCTTTGCCCCTTCTGCCAGCATTTTATTTGAACTGTAAAGATCGGGAAGATAGAGCTTCCTGCCATAAATTGTTGAAACAAATCCATCAACAATTGCCTGTTGAATACCTGAATGAATATATTCTTTTATCGTAGGAAATTTATTAAAATAATTTTCTATAAATTCTTTGGCTTCCTTTCGCGAAATATCGAGTTCCTGCGAAATCCGAAAAGATCCCATTCCATACATTAAACCAAAATTGATGATCTTGGCAAATCTCCGCTGATCTGGTGTAACTTCTATTTTAGGAACATTAAATACAATGCTTGCAGTTTCACAATGAATATCCTGTTTATTATTAAAAGCTGTTATCATCTTTTCATCACCGGAAAGTATCGCCAAAATACGCAACTCGATCTGAGAGTAATCTGCTGCCAAAATCACATGACCATCACCACTTACGCAAAATGCTTTTCGTATCTCTCTTCCCATCTCAGTTCGTATGGGTATGTTCTGCATATTCGGGTTGGAAGAGGATAATCTTCCGGTTGAAGCGACTGTCTGATTGAATGATGAATGCACTCTATTCGATTGCGAATTGATAAGTTCAGGAAGAGCAGAAACGTAGGTAGATTCCAATTTTGAAATCTGTCTGTATTCAATTAGAAATCTGGCAATTTCGTGTTCCTTCGCCAGAGATTCCAGAACTGTGATATTTGTGGAATAGCCTGTTTTTGTCGATTTTTCAGGTTTAATACCGAGATCTTCAAAAAGGACTTTAGAAAGCTGCTGTGGAGAATTTAAATTGAATTGTGATCCGGCTAATTCAAAGATATCTTTTGTCAGCTCACCCAGCCTTTTCTGATTTCGTTTAGAAAATTCAGATAGTATTTTCCTATCGATGAAAACACCGTTTTTTTCCATATCAGCTAAAACAAAGATCAGGGGCAGTTCAATACTTTGGAAAAGTTCATAAAGCTCATTTTTCTTCAATTTTTCTAAATAGATGTTATATAATTTAAAGGTTATGTAAGCATCTTCGGCGGCATATTTAGCTGCCTGATCGGTTGTAACCAAATCAAAAGTTATCTGTTTTTTCCCTTTCCCGATAAGCTCGGAGATCGGTATCATTTCATGTCCGAATTCCTCTAAAGCACAATTTGCAAGTGAATGTTTAGAGATAGGATTTATAAGATAATGCGCAATCATTGTATCGAAAATATTCTCGTCGATCTTCCAACCTGCATTTTCTAAAACGAGAAGATCATATTTGGAATTATGAGCGACAAGTATCTTATTTTTAAGTTTATCTTTCAATTGGGCTAAAACATATTCAGGATCAAGATTTTGTGCCATCTGATGCTTAAGAGGAATATAAAATGATCTGTTTACATCCGCACAAATAGAGATTCCAACTAACTCAGCGAGATGCGGATCTTTGGAAGTTGTCTCCGTATCGATAGCAACTATCTCCGCCGTATTCAATAATGAAAGCAGATATGCAAAGCTCTCTTTTGTATCGGTTAGAATTGTTTGATACTTCAACTCCGTTCCATTCGTATTGAAATTAAATTCATTATTAAAGCTCAGCACTTCTTTTGTTTCCGGCACAATTTTTGGTTGAGAAAACAATTTTTTTATCTTATTTGCAATTGAGAAAAGTTCAAAATCATTCAAAATATTTATGCCGTTCTGCAATTTATTTTTATCAAAAACAAACTCTTCCTCAACTATTTGCAATGGAACATCACGGATGATCGTAACCAGTTTTTTAGAAAGATACGCATCTTTTTTATGCTCGGTTAGTTTTTCCAGAATCCCCTTGGCTTTTATCTTATCGAGATTTTCATAAATTCCATCCAGAGTTTCAAATTCGTTCAGTAATTTGGAAGCTCCTTTCGGCCCAATTCCTTTTACGCCGGGAATGTTATCGGCAGTATCACCGCAGATAGCAAGGTAATCTATAAATTGTTCAGGACTGATCCCATATTTTTCTTTAATATTCTCTGCGTTAATATTCTTGTTCTTTTTAGGATCATAAAGTGTTACCCGATTATCTACCAACTGTGCAAAATCCTTATCTCCTGACACAATAACAATATCAAATTGTTCTTTATTTTTTTCTGCAAGAGTGGCTATAACATCATCTGCTTCATAACCTGCTTTGGAAATATCCGGCAGACCAATAGCTGCAAAGAATTCCTTAATCGGTTCAACCTGTTGATGAAGTTCATCCGGTGCCGGAGGTCTGTTTGCCTTGTAAGTATCTGTGATTTCATGACGAAAAGTTTTTTCTTGTCTATCAAAAGAGATGGCAATATGTTCCGGCTTAAAATCATCCACCAGTTTTATAAATGAATTTATCGTGCCGAAAATAGCACTCGTATTATTCCCTTTACTGTTATAAAGAGGATTACGAATGAATGCGAAAAAAGCTCTGTAAATATAAGCTGTCCCATCTATCAAGTATAGTTTCTTTCTCACAATAATTCTCCAGTATTTAGCCACTAAGAACGCAAAGTTTTGCTAAACTATTTTATCTTCGTGTTTCTTTTTGAAGTTCATAGCTAATTATCTTTTTCTTTTTTTATTAATTATGAAACACTGTTAACAATTTGAAATTACATAATAAACATGCAAGTATAATTTTAACTTGACCTCTCGATAAAGTAAAATTGCTTAAGTAGAAATATGCAAAAATAAAAATGAATGAAGGAGAAATCCATGAATTGTCTATTTTCAAACACAAAAGAAAAAAGAATATTATCATTATTATTATTTGTAATCTTCATGTTGATATCCTGCGAAAATAGCGAAATTACATCACCACACGATTTTGAAGTTAATCCATTTACGCATCGTCCTCATTGGTGTTTTGCCAGTAAACCATTCGACACAAATCAACCAAAAGGATCTATTAATTATTTTAATTCCCAGGATTTTCTTTTGAGCGATGTTTTTGAAGATTCTCTTCTTTCAAATATTGAAATGAACGAAAATATTTCTCTCTTGCGAAACAAATTGACCACTTGCCCAATTACTAGTCCCGGCTATATAAGTAATAGTTGGTCGGGATTAATGCAATATCTGGAAGAACCAATAAATCTATCTGACATTGACTATATCGAATGTCAAATCCTGGAAAACGCTGATGTATTTCCTGATGTACCAATAATAATGCATATTGACATTGGAAAAATTAGTGAAGATTTTTATCGTCCGGGAGAAAGTTTTATAACTGATATGGAAGATGGTATTATCAATTTGGATGGATTGATGGATGCTGGTGAAGATATTGGTTTGGATAGAATTGCATCTGGAGAGATTGGAGACGATCAGTATGATGATTTTGATAATAATAGAATTATTGTTGATGGATTTGAAGAATATCCAGAAATTAATGGAACTGAACATAATTGCAGATTGGATACGGAAGATCTGAACTATAATGGAATGCTCGATTTGACTAATTCGTATATCCATTATTCATTTGCATTGGATGGCAGCCAATATTTATATAATATCAACAGTAAGGGATTGCGTACTTTCCGTATACCAGCGGACGTTTATGAAATTGTTATGGATTCTAATATTACACCTGATTTGCAATATTTAACTTATCTTAGAATCTGGTTTGAATACCCGGAGGATACATATGTGATACTAATCTCATTGAGTTTTATAGATATAGATAATATATCGAACTCAAATGAAATTATCACAATACTTAAAGATTCAGGTGCAAAAGAATAAGATCATTAATCCGGCTTCGCTAAACTACGTCGGGACAAAGTAGGAGAAAAATATGTTCAAAACTAAAAACAAAATCAGAAAAATATTTATTATTGTTCTCTTTAGAAACACCCGGTGTGTACCAGATGTTGAACCAATTAAAACCAAATACACCTGCCTTTGGAACAGTCTGGATCTTTCCACCATAAAATTTGTGAGCATCTTCCGACATTTTTTTCAGGAACAATGTTTTGGCTTTGGTAATTTGTTCCTCCGAAAAATCTTCAGGAAAGACTTCATCTAAATTCGTGAAATCCATTCTCAACTTTTTCATAAATATTTCCTTTTATATTTTATATTTATTATTAATTTAACCCTTCTGCGACTTTGTCGCTTCTCCCCTTATAAAGGGGAGCTAATTTATCCCCCGAATTAAAGGGGGTTCACTATCTCTTGTACTGCTCTACACCAGCTTTGTAAATATCATTTCCATACATATCATTTGCCACAATACATGGAAAGTTCTCTACTTTCATTTTTCGGATAGCTTCGGGTCCCAAATCTTCGTATGTTATTATTTTTGACTCTTTTATGGATTTTGCGATCACAACGGCTGCACCGCCTACCGCAGCGAAATAAACTGCTTTGTTCTTTATCATTGAATCTATCACTGTCTGATTTCGAGGACCTTTACCGATCATCGCTTTAAGCCCTGCATCTAAAAGTGCGGGAGTATAAGGATCCATTCTGTAGCTTGTAGTCGGACCGGCAGAACCGATTGGTTTTCCGGGAGTAGCGGGCGCAGGACCCACATAATATATTATTTGTCCTTCTATATCAAAAGGTAATTTTTCTCCTTTTTTTAGAAGTTCAACAAGTCTTTTATGAGCAGCATCTCTTCCGGTGTAAATTGTTCCGGTAATATAAACCTGATCTCCGATCTTCAGCTTTTCCAAAACTTCGGTTTTTATCGGCGTAGTTAAATATGCTTCCATTATTTTCTCCTTATTTGCTCACGGATTAACACGGAAAACACAGATTCAAATTTATTCATATTAATTTTACTACTATTTTTTATCCGTGCCCATCTGTGTGTATCTGTGAGCCATTCTAAATCACAGCACTTTTATTGACGGGATTAACATGATCAACAGGATTTTGTTGAAAAAAGAAACGACACTATGTTCCAATCTTCAACTTACCAAATCCAAATTTTACGAAAGTTATTTTTCATTAATTTTTTTGCCCAGTTAATCTTGTTGATCCAGTTTATTCTTCTTTTTTGTATCTGTCACGTTACTACTTTCTATCCGTGCCCATCTGTGTATATCCGTGAGCCATTCTAAATCACAGCACTTTTATGACGCGCAGCATGACATTGAATATTCACGGCAACCGGCATGGAAGCAATATGACACGGTTTGGAAAGAATATGAACAGTCAAAGCTGTTGTTCTGCCGCCGAGTCCTTGAGGACCGATCCCCAGATTATTTATCTTTTCTAATATTTCTTCTTCGATTTTTGCCCATTTGGGATCAGGATTTTTTTCTGTGAGTGAACGCAAGAGAGATTTCTTTGCCAACAGCGCACTCTGCTCAAAATCCCCGCCTAAGCCTACTCCAACAATTATCGGAGGACAGGGGTTTCCACCTGAACGTTTTACACGATCAACCACAAATTCAATAACACCCTCGATACCATCGGCAGCTTTCATCATCTTAACTTCACTCATATTTTCACTGCCTCCGCCTTTAGGTGCGATCGTGATCTTGATCTTATCGCCGGGCACAATATCCGTATAAATAATAGCCGGTGTATTATCTTTTGTGTTGATTCTGTCTATTATCGGATCGTCAACCATCGACTTACGCAGATAGCCGTCTTTGTAGCCTTGCCGCACACCTTCGTTTATCGCTTCGGTAAAATCTCCACCCACGATGTGAACATCTTGTCCCACTTCTACAAAACAAACTGCAATTCCCGTATCCTGACAGATCGGCATTTGCTCTTCAGCAGCCAATTCGTAATTTTCCAGTAAAATATCTAATACACTTTTTGCTGTGGGAGATTCTTCTTTTTCTTTGAATTCTTTAATTTTGGAAATTACATCTTTACCAATGTAATAATTGGCATCGATGCAGAGTTTTTTTACAATCGGGATCAGATCTTTTACATTTATTTCCCGCATAGAACCACCTTGTTAACATTTTTTATTTCTTGCATCCTTCGATACTCCGCTAAGGCGGCACTCAGGAAGACATTATTACTATGTCAAACAAAAACCCATTCATTTTCGGACTTGCACTGATGCGCAGCTTGGAACGAGAATGAAATTTCGATGAAATTTATTATTTCTCATTATCCTTCGATATTTAGCTAAAGTTCTTTAAGCTCAAATATCCTGTCTCTGAGTTCGGCAGCTTTCTCAAAATTCAGATTTTCCGATGCTTCATTCATCTCTTTTTCCAATAATTCCAGAATACTTTCTATTGAGTCTAACTCTAAATATTCTTTGAACTTATCCTTATCTGTTCTTTTATCTTTTTTATCAGATTTCTTATAACCGTCAGCAACACTTGTAGAGGTCATTATGTCATCTATATTTTTCTTAATAGTTTGCGGAGTAATATTATTATCTAAATTATATTTTTTCTGTTTGGTTCTTCTGCGATTTGTTTCAGAGATAGCTGTCTGCATAGCTGAGGATATTTTCTCAGCATAGAAAATCACCTTTCCATTTGTGTTTCTGGAAGCTCTTCCGGCAGTTTGGATGAGCGATCTTGCCGAGCGTAAAAAACCTACTTTATCGGCATCGAGAATGGCAACCAATGATACCTCCGGCAGATCCAAACCTTCACGCAAAAGATTGATACCAACCAGAACATCGAATTCATCGAGACGTAATTCCCTAATTATCTGGGATCGTTCCATTGTGCCGATCTCGCTATGCAGATATCTGGTTCTGATTCCCGCCTTGCTTAAATATTCACTCAAATCTTCTGCCATCCGTTTGGTTAAAGTTGTAACTAATACTTTTTCTTTTTTTGCAGTTCGTCCATTTATCTCTTTTATAAGATCATCAACCTGTGTTTCTATCGGCTTAATTTCGATGATCGGATCCATCAATCCGGTTGGGCGGATAACCTGTTCTACAAAGACACCTTCGGTTTTTTCCAGTTCATAATCTGCCGGAGTTGCAGATAGAAAAATAACCTGATTTATTTTATTCTCAAATTCATCAAATTTCAAGGGACGATTATCAAAAGCGGAAGGAAGCCTGAAACCGTAATCAATTAGATTTTTCTTACGTGTATAATCACCACCAAACATCCCGTGAATTTGTGGAATTGAAGCATGTGATTCATCGATGATCATAAGAAAGTCATCTGGGAAATAATTTAACAAACAGTATGGAGGCTCTCCTTTTTTCCCACCGGTAAGATGACGTGAATAATTCTCGATACCGGAACAAAATCCAAGTTCATTAAGCATTTCAATATCAAAATTAACCCGTTGTTCTATCCGTTGCGCTTCTAGAAGTTTTCCCTCTTTTTCAAAATATTTGATCCTATTTTTGAGTTCTTCTTTTATCTGCTCGATAGCTGTTTTCAGTGTATCTTTAGAAATAATAAAATGATTCGCAGGATAAATTGGATACTCTTCAACTTCTTCCAGAATCCTATTATTCAAAGGATTTATCCGTGATATATTTTCTATCTCATCACCAAAGAATTCTATCCGAATGGAATTTTCCAGATAGGCAGGATAAATATCGACAATATCTCCCCGTACTCTGAAAGCACCACGTTCAAACGCCATGTCGTTCCTACCGTAATGAATTTCTATCAGTTTTTTAAGCAGCTCATCTCTATCAATTGTATCTCCGACCTTAATCCGAATGAGAGCATCACGGTAATTCTGCGGAGTTCCCAATCCATATATACATGACACACTTGCCACAATGATCACATCCCGCCGTTCCATTAAACTCATGGTCGCACGCAGCCGCAGTTTCTCGATCTGACTATTGATATCCGAGTCTTTTTCTATATACACATCCTGACCGGGTATGTAAGCTTCCGGCTGATAATAATCGTAATAACTTATAAAAAACTCAACTGCATTTTCGGGGAAAAGCTGTTTGAATTCACCATATAATTGAGCTGCCAGAGTTTTATTATGGGAAATTACCAGTGTAGGTTTATTTACTTCTTTTATTACATTGGCTATTGTAAAAGTTTTTCCGGAACCGGTTACACCGAGCAATGTCTGAAATCTTTCATTATTTTCAATGCCGTCAACTAAGGCGGAGATTGCCTGAGGTTGATCACCTCTTGGCTGATAATTTGATATTAACTTAAATTTATTCATACTTTTTTACCAATAAAAACATGTGAGTTTTTTAATTATCTTCTTTTATATGGCAAGCATTTTATTGAGAATGATTTTAAGAGATATATTCTTTCCAGTTTATTAACTCCACAGTTATTATGTTTCAATCCAACTATAAAAATACAATTTTAATCTTTACAGAAAAAAACAACTTAGCAATTTTAGGAAGTAGAGTATATAAATCGAATAACATATTCTACATTGGTAAAAATAAGTTTATTCGGATAAATACTCTCTGAGAGATTAGAGAGGATGAAAAAGAAAGTGAATTTAGAAAAAGTGGAATAAGAGAGCTTTTATTTAATAATGTAATGAAATCTAAAAATTAAGAGGTAAAAATGAAAAATATAATCATAATATTAATGCTATTGATTTTGATAGCTTGTAATGATAACGATTATGAACATAATCCCGAATATCAGGGTGCTATATACATTATGAATGCGGATGGTAGTAACAAACAAAAAGTGATTGATGTGGATAATTGTGATAACGTACAGTTTATCCCAAATTCAAACAAACTGCTTTATTTTGCTGATAACAGTCTTTATACAGTGAATGAGGATGGAACAGAGAATGTTAAGATAAGTGGAGAATTGGATCTTTATTATGCAAGACCAATAATATCTGATAATGGTCAATTTTGCTTTTTTGAAGCATACCAAGAAAGAATGGCCAATGCAGATGTTTATCAAATTGATTTAATCGATAATGTTTATGAAAATATAACACAATCAGAGGACTATCACGAATCCTACATTGATTATAAAAATAACAATATTATCTTCTTAAAAATTTCTGAAAACTCGTTAATTTCGATCTGCAAATATTCATTAATAGAACAAGAAGTTGAAACAATTGTATATACGCAACAAGATATTAGTTTAATTTCCCCAATATTTGGAATTGACAATACAGAAATATATTATTCGAAAACAGGAGATATAATTGAAAACGGTATTTATAAATTCAATATCATAACTGATATTGAGCAGATAATCACTAGTTTAACCTGGGGTGGTAAATTAGATTGGTATAATAGTCAGTATATTTTCAAAACAGATTCTTTTATATATAGGATAAAGATTAATAATGGAAATGTTGAAAATATCGTTAATGGTGAATATCCTGATTTTTCAAATGATAAAATGATTTACTCAACAAACTGGGGAGATTATAATAGCGAAGTAAGAGTGTTTAATCTTATAACTTTTGAAGATGCCTTTCTTGCTGAACATGCTTTCAAAGGTAAGTTTTCGGATAATGCTCAAAAAATCACATACATCTGTAAATATATTACAAATCCCAAAAGTAAAAATCTAATAACAAATTAAGGAGAGAAAAATGAAGAAACATATTTTAATTTTAATTGCAGTTATAATTTTTTCAGTAAACTTATTTGCACAAAGTACAATTGGAACTAATATCCCTGATGAAAGATTACCTTTGGTTAGTTCAAATCCACGAATAACCGAATGGCAGAATGCAGGATGTTTAAAACAGATAGAAGAAAATGGTGGCATGGAAATTGATAAATTTATTGATGTAACAACTGATTTGGATGATCCAGTTATTGAAGGCAGTACATTGACTGAGAAAATTATAGATCTTGTTGAAAATGATGATGTTTATAATGGACAGTCCCTCCTCTTCTACTTCCCACCAGGAGAGTATAATTTTACTGAAACAATTGAGATAAATCGTGATAATGTAGTTTTCAAAGGTGCGGGAGCGGAAGAGACAACTAAAAACCGAATAAAAAATATGGAGGTATTAAGATGAAAACAAAACTATTATTACCGATAATGTTTATTACATGGATGTTACCACTATTGTTTTGCGGGTATAATTATGGTGGTGGCGATAATGATTATGAACCCATCTACCAGGATGCCATCTACATTATGGATGCAGATGGGAATAACAAGCAGAAAGTGATTGATGTGGACGGTTGCGACAATGTGCAGTTTATTCCAAATTCCAACAAACTGCTCTACCTTGCTGATAACAGCCTTTATACAGTGAATGAGGATGGGACTGAGAATGTTAAGATAAGTGAAGATTTGAATGTAAGATGGGATTTACCTGCAATTTCTAATGATGGAGAAAAGATTGCGTTTGCTGTTTATTACGATTCTCGTGATTACATTTATGACCTCTATATGACAGAACCGACAGGTAATGAACTAACGAATTTAACGAATACAGTTGATGTAAGTGAAAAAGAAGCTACTTTTATTCAATATCAAAATCAAGAATTTTTGCTATATGTCACATATTTTAATAACAGAGATGGTAGCTATAGTACAGTTAGTAAGATGAATTTAGCCAATAGTATTATTGATACATGTTACATAAAAGAATTATCTAATTTAGATTATGCAAATGGATTTGCTGATCCTAAATATGACGAAAATACTGATAAATTATTTGTTTTTTGGGGGAATGTGGATGGTTCCATTTATCAATATTCTTCAGTTGAAGATGGATTCATTGAATATGAATTTATTGCTAAGGGTGCAATCCCATATTACTCACATGAGTTATCACAAATAGTCACAAAATTACTTTATTATCACCAAAATGATTATATGACTCTATTTGATTACACTTTTCAAATTAGTACTAATTTTGAAGAAGGATATAATTTCACATTATCGGAGGATACAATTTTATATACTGATTTGAGAACCGGATTATGCTCAATATATTCTATTCAATTTGATGGTTTTAATAAAAATTTGTTAACTGAAGATTCAATGATGCCCAGATTTAATAAAGATACTTCTCAAATTGTTTACATTGGTCAGTACATAACCAATCCTGTACAAAAAAATCTAATTACAAATTAAGGAGAAAAAAATGAAAGTGAATGTTTTAGTTTTATTGGTAGTTATATTATTAACAGCAAGTTTATTTGCCCAAATTGGGACCCATATTCCTCAAGAAAGTTTACCATACGACAACTTTGGTGTTCTTGAATGGACCAAAGCGGGTTGTCTAAAGCAACTCCAAGAAGATGGTGGATTGGATATTACTAAATTTTACAATATTGAAGAATTTGATCAAAATAATCTAAGTGCAGCTATTAGCGATACATTATATACTCCAGCAAATACCAACCATTCCCTCCTCTTCTACTTCCCACCAGGTGTTTATGAATTTGATGAGACCATAGTAATCAACCGCGATAATGTGGTATTTAAAGGTGCGGGAATGGGTGAAACAATTAAAAAAAACCGAATAAAAAATATGGAGGTATTAAGATGAAAACAAAACTATTTTTACCGATATTTTTTATATCATTGCTGTTACCACTATTGTTTTGCGGTTGTAATTATGGTGGTGACAATAATGATTATGAACCCATCTACCAGGATGCCATCTACATTATGGATGCAGATGGGAATAACAAGCAGAAAGTGATTGATGTAGATAATTGTGACAATGTGCAGTTTATTCCAAATTCAAACAAATTGCTTTATCTTGCTGATAGTAGCCTTTATACGGTAAATGAAGATGGGACAGACAATATGAAGATAAGCGGGGAATTGAAAGTTGCAAATTATGAATATGCTTGTGTAACATCAGATGGTAGTTATTTCTATTTTTGTGCTGAATCTGACAGATATCCTGCAAAGGATTTATACCGATATGAAATTATTGAAGATCAATTAGAAATTATCTATCAGAATTCTCTACGAAATTGTCAAAATCCAGCTTTATCACCAAATAATGAATTAATTGTATTTAGTGAAAATGATATAAATTCTTATTCAATTCTTGAGCTTGATTTAACAACCGTAAATGTTGATACTATTTTAACTATAGCAACTCCAGATTTTTTCATAGGCTTACCTTCTTATAAGAATCTCAATACAATATATTACATAGAAACTTTAGAGCATGGCCCAGAATTGTTCAAATATGATAAGGATACTGGCAATAGCACGAGTCTAATTTATGAAGTATCAACATATTCTTACTGGATTTCAAATGATAAAGAGAAACTAGTTTATATTAATTACCCAATAATTCAATACCTAAAAAATGAAACAATTATTTATGAAATTCATGAAGGAAAGCAACCTCACATTTCAAATTTTGGGATAATTTTTAGCACATCACATATAACTGAAAATAGTGAAATCTTTTCTTACAATTTTATTACAGAAGAAATTGAAAATATTATGGAGATGGGACGAACAGCAAGATTCTCGACAGATTATGATAGAATTATCTATGTTGGAACTTATTTAACAAATCCTATAAGTAAAAATCTAATAACAAATTAAGGAGAAAAAAATGAAAACGAATATTTTAGTTTTATTGGTAGTTATAATTTACACGGCAAGTTTATTTGCTCAAATTGGAACACATATTCCAAGTGATAGGTTACCAGATTTAGAGGAAGCATGGTGGAATCCAACTGAAATGGTTTTACCATGGCAAAATGCAGGTTGTCTAAAGCAACTACAAGCAGATGGTGGATTGGAAATTGATAAATTTATTGATGTTACTCAAGATTTGGAAGACCCAATAATACAGGGAAACACATTAACGCAGAAAATTCTCTATATTATAGATCCAGATAATTCAGATTTCAATCAATCAAATATCCTCTTCTACTTTCCACCAGGTGTTTATGAATTTGATGAGACCATAGAAATCAACCGTAATAATGTAGTATTCAAAGGGGCAGGTGCGGAAGAGACGACTTTGCTTTTTAGATATGATTATATTAAATATGAAGTTGAGGGTATCCCAACAGCAGCAGGTTGGGAATATGATGATAGCTTCAAAATATATTCATCATCAAATATAGGATTTGAAGATTTCAAAATAACACATTCATCTCAATGGATTGAAACTAGACCATTCACAGGTGATGAGTATATTGGAGGAAGATATTTCGTATTTTCTTATTCAGATCATTGTTGGATCAATGGTATTCAAAGTAATTATTCAGAAAGACACCATATCTCAATAGGTTCAGGCAATAATCATATAGAAGTCAGGGAATGTTACATAAATGAATCTATTCATAGAACTAGTGGAGGTAATGGATATGGCGTTGTAATAGGTAATGATTCACATCATTGTTTAATTGAAAACAATGTTTTCAGAAAATTAAGACACTCAATGATATTTGGTAATCACGCTTATCATAATGTCTTGGGTTACAATTATTCACGAGAAAATGATTCCCAAGGGTCAACAAATTATGAACCTACTGATATTTGTTTTCATGGTGCTTCTGGCACTAATGCCGATCCACCAGAGTTTAATCTCGTCGAAGGAAATATTGCTGAATTTATACAGTTTGATAAAGCTCATGGAGAAAATGGGATTAACAATCTAATATTCAGGAATAGAGCACCTAAAATAGCTGACTGGGATTTAAATCCATTATATCCAAACAATGATAACGATGATCAAATAATAGTAAATTGTCGTTTTTATTATACTGATTTTTCAATTACATGGCCTTGGTCTATGCACGGTGAAGGACATTACAAAGCAAATATTCATTGCTTTGATTGGTTACACCCAAATGAAGGTTATTGGGGTAATGGAGTTCATAGTGATATGTATTGGGAAGACATTTCATATTATAAAGACACAAGACCGGATTTTATTCCGGAATACCAATGGCCATATCATCCTACAAATGGTGAACCGGGAACGACAAACTGTAATAATCCAGCAAAAGACCGATGGGATTCTGGTGGGATTAAAACCGTATTAGCACAGTGGAATCATCTCAATATAAATGAACCTTCCAGAGATCAATATGATGCATATTTCTACACCAACAATGACCCCCTAACAGGAAATACCCAGAAAGAACTTACAATAGTTTATTTGACATATCATAATCAAAGTACACAGATACAAGTAACTATAGAACAGAATAACAATATTATTGGAGATTGGAATAATAAAGTAGTAGATTTATGTATTGCAGACTATAGTTAATATATCCTGGCAAAAAGTTTTGTAAAAAGAATAATACTATCCGATGTTACATTAGATGATATTGTAATCACAATCGATGATTATGATACGAGTGACAAGGTAATTACAGAACCTTTTGATTACGGTGATTATCCACCATTTCCAATTTTCCTTCCTGAAGATATTAATAGAGATATGTTTTACGCTACTTACTATGGAGTATATTCTGGTGGTGTTTATTATGGTAAGAACCATGTTCTTAAACTTCGGTTACCTTATAATGGAAGTATATCAATTAATAACGGTAATAATAATTTCAATGTTTCTTTGAAAGATGAAAATGATAATAGTTATAATCTAAATAACTACGTTTCATTTAACACCAATGGTACTATTAGTGTTATGATGCCTACAGTTGATCAGTGTATAGGGTGGGGATTATCTGGAAATCTTACTTTGTGGATAAATATCGGTCATTTGTTTTATGTAAATAATCCTGTTAGTTTTGATGGATTGATAAAAAAAAGTTATTGGTATGGTCCTAATTGTGATCCTTTTTTTTGTGTTTCAGAATATAATGGTGGAGGAGGTTGCCCCACTTTATACAGCAAAGGAGAGCTGGAAAACAACCTGGTTTCACTTGCTGAAAATCAAAGCGAAGATACTCGGGAATATAAGCTTTTAAAAAATAAAATAAATCATAATGATCTCTCATTCAAGGTTTTAGAAAATCAGGATAATATAAATTACTTTGATTATACAGGATTAATTGCTGTTTGTCATCCTGAGAATGAAACTATCGGTGTAACAGGACAGGGTAAAATTTTTTCGTATGATTTACGAAGAGAAATACATATAGAAACAGGAAGGGATAGCATATTTGTTATACCTGCAAATGATTCAATAATTATTTCTCTTGATGAATATACTCTTCCTCAGAATGATGAAGTTTTTTTAAAGTTAACTTGTATGAAATATAATAGCAGAGCTTTGGGTGACAAAGGTAATATTGCAATAGGAGATAATAATTATCGTGATTCAACTTATGTTTTTGATGTTGTGGGTATTTATGAAAATCTAAATATATCGTATTCTCAAATACCTGAATATTTAATAACTCAAGGTTTTGGTAATATTATCATCAAATCATCCGAAGATATTGAAGTTCATGGAATTGCTTTTGTGATGGACCAAGGTCGAAATAGCAACAATTTAGATATTCAAAGTTGTTCAATTATTTCTGCAAATTCTTTAAAGAATGGTTCAGATGTTCGTTCCCTGATTTTATTTGAAGATGAGGATTATTTTGAATTTGGAGAAAATGGAGGTTTTGAAGTCACTTTTGATTCTCCAACGATCCTAAGCGATAAGATTGATTATATATTTGTATCTAAAGGCAGATATCGAAACCAGCTAAATGAAGATATAATCTCCAACAAACTCAATTTTAGCAATTTCCCAAATCCCTTCAACCCAGAAACTACGATATCTTTTTCTATTCCTGAAGCAAGCAAAATTGATCTTTCAATTTACAACATCAAAGGACAAAAAGTTAAAATTCTTATTAATGATGAATTTGAAAAAGGAACGCACAATATTATCTGGAATGGCAAAGATTCGTTCGGGAAAAAAGTCGGTTCCGGTGTTTATTTCTATAAGCTAAAAGTGAATGGAAAAGAAAAAGCAATAAGAAAATGTTTGCTTTTGAAATGATGTTGCAGTTATGCGTCATTCTCCCTGCCACGTCGTAGCAGTGCGTAGATGGGTCGAATCTTGCACCCCAGGCTATTCAGCGGGGCAGGCGCTGCTCTCCATAGGAAGAATAGACGATATAAATCAATTATATATTACCCTAACTCTTCGTTAAGAGTAACAGCAAGCCCCGTGGAATCCTGTGAAACAGGTGTGCGATGCACAATTCCACAAGGGCAAGGAGATTCCTCAGAGTGACGGGCATGTTGTCATAAGAAACAACGACTCGAAACCTTTTTTTAAGCCTCTTTCCTACTCGACGTACCTTTCAAATAGAAAAGATAATAACTTTTTTATTTGACTTCAATTCAACTACAATAAATTTCAGGAAAGTAATATTATCAGTGATGATGTATTACTTGAAAATTTATTAAATAATTGAGGAAATATTATGGCAAAAAAGAAAAAACAAAAATCAATAGAGCAAATTGGAATTTTGGAAAAGATACTTGAGGGAAAATATAAGCATGTGATTTTTATTAGTTTATTGTTCATTATTCTATCTGTATTTTTTTTCAAGATCGCCTTTTTAAATTACGAACCTCCGGCAAGTGATACGATCCAATGGCGTTCATCTGCTCAATGTATGATAGAATATAATGAAAACAACAAAGATCAGGCACTTTGGAACAGTAATGTCTTTTCTGGAATGCCGGGTTATTTAATTTCATTCGGCACAAAATATCCATTTGTAAGCAAGATATATAAACTTACAAACAGAGTAATGAACTGGCGAATATTGATGTTATTCATTATGGCTCTGGGTGTTTACCTATTCATGATCCATCTTAAATTCGATCCGATCATCGCCTTCATCAGTGCTATTGCCTTACCGCTATCATGTCATTTTTTAGGACTCTTAGAGATCGGGCATAACACAAAATTCAAAGCGGTTGTATATATTCCATGGATAATGTTTGCAGTTCATTATTTAAAACAGCGGCGTAGTCTGCTTGCATTGGGTGCAACTGCAATTCTTTTGATAGTACAGCTTAGAGCTAATCACCCGCAGATTTCCTATTACACTTTTTTAATGATCGGAATTTACTGGATCGCACAAATGATCTGGGCTGTAAAAGATAAAGAATTAAGATCACACTTGATATTTTCTGCCCTGCTTTTACTGGCATTTTTTATTGCATTCATGGCAATTGCTCAACCATATTTTTCTACTTATGAATACGGGGAATACACTATCCGCGGCGGCTCAAGCGGGTTGAGTAAAAGTTATGCGACCAGTTGGTCGTTCCACCCATTGGAAATATTAACCTTTGTAAACCCAAGTTTCTTTGGTGGAGTTTCTCCATTTTACTGGGGCTGGATGCCATTCACACAAACTTCAATGTACATGGGAATTATCATTTTTCTATTCGCACTTATCGCAATATTTTATAATAAAAACAGAATGGTGAAAATATTATTCAGTGTTTCCATATTCACACTTTTTCTTTCTTTTGGAAGACACTTGCCATTCCTTTCTAATTTCCTGTTGGAGTATTTGCCGGGATTCAATAAATTCAGGGTGCCGGCAATGATACTTGTTCTCCTGCAATTCTGCACAGTAATACTGGCGGGGTTCGGTATAAAAACCATTATTCAAAAAATAAAAGAAGATGATAAGAAATTCTTCGATCTCTTCCAGAAGATACTCATAACAGTATTTGTACTTTTTATTATTTTCCTCGCCTTCAGCAGTTCATTGGAACATCTTGGATTGCAGCATTCGGGAGATTCTTCCAAATATAATCCTGCACAAATAAAACAGCTTAAAGTTCTTAGATCAGAAAAACTGGTTAATGATGGACTTCAAACAGGACTCTTCCTGCTGGCAAGCATCGGATTGATCCTGTTAGCCGGAAGAAAAAAAATTGGAAAATATCCGTTTTTAATTCTTATTGCAATTCTTGTGATTACCGACCTTCTCCTCATTGACAGTAGATTCCTGCAAAATGTAACTCCACAGCAAAATATTGAGAAACAATATAATGAAACTAATGCTGATAGATTCCTTTTACAGGATACAGAAAATTATAGGATATATCCGCTTGCCAGAGAATTTGGTCAGAACAGATGGGCATATTATCATCAAACTATCGGCGGATATCATGGCGCAAAATTGAAGAGATACCAGGATATTATTGAGCATTGCCTGAATGCGGAGTTCCTCAACAGGATTCCTATCAACTGGAATATTGTGAATATGCTTAATGTAAAATATGTGATCTTCACACAAAAACTGCCGTTGGATAATCTGGAATACGTATATTATGATAGAAAGCAAAAACAAACAGTATATTGGAATAAAACTTATCTGCCGCGAGCCTGGTTCGTGAATAACACAGAGTTAATAACAAATAATAAAGCGATCTGGAAAAAACTGAATGACCCTGAATTCTCACCTGCACAAACTGCTATTGTCGAAAAAGATATTCCTGCAACTTATACTCCGACAGAATGTTCTGTCACTCCTGCAGAATTTGCTCTCCATGATCTTAAATTCAATGTAACCACAGACACAACTTCTTTCCTTACGATAAGCGAAATTTATTATCCTGCCGGCTGGAAAGCATATATCGATGGAGAAGAGACAGAAATATTTGCAACTAATTATATCCTGCGCGGAGTAGTTGTGCCAAAAGGTGAACATGTTCTGGAAATAAAATTTGAATCTAAAACATATTTATTAAGCCTTAAACTCAGCCTTATCGGGTTGATCCTGGCAATATTGATCTTCCTAATTGGGGTATACAAATATATTCGCTCAAATTATCAGGGGAAGATCGTATATGTCTTCAAAGAATAAATTATATGTTGTTGCAACGCATATTGGAAATCCTGACGATATTACTTTAAGAGCACTTAAAATTCTTAAAGAGGTGGATTTTGTGATCTGCGAGGAATTCAAAGTAGGAAGCAGACTGCTGAAGGGTTATGATATTAATAAGCCGCTGGAACTCTTGAATGAACATAACGAAGCAGAACAAACTCAAGTAATTCTAAATAGACTTGCTCTGGATGGTGAAACTGCAGCTATGATAAGTGATGCAGGCACACCGCTCTTTGCCGATCCGGGCAATAATCTGGTTTGGCATTGTCATCAAAGCGGAATTAATGTAGTTCCAATTCCCGGTGCTTCATCCATAATGGCAGCCTTGATGGTGAGCGGACTTAAACTTGAGCAATTCTTATATTACGGATTCCTGCCAGCCAATAAAGATGAACGCAAACGCGCTATTAAACGCCTTCCCAACAATTATGATCTTATCTTCCTGGAAACTCCTTACCGTCTCAAACAATTGCTTGGTGATATGAAAAAGATCTTGGGACCAAACAGACAGGCAATAATTGCTTATAAACTAACACAACCAAATGAGAAAATATTTTGGGGAAGTTTACAAGAACTTACTATTATGACACAGGAGCTTCCAAAAGGTGAATTTGTTTTTATTTTAAGAAAGATCACAATTAATAAATGGAGAAAATATGCGAGATAAAAAATGGTTTTTCATTGTTAATGCAACAGCAGGCAGAGGTAGAACAGGGAAGAAAATAAACAAATTGATAACATCGATAAATAAACATAAACTCGATTTTGAAGTAGAATTGACAAAAGCACCAAAACATGCGACCCAACTTGCTCAAGAAGCGATAAAAAAAGGATTTCATAATATTATTTCCGTAGGTGGAGACGGTACACTAAATGAAATAGTTAACGGAGTAATGCTTTCAGGGAAATCGGATGAAGTAAATATTGGTATTCTTCCGGAAGGCGGCGGGAACGATTTTGCAGTAAATTTTAATCTCCCTTCCAATATTGATAAAGCTGTGGATATTCTACAAAAATTTAATACGAGAAAAATTGATGTTGGCAAAATTGAAGACAGATATTTCATTAATGCTCTGGGTATCGGCTTCGACGCCAGAGTTGCCATGATTTCAAATAAACTAAAGCATTTAAATGGATTATCGCGATACCTGGCAGCAGTATTGAAAGCACTTATTTCGCTTAAAATGGTCGAGGCTGAGATCAAAATAGATACTTGCACTTTGAACGATCCGTTCCTGCTTCTTTCTATTGGGAATGGAATGTCAACCGGTGGTGGATTTCTGCTCACACCGGAAGCGCGTGTTGATGACGGACTGTTGGATATTTGCTTCATTAACAAGATCAACCGGAGACGAATACTTAGTTTGCTGCCTTCTACCATTAAAGGAAAACATCTCAAAGAACCTGAAATTGTGCTTCATCAAAGCCGCAAGATAGAGATCACAACAAATAAGCCGCTTCCTGTTTATTATGATGGTGAATTGCCTGAGTTAAAAAACCCGCTTCATTTCACTATTGAGCTGTTACCTAAAAAACTGAATTTGATTTGTTAAAATACCCTTCCGAAGCCTATCTTTCATTTTTTCTTATGGAGAGAATTCGGAAGGTTGGGATTTGAAGTTTCTATGTAAGTTTAAACTTTCTGAATCTTAGCTTTAAGAATTTCTTTGCGGGGAAGGTTGGAATTGCGAAGTAGTTTTGTTGTGGGTTTAAACTTTCCGAATCTTAATTGAAAGAATTCCTCAACGGGGAAGCTTCGGAAAGATAGAGAAAAAAAGGAGTAATATGTCTGATCAAATATCATTATTTTCAGAAGAGAAAACACCAACCAATATTCCATTAGCAGAAAAGATCCGCCCTACTAAAATTGAAGATATAATAGGACAATATGAAATAATGAAAGGCGGCTCTCAACTGCGGAATATGATAGAGAACGATAATTACAGCTCCTTTATTTTATGGGGACCGCCCGGAACGGGTAAGACAACTATCGCTCGACTGATCGAGAAGAAAACTAAATCCAGATTCATCTCTTTCAGTGCTGTGCTGTCCAGTATTAAAGATGTAAAAATTGTTATGAAGGAAGCGGAATTCACTCTTAAAACACAAAATAAAAGCACAATTTTGTTCATCGATGAAATACATAGATTCAATAAATCTCAACAGGATGCCTTTCTTCATTATTTGGAATCAGGCGCTGTCATCTTAATTGGAGCTACAACCGAAAATCCCTCTTTTGAAATTATTCCGGCACTGCTTTCCCGTTGTAATGTTTTTGTATTGAATCAGCTTTCTGATGATGATATCGTAAGAATAATTGAGCGTGCATTAGAAGAGATAAATGCAAAAATTGAATTTGAAGAAAAGTGTATTCCCTACATTGCAGAACTTTGCGGAGGCGATGCACGAAAAGCATTGAATTATTTAGAAAGCATTATTATAAATTCAAAAGGCAAAAAGAAGATCGATGTTGAATTTATTTCCAATATCCTCAGCCGGAAAGCAATGTTCTACGATAAAAACCGTGAAGAACATTATAACGTGATCTCCGCCTTGCATAAATCTTTGCGTGGAAGTGATCCTCAAGCAGGATTATACTGGCTTGCCCGAATGCTGGAAGCGGGAGAAGATCCGCTCTATGTGGCTCGCCGTTTGGTGCGATTTGCTTCCGAAGATATTGGACTTGCCGATCCCAATGCGCTGGTTCAAGCAATAGCTGCTAAAGAAGCCTGTCATTTTTTGGGAATGCCGGAAGCAAATACTGCGCTGGCGCAGCTTGTGGTTTACTTAGCCACCGCACCAAAAAGCAATGCACTTTACACAGGTTACAAAAAAGCTTCTGAAGATGCCGTAAAAACAAGTCACCTCGGTGTTCCGCTCCACATTCGGAATGCTCCCACAAAACTGATGAAAGACCTGGATTACGGCAAAGATTACAAATATGATCATAAAGCAGAAAATGCTTATAGCTATCAGAAATATTTTCCCGATAAAATGGATGAAAAAGAATATTATATCCCATCCAAATTCGGATTTGAAAAAGAGGTGCAGAAGCGGTTGGACTGGTGGAAGAAATTGAGAGATGAAAATTCGTAAAGACGCAATATTTAAAAATCATAGCCTCTCAAGTGAACTGAAAGAAAAGTTTCTATCCTACCTGTCTATCCATTTATCTACTTTTACAAGTTTGAATTTTTCAAATTTATCAAAGATCTTTTTGGAATCAGTATCCACAATTATCGCATCCAGATGTTCTTTTCTTACAAATCTCATCTCCACTGCTTTATCAAAAAATTTTAGCAGTTCATCATAATATCCGTTAACATTAAGAATTCCGCAAGGTTTAGAACTATACCCGATCTGTAACCATGTAAATATTTCCAGCATTTCTTCAAAAGTTCCAAATCCACCGGGCAAAGCAATAAAAGCATCTGAAATCTCGAACATTATTGCTTTACGCTGATGCATTGTATCTGTAATTATAAGCTCCGTCAGATCCGGATGCTGTACTTTGCCTTCAAATACTTTAGGCATAATTCCTGTAACACAAGAGCCGCCGGATAGAGTACTCTTCGCAACAGCACCCATCAATCCCAGATTTGATCCACCATAAACCAGACCCAACCCGCGAGCTGAAATCTCTTCTCCCAACTTATTAGCCATTCGCAAATATGCAGGGTCTATCCCGGGACTCGAACCGCAAAATACACATATATTTTTCATTTTATAATTCTCCACTTATTTATTCATATTTTTAAAATTAATTGTTTTATCGGGAATGAAATAGTCAATTGGAAAGTTTGATAATTATTTAAATGATTCATTTGCAGATCATTAAAAACAGGTAAAAAAAACGCTTTGATCAGAATGTTAAAATAATATATAGATAAAACATATGCTTTTCATTTGACAAAATTTTGTGCTATTTGCATTTTCTAATCGATTTTAATAAATTATAAAAAGGGAGAGAAAAATGAAAAATTTAGCATTAGTTTTATTTGTATTTGTAGTTTTTGCACAATTACTTACTGCCAACATGGGGCAGCAATCACTCACAATTGAAAACGAAGGTGAAGAAACAAAATTTGAACAGACCGATCAAATTAATTCAAAAATTCAGAATTCTTCATTTGTCAGCCGTGATGACAGGGTATCTACTTTATGGCAAACATCCGATCCGGGCGCAATCGCCGGAGCTGCCTGCGTGTCTCCGATTTTAGAGAATTCATTTGTAGAATGGCATTTAAATTATGAGAGAGTATCGCTATTTCATGATTCGGCAATTCCGGTTTGGGAACATTCTGTTAGCGATCTTGATTATGGCTATCCTATCGATATGCTGGAAGACGGCACAGTTCTGGCAGTTGGAGACGGCACTATCATAAAAATATTTGGACCGGATTCATCGACACCAACATGGGAACATACAATAGCCAACACGATGACAGGATTAAAAATTGCACCTGATGGACTAAGTGTTTACGTTTCTTATTATTATTCAGGTCAGGGAAGAGTAGAAAAATTTGAAATAGGTAATGCTACTCCAGTCTGGTCTGTTGGTTTTGTTGGAAGTTCTCAGACACTTGATATTAGCGGTGATGGTTCGACCTTGATCTTCACTCAATATGGCGGCGGCAACAGCAATATGTGGGTACTCGATTCTTCTGATGGAAGTGTTATTTTTCAGGGACCGGAATATAACCAGAATTCACCTGCTATCTGTGATGATGCTTCAATAATTGTAAATGGAGATTATTCCGGCTATGTTCATGTGTATGAGTATAATGAAATATTGGAAACTTATGAAGAAAAGTGGAACTTTAATGCAACCGGTGGCGGTTCCTCTACATGGATCGGCGGAATGAGTATTTCCGGCGATGGAAGTACAATTGCTGTAGGAACTTTGGTGTTTGTATCAGGAGGTTTCGATGGTGAGATATTTGTTTTCAATACTTATTCTCCCAACCCGATCTGGATCTATGAAAATTTTGGAGATTATGTAACAAATATCGATATGAACTATAACGGGTCTTTGATAGCTGCAGCCGGTTATGGACCTATGAATCACAGCACAGCAGATTTCCTGCTATTCCGAAAAGAGAGCAATATCCCTGTTTATGAAATTAATACTCCAGGCTCTATGTTTGCTTTAGACATGGCTTCCGACGGCTCTTTTTGTACAGTTGGCGGGAAAGCCGTACATGCTCGTGTAATGGGAAGTGGAGGTTTGCTTTATTGTGTAGATTGTGATCTGGGCGGCGGCTTTATAACCGGAACAGTAAACCTGGAAGGAGAGGAAGATAATTCGGGAGTTAAAATTGAGGTTCTTGATCTGATCGGTTACTACACCTACTCCGATTATGATGGTAATTTTACTTTGAATAACGTTCCTGCCGGTTTGTATGGTGTGCAACTTTCCAAGATTGGCTATATTCCCGTCATATCATCAAATGTTATTGTTAACGAAGATGAAACAACAAATTTACCGGATGCAACTCTAACTCCAATCGGGAATCCCCCAAATTCTTTAAATGCCACAAAAGGCTTAAATGAAACGGTTGAATTATGGTGGTGGGAATATCCTCAAAATACATTGGAAATAAATATTTATCGAAAAGAATACGAGCAAGATAGTTATCCGGAAACACCTTTAGCAACTATTCCTGCAGATGAAGAATTTTTTATAGACTCATCTGCATTACCATTAAAAGAATATTATTATGTGGTAACTGCAATATATGAAGAGGGAGAAAGTCCATATTCCAATGAAGACATGGGCTGGACATGTTCAGGATTTGTGGTTGATGAGATCAGTGTATATGAAGGGACCACTCCCACAATTGACGGCACAATAACACCGGGTGAATGGGATGACGCATTTATGTTGGATACTTCCGACTTTTGGGGAACACACGACAACACGATCCAACCAATCGGCAGTGTGATCGGGTACTTCAAAATGAATGCCGATATGACAGAACTTTATGTAGCATACATCAATTATAACGATTCTGTCTTGGAAGATCACGATGAAGTAGCTCTTTATATGGACGATAATAATGATGGTACTTTTTCTCCTGAAGCTCAAGGCAATGAGGGAAATTACTGGGCTGCTTATTATGCTTCCGGAAATCAATTGAAATTCCGACCTATTTACGATACCGGTGGAGTGGGAACGGTATTCTATCTTCCCGATCCGCAATTGGAAGTTTCTGTTGCCGAAGGTTATCTGGTTTATGAATTCATGATCCCGATCGGAGATGAAACATGGGAAATCAATCCCAGCGTAGAAAATCAATCAGGCTTGGCAATTTTTGTACTGGATGACAATGCTCCCGATCCGCATGGTTTCGATGGCTGGTGGCCAATACAGAATATTAATTTGTTTGCCGCAGATGATTTTGGAACAATTACTTATGGGGCTGTTCCCGAAACTCCACCTGCACCAGAAAATGTAACACTTGAATGGATTGATGATCCACTACTTGATCTTAGTTGGGATATGCCGCCGATAAATGACCTCGATCATTTCAATATCTACTTAGCTGTGAACGATGATAACTTTGAACTGTTCGATGAAACGATCGGTACCCAGTATATTTATGAATATGAATACATTCCTTATACAACTTACAAATTCTATATTACGACTGTTAATCAGCAGGAAATGGAATCTGATGCTTCTGAGATAGTGGAATATACCACTGTTGATGCCGATGGAGATTTGGTTCCATCAGTTACGGAATTGTATGGCAATTATCCCAATCCGTTCAATCCAACTACAACTATTTCATTTTCTGTAGCACAAACATCCTCGCTTGTAAATGTTAAAATCTACAATATAAAAGGTCAGAAAGTGAAGCAGCTTGTTAATGAAATTCTTCCGGCTGGAAAACATACTGTAATCTGGAACGGAAAAGATAGTAATGGTAAACAGGCAGCATCCGGTATTTATTTCTATAAATTGAAGTCGGGTGATTTTGAGAAGAGCAGGAAAATGCTTCTTTTGAAATAGAGACCTGAAATTCTTGCATCCAAGCTTCAGTCCGGATGCAGGAATATTGCATTTGAGATTGTACTTTACGAAGCAGAAGCTTTGAAAGATTATGAAAAAAGTATAGCCTTTCCGAAGCTTCTTGTAAAGTGATTCTTAAATTTAAGATTCGGAAAGTTTTAAGTCGGTCGTAACTTTCCGAATCTCAGTTGAGAGAATTCCTGTGGTGGAAGCTTCGGAAAGATAAGGGTAGGAAAAGGAGTATGAAATGAAAAAAATATTTTATCTGATGATTTTATTTTTTCCGGTGTTTCTGATCGCTCAAACAGATTGGACTATATTAAATTCCGGTACGACAATAAATTTGAATTCCGTTGATTTTATAGATATATCTCACGGAATAGCAGTTGGTGATAACGGTACGATCTTGCATACAATTGATGGTGGAAATACATGGGAAGGTGTTGTTTCAGGAACATATAACACCCTAAACGATGTATGTTTCATAAATGAAGATACAATTGTAACTGTTGGTGATAATGCAACCATTTTACGCACAATTGATGGCGGAGTAAGCTGGTTACCAATTACCGTAGGTGTATATAGCAACCTTATTTCAGTTGATATCGATATTAGCGGAAACGGTATTGCCGGCGGCAGCGATCAGACAATCCTCAGAACAGATAATGCGGGGAATAGCTGGTCTATTACTCAAACAGGATATATGGGCGGCGGCTGGCAAGGCACTCAAATGGTAGATGGTGATGTTGGTTTTGTCTTTGGCTCAAATTCCATTTTTCAACCTTTTGTAGGAAAAACCGTCAATTCGGGTACAAGTTTCAGTTTTTATAATTTCTATTTTGTTCAGGGTGGTGTGTTTAATGAAGGTAAGCTTTTTGATGGACACTTCTTTGATGAATTCAATGGAGTTACAGCAGGAAGAAGATGGGATGGGCTCGGCTGTATTTCAGCCACTTCCGATCTTAATAACTGGACAACACAACACTTTCCAACACCTTTTTACGGTATAGATTTTTCCACAGAAACCGATGGCTATGTGGTGGGAGAAAACGGGACAATACTTCATACTACTGATGGCGGAATAGTTTGGGAAGCTGAAGATTCGGGTGTTTACTCTCAATTAAATTCGGTAGTTTTCTTAAATGAAAGTTTGGGTTTCGTAGTTGGAGACAATGGCGTGATCCTGAAAAAGGAACCAACATTTCCTCCACCTGAAAATCTAATTGCCATTGTTATCGATTATAATTCAATAATCCGTCTTGAATGGGGTGCAGCAACTCGAACAGAACAAAGAGAACTTCTCGGATATAATATTTATTTTGAAGGTGTTCTAATTGAATTTGTAACAGATTGTCCTTTTGATTTCTACGGTCCTTTTGCTGCCGGAGATTATTATTTTGAAGTAACCGCAGTTTATGAAGAAGGAGAATCGGAACCGGCAACAGTTGTGGCAACAGTTGTTCTGAATCCACCTAATAATTTAATTTTAGAGGCGATACCTCCAAATTTTATTCTTAGCTGGAATGCTCCGATACGTGGTTTAGAATATTACAACGTATACAGAAACGGAGAATTGGAAGCTGAAGGATTAACAGGCACGATGTATATTATTACTGAGATGATTCCAGGTCTCAATCTTTTTAATGTAACAGCAATTTACAGTGGCGGCTATGAATCAGGATTTTCAAATGATGCAGAATATTGGAACCCATCAGATGTAGATGATACTCTGATTCCAATCAACCCGAAACTTCTCGGCAACTATCCCAATCCATTTAACCCAACAACAACGATTTCTTTTTCTGTACCACAAACATCCCTGTTTGTGACTCTTGAGATATACAATCTGAAAGGACAGAAGGTAAAAACTTTGGAGTGTGGAGAGTCTCTCTCCACAACAGCCGACGGAGTCGGCTACTCCATAATCTGGAACGGAACGGATGAAAACAACCAAGCTGTTTCAAGCGGGATTTATCTTTATCGATTAAAAGTAGGAAATGATTTTTCTGAAACTAAACGAATGCTGCTTTTAAAATAGAAAGGAGAAAAAGCCATGAAATTTTCAAAATTATTGATCGTAAAAGCAATTCTATTTGCAATTGTCTGTGTAATTATTGTTGGTATTTTACCAACACGTGTACAAATCTATCTTGGTGGAAAAGACGCTGAAAAAGGTATAGAGATATTCAATTATTATGCTGTAATATCAGATAGTATTTTCTACGGAGATTTCAGCAATATGATGCCACAAAGCATCGAAGGATTTGATTTAGTAAAACTGCAAGAGTTGGGTACTGAAATTAATGTAGATTTTGATGAAACTATAGAACTGATTAAAAAACCTTTTGGAAGTGCCTGGATCACACATGCCTTAGGATTAACTGTAGTAGGCATGGTTAAACTACTTGCTGAGGGATTAGTTAATGCAAAAATTTCTAATATGTTTTATTCAACAATTCTATCATGTATTGGAATTATCATACTATTTGCATTATTTTTTGTGTTCTTCTCCAAAAAATTTATGAAGACCGAAAAAGAAAAATTGCTGTCTGAACCGATCAAACCTGCATGGTTTGCAATAATCCTTTCCGGTCTAAACATTATCTTCTTAGCATTACTACTTGGTATAATAACATACATGATCGTAGTTTCGATTCCAATGAGTATTAAATTTATTTTAGCTCCACCAATTGTGAATTTCGGACAAATAAATTTTGGAGTAACTTTTTATGCCACAACACTCTATTTTATATTTGGCATTGTATTCTCAAGCTTCCTCTTAATTCATTTTTTCAAAACAAAACAAACAACATTAAGAAAATTATATTCCTTTATTTTGATAATTCCTATTTTAGCTTTTTGCTATAATTTGTGGTCTTCTACAAAACATGTTGATAGTACTAATAGCATTATTGATTCACAAAATTTAAATTCTAATAGACAAATGGTGATTTCTGACTGTACCAAAATAGCTTATAGTACTCGTCAATGGTATTTAACAAATTCTCAGGAAAGTGATCTAAAATTAGAAGAACTTACATTTTCAGATGTTGCTATTCCTGCTGAAAATAAGAATGGAAAATATGATTTATCTGTTGATGGTAATTTATTAACCATAACAGGTGAGGGAAAAGTTATAAAAGAAGATGGAACTTTTGCCCTTGGTATAACTACTTACAATGCAGAAACAGATTCGATAAAGACTGAGATCATGCGATGAAATAAGGAAGTTATTAATGCCTTTAAAGAATATACCAGACTGGCAATGGCGTTATAAAATGGCAGAGAAAATTTGCAAAAGACTGGATTTTGAAAAATTCGGTGTGAAAGGATTTTATATTTTTGGCAGCACTAAAAATGCAACTGCCGGACCAGCCAGTGATATTGATATTCTTATCCATTTTCGTGGGAATAAAGGACAAGAGGAATGCCTTCTTGCCTGGTTGGATGGATGGAGTCAAGCTTTGGCAGAGATAAACAAACAAAAAACTGGTTATGTTACCAACGGTTTACTGGATGTGCACCTTGTAACCGATGAAGATATAAAAAATAAAACCAGTTTTGCTGTAAAAATCGGTGCAGTAACCGATGCTGCCAGACCATTGAAGGTGGTGGATTAAATGAACTGCTTTTTCGTGTCTGACTTGCATGGTAAAATCTCTCGTTACCAATCTCTCATTAATCAGATCAAAAAGGAGCTGCCTGATGTTGTACTAATAGGTGGTGATCTTCTGCCTGGTTTCAATACGTTGTATGGAGATTTCATCACAGAATATTTAATTCCCAAATTTAAAGAGTTGAAAACAGAGCTGGAGGAAAACTATCCGAAAATTTTTATTATCATGGGAAATGATGATCCCCGCATCGAAGAAGAAAAATTGATCAAAGCAGAAAAAATGGGAATCTGGAATTATCTGAATGAGAAAAAGATCACACATAATGGTTTTGATTTTTATGGTTATGCGTATGTTCCGCCTACACCATTTCGATTAAAAGATTGGGAAAAATTCGATATTTCCCGTCATACTGATATTGGCTGCGTTTCACCTCTCGAAGGTTCACGAACGATTAAGGTGAATCCTATAGATATTGAGCATTACACAATTGCTAAAGATTTACAGAATTTGATGAAGGGAAATCTATCTAGAGCGATCTGCCTTTTTCATGCTCCACCATATAAAACTAATCTGGACAGAGCTGATTTGGATGGTTATATATTTGATCATGTTCAGGTGGATGTACATGTGGGAAGTATTGCTATAAAAAAATTTATTGAGAATAGACAACCGAAGATCACACTGCACGGTCACATTCATGAATCTTCCCGGATTACAGGACACTGGCAACAGAAAATCAAAAAGACAAATTCCTTTTCTGCTGCCTGGGATGGAACAGAATTAGCATTAATAAAATTCAATCCTGAATTTCCTGAAAAAGCAGAGCGAATTTTACTTGATTAAGATAAGATTTTATGATGCTGAAAAAGTAGATCTCCGATTAAGTCGGGGATGACAATTCTGTTTGTAATTTCTTGTTTCCAATTTCTTCTTGGGAACACGTGAATATACGTTACGAAGACAATCCGTCAAATGCCGGAGTAAACACTTTGTTACGATATTGAACAAAACTATTTCTGATTTATTTATCTATTTATTGTCTCAATTTACTCAATCTATTCATCTCTCTTTTTCTATCAACTTCGCCGAGAATTTTTTTCCGCATTCTAATATTTTTAGGAGTTACCTCCAACAATTCATCATCATTAATATATTCAAGAGCTTGTTCCAAACTGAATTGTCTTGGCGGCGCAAGTTTGATCGCATC
The DNA here is from genome assembly GCA_030600585.1 of Candidatus Cloacimonadota bacterium. GTDB lineage: Bacteria > Cloacimonadota > Cloacimonadia > Cloacimonadales > TCS61 > Tenebribacter. The sequence goes on along the minus strand of JAUVLU010000005.1, from coordinate 25,477 downwards.
GTCAGAACCTGATGCCCGAACATTTGTGAGTTTCTTACCTCTCACAACATTTAACACCAGATCATTTTCACGTGAATGCTCTCCAACAATCATTCCGGCATAAACTTCCACAACCGGACCAATGAACAGAATTCCACGAGCCTGAAAATTGAACAGCGAATAGCCGGTAGAAGTTCCATTTTCCATAGCGATGAGGGCACCGCGTTTTTTCTTATCTAAATCACCTTTGTAAAATTCATATTCATAAAAACTGTGATTGATAATGCCCGTTCCACGAGTGGTGGTAAGAAATTCGTTTCCGAACCCGATCAAACCGCGAGCTGGAACTTTATATTCCAAACGAGTGTAGCCGTCGTTACCCTGTACCATATTCAACATTTCACCTTTTCGTATGCCAAGCATTTCGATAACCGTTCCCACAAATTCATCAGCCACATCGATAACAGCAAGTTCGATAGGTTCCGTACGTTTTCCATCAAGCTGACGATAAATAACTTTAGGTGTGGAAACCTGGAATTCAAAACCTTCACGCCGCATATTTTCTATGAGGATAGCAAGCTGAAGTTCGCCGCGTCCTTTTACAATAAATTCATCTGCGTTTTCGGTAGGCTCAACCACGATACTCACATTGGTTTGAAGCTCTTTTTGCAGTCTCTCCCAGATATTTCTGGAAGTTACACATTTCCCTTCCTTTCCGGCAAAAGGAGAATCATTAACCCTGAATGTCATCGATAAAGTTGGAGCATCGATCTCGATAATTGGAAGCGGTTTTGGATTATCTTTGCAGGCTGCAGTCTCACCTACATCAACTCGTTCCATTCCGGCAAGAGAGACAATATCTCCGGCATACGCTGTTTTTATCTCTTTCTTTTTTAATCCGTCATATTGGAAAATTTTGGAAATTCTATAGAGTAATCTTTCTCCATCGCGTTTTAATAATACGACTTCTTCACCTTGACTTACTTGCCCATTCGTAATTTTTCCCGTTCCAATTTTCCCCAGATAATTATCGTATTCAATGGCAGAAATCAGCATTTGGAAAGGCTTGGATTCATCACCTTCCGAATCTTTCACTTTGTGGATGATCGTTTCAAATAAAGGGATCAGGTCATTATTTTTGTCTTCCAGTTCATATCTTGCAATACTATCTTTTCCCGATGCATACAGAACAGGAAAATCTAATTGAGCATCGTTTGCATTGAGATCGCAGAAAAGGTCGAACACCATATCGAGTACATCGGAGGGTCGTGCGTTCGGTCTATCTATTTTATTGATGACAACAATCGGATTTAATCCTAATTCCAAAGATTTTTTCAGCACATATTTTGTTTGCGGCATCGGACCTTCAAAAGCATCGACCAATAACAAAACAGAATCCACCATTTTCATAATTCGTTGAACTTCACCGCCAAAATCGGCATGACCTGGTGTATCGACTATATTTATTTTATAATCTTTATAAGTAAGAGATGCATTTTTGGAAAATATGGTGATTCCCCGTTCTCTTTCAAGATCATTGCTGTCCATTATGCGATCGGCAACGTTCTGATTTTCTCTGAATATCCCGGAATGCTTTAAAGCTCCATCTACCAGAGTGGTCTTGCCATGATCAACATGAGCGATAATGGCAATGTTTTTAATTTTTCTCATTATTCCTCTACCTCATATTTTCTTAAAGGGTTCTGCAAAATAGTTGTCTTTCCGTCAAAAGCCGGACACAGTCTGAGGCTTGTCAGCCTAAGGCTGATAAAAACTCACATAGGCATTCGACGAAGAATCCACCACAGCGGACAAGTCTCCTTATAAGTGAAAATCCTTCCAGAGAACAATCCCGAAAGCTTTCGGGATCAGGATGACAAAAACAATCTATTATGCAGAACTCATTATTTTCATATATGTCTTAAAAAATCTGGAGGTTATAGAGTCAATTCATTTTCAGTTGATAAAACCTTGCGAATGGTTTCTTCTTTAGGAATTCTCTCAAATTAACCTTCGCAATGGTTGGTAGAAAATTGAAGATTCACAATTCTCGATTCACACTCACTTCGTTCGCTGCAAATCAAATCTTGTCTGGACTTGACTTAAGAATGCAGAAATCTCTCATCTTTACCTAACTGAAAACTTGAGTTAAGAACCTGTCTTCGTAAAGACTTCGCCACGGCAGGCAGAAAAAATTAACAACGAACAAAAACTAACAAAAACTAACAAAAGAAAAATGAAATAGTAAATCTTTTCTGCTATACTTAACTTAATAACTTAGAAACCTTTACGAACTTTTCACCGCTAAGAACGCAAAAAATTAACCACTGATAACACTGATAAACATGAATAAAAGAAATAATAACCTGACGATGAATAATTATAATACAGCTTCGATAAAATCTCTGATAATTATTATGCAAGTTGCAAATGTTGTGTTTGTGTCTAATTCCATTCTTAACAAAAATGCTCTTCATTGGGTCTGATACGTGATAAATCAAAGACAAGATAAAGAAGAGCACCTTTTAATATAAAATTATATTTATATACAGAAATTGAAAGACGGTAGAGCAACCTCTCCTGAAAGTATTGAAGCAAAATTGCATTGAAATCACGATTAGAATCTTTGGCTATCTTCAGTAGTCTTGCTCTCACGGATGCTTCAACATTCTTTATTTGCTTTTTCACTTTACTACCATCGCTTTCAGATATGGAAGCAGAACTATCTTTACCTGACATTTAATTGCATACTCTCTAAGTTTGGCAATATTTGCATCTTTACGCTTAAGATAATTCCTCAGTCCTTCCAGAGCGAGATCTTCCCCCAGTTTATTACGATAGCGAAACATATCGCATATTGTTTTTTCTGCATTATAAATTTTGAATATACCTGTCTTTGTTTTTATCTCTTCAATTCCAAGATCATAAAATGTATTTTGAAAATAATAAACTTTAACCGGAGGATATTTCATACTGAATTTATCTGTGTTGTGAGGAACAGCAATAGAAATTACAGAAGGATTGATCGTAGACAGTTCATGATAATCTAGTGCGGAAATAAGACAGACAACAGCATTGTTTTTAGCATTAGCTACATCAATAAAACCAAGATGTTCATCCCAAGAATGATCTGTCAGCTTATAAAGACCAGGATTAATTTTCTCGATTACATTCATGTTCATAGCTCTAGTAATATCTCTAGGATGAATACCTGAATTACGCATATCCTTCATTCTTGAATAACCTCGATGTGCTTTAAAGAATTTAATTAGCTTTTCCATTAGAACTCCTTGGTCTTTATTCAAGGCAGATACATTTTATTTGCCTTGAAAACGATCCAAATATTGTTTTAATGGTTTTATTGTAAAGCTTTTTAAATAATCGTTACTATATCTTCCATCTTGCCAAACTAAAAGATCAGGAATAATTTAGGTTTCTGCGAAATAATATCTTGTCTGGACTTGACTTAATAACTCAGCTTGCTGAGGAATTGAGTTAAGAATGAAAAAGTAATCGCTAAAATCCGCAATTCTTAAGTCAAATCCGACTGCGTCGTTTTTAACTCAGCGGTAGCTGCAAAACAACAAATTATTCTTATCTGTATCCCAATTTATGGGATTTTGTCTGATATATTGTCGAATATTATCCAACGACGATTCATCACGAATTATGTGATCATAATAGGATTTTTGCCATTGAAAACTATTATCACATTTTCGATGTATTAATTTGGTTACGGCAGATTTGAACGAACCGATGATAACAGGTAATTTCTGATGTTGTCGGTTTACGTTACCATTTTGTAGGGAACAGGCATGCCTGTTCCCTACAAAACCATCAATAATAATTATGCCGTGAAAATGATTGGGCATAATCACAAATTCATCTGTTTTTACATTTGGGAAATGTTTGGGGATTTCTAACCAACATTTTTCTGCTATCTCACCACATTCATTCAAAATCATTTTACCGTTTTCTATTTTACCAAAAAACGATAACCGATCTTTTGTGCAAATCGTAACGAAATAATATCCTGACGATGAATAATTATAATCTTTGTATCTATTTGCTTTGCGATTCATTTAATTCTCATATTATATTTTAAACTGATTATTGTTTTCGGATTTTGTTCCCTACGGAATAACAACATTTCAAATTTATTATTAAAAACTTACCAAAATTTTCGTTGACCCTGCCGGTAAAAGTTGTAGGAGAAAGGATGGTGTTAAGAAATTGAAAAATATTGTAATTAACCGGTTGTCTCTCTTTGTAAAAAGTTCTCTCCATTTTCTTTGAAATCTTCAAAACTAGGGAATTGTTTATCAGAAGCACTTAATAGTCTATTTCTATCTTTTGAATTGATATTGTTAATATCTTCATAAACTATAAAACTTTTGAAAATGAGATCATTCCTTAAAAATTCTAAATTAGATATTGTCACAAGTCTTGCCTTTGTAACATCTTTAACACCGAAAAGATAAATTGGACGCTTTCCAACATCGAATGAAAAATCTACTTCTAAATCATCTCTTGCTGGCAAAGGAAATATTTTTCTTTCGACTTTATATATAGAATCAAATCTTTCATGAATATGTTCATCAAGCATTTCATAAAAAAGAGACCTTATCATTTCTCTTTTAAAATAACTCATATTACTAACTTTCGCTACAACTTGAGAAAAATGCATTATTGAAGAAAAAAGATCACGAATATTTGTATCAATATACAGATTTCCATTATCATTGAGAATTTTATTTTCACCAATTATTTGGTTAAATATTTTCATTTTATTTTCAGTATTCAAATCGTAAGTATAAGACAACCTCATAATAGTCATGCCATAATCTGAAATTCTGATTTTATCTTTTTCGATTTCAGTTAAGAAGATATCAACCATATCTCCATCTTCGTGAAATAGGGGTGAATTTAACTGAAAAATACCAGGTCTTTTTTCAGTAAAACTAACTTTATTATTGAATTCTGATCTTACAATATCTAAATAATTCATTATTACTCATCCATAAAATTAAAAACTTGTTCTGTATATTCAGAAAAGAAATCATCAGCGTTAGCAATATTGCATCGTTGAATGAAAAATTGAAAAGCTTCTCGAAATGTAGCATATTCTTCTACGATTTCAGAATGATCCATCGGATTTAGTCCATTTGCAATATTTTCTTCTACTTCATAATGATAATGATATGATTTATGATGTTCCGAATTTGGTCTTTCCTTATGATTATGAGGACCATTACAACGAAAAAGCATAATGCTTTTATCAAGAACTGGTTTATACACTAGTCCTATACTAAAATTTTCCCTAAATTCTTCATTAATTCTCATAAAAACAGAAAAACTATGCTTCTTGTCTGTAGATAAAAGTTTAAAACCATTTTTCTTATGACATTGCTCAATTTTAAATTCTTTTCTATCTACTGACTCAATCTGTTTTTCACAACTAATCAAATATTCAATATTCTCTTTAGTTATTGGAATTATTGTAGTATTCATTTCCTTTCTCCAAAATGAATATTTTATTTTTGGAAAAATAAGTCAATCATTTATTTCTTTTCCCCATCAAACGCCTCCCTCAACATTGCTTCCATCAATTGCCCACTGTATTCTTTTGCTTGTTTGACATTATCTTCTAACTCATCACAAAGATGCATTAATTTATCTACTTTTTCTACGATTTGTAGTTGTTCTTGGAGTGGAGGTAAAGGAATAAAAGTATTCTTTAATTTTGTTCCATTAAAATTCGCCTGCCCGCATTGTTTTATGATTTGTGGCTCAATTTGGGACTTTCTAAAATAAATTGAATTTAGCACAAAATTCATAAATATTGATGAAACAAATAAAAAACGAATTCTTATTAAATACGAGGCAAATGAATATTTATTATTTTCATCATTAAATAAAGCGGACTTGCCAACTAGCTCCCAACTATTTGTTCTGTTAAATAATATATCGTTATTATACAAGTATAGTCTTGGAATATCTTTATTGGCTATAGTAGTATATTTAAAGTTTCTATAAACAAGTTTACCATTTAAAATATGTCCCATCGAAAAAACTGGAATCTCACCATCAGTTTCAGATTTTACGGAAGTACCATATTCTAGATGGGATTGAATCTCCCCCAACCTGCACCAAATCCAACCTTCTGGTAATTCAAAAGGGATTTCATCTTTGGTTATTAGTGGTAGTGGTTTTTGTTTCTTTATTTTTTTCTCTTTAATCAGTTTTTCTTTTTCTGTTTTTATGCGTTTGAGCAGTTCAGATGCAATCTCTACATCCGGATTTTCTTTTCGCCAGTCTGCAGTAAGTTTTCCCTTCACAGCTTCCTGCAGGATGGATTGGCAGAGTTTATTAACAAAATCTTCAACATTATTAAATGAGTTAATTACATCATTTATTTCATCTATCACATCATTGATTTTATTAAGGATTTTTTTTTGTTCATCAATTCTTGGTAACAATATCTCTAACGGCAAAAATTTCTTCGGTTTTAATTCAGTTTTAATACCACCTTTTGTTTGCGTTAATAACACATCATGAAAATTCTTGCTTTTTAAAAACCATTTGAAATATCCAATATTTATTTGGTTTTCATCAAACTCATAAGAAGAATAATGAATAGTTGCTAACAAATCATCTTCACCAGTATAAACAGCAACTGCCCCTTTCTCAACATTAATTCCAGATATTACTAAATCTCCTTTTTTAATAAGAATCATGCCAGTTTTTGTTGGTTTGTTTTCAATGATATGCATATTTCCACTAAAATCGATTTTTTCTAATCTTTTAAGATTCATCTCATTTGCTTCTTCAGGCTTAAAACGGTCAGGTCTTTCTTTTAAAAAGAAAGATATTTTTTTCCTATTCCAATTCATATTAGATATTACTCTTTATATGTTCCAAAAGCTGTTTTGCGAAAACAAGTTTTTCGTTAATTTTGTTAATAAGTTCATTGGAATTATATTCTTTTTCTTCCTTAATTATCGAAGGATTTTTTGAATCCAAATTATAGTTTTTTTCTTTTATCTCTTCAATTGTTACTTTCCAGGAACATTCGGTTTCTTTTCTATTGTTCCACCATTCTTTTTCAAGTTTAAATTCACTGATTCTAATTGGTTTAGTTTTTGTATAATTTTTATAACCATCCGGTAAAGGATGTTCAAAGAACCAAATTTCTTGAGTTGGAATTCCTTTTTCAAAAAATAAGAGGTTCGTATTTATTCCTGTATAAGGTGCGAAGACACCATTCGGCAAACGAACTATTGTATGCAGGTTAAACTCTGAAAGCAGTTTTTCCTTAATCCTGGTTTTTACGCCCTCTCCAAACAAAAATCCGTCAGGAAGAACCATTCCACATCTGCCGCCAGGTTTAAGAATATGCATGATCAAGATAAGGAAAAGATCAGCAGTTTCTTTAGTTCGAAGAGTAGATGGAAAATTCATTTCTATTCCGTCTTTTATGGTACCGCCAAAAGGAGGATTGGTTATTACAATATTAACTTTTTCTTTTGCCTTGTAGTCAGTAACTTTTTTTGCCAGTGAATTATCGTGTTTAATATCGGGAACATCAAAACCATGCAAGATCATATTGGTAACTGCAAGCATGTGAGGAAGAGATTTAATTTCTATTCCTTTTATGGATTTCTGGAGTTGTTTTACATCGTTAATATTGGAAAGCTGCTTTTTCAGGTTTTCTAGAGTGCAAACTAAAAATCCCCCTGTTCCACAAGCCGGATCTAAAATGGTTTCTCCCAGTTGTGGATTTATCATATCTACAATGAATTGAGTAACTGCTCGGGGAGTATAAAATTCTCCAGCGTTTCCTGCGCTTTGCAAGTTTTTCAAAATTTTCTCATAAATATCATTAAAAAGATGTCTTTCTTTTTGGTTAACAAAATCTATTTCATTAATTTTGTTGATAACCTGTCTTATCAAAGTTCCGGATTTCATATAATTATAAGAATCTTCAAAAACATTTTTTACGGTGAATTTTCTAGGATCGGAAGTTTCATCTAATTGCCAGTTTTTGAATTCCGGGAAAAGATGATTGTTAACAAAATTTAAAAGTTCATCTCCGGTTATTCCTTCGGAATCTTCTGCCCAATCTCTCCATTGAAATTTCTTTGGTATAATATTTATATAGTTTTCTTCGATTTGTTCCCATTCTTGTTCTTGTGTATCGTAAATTCTCAAAAACAACATCCAGCAAAGTTGGGAAATTCTTTGAGCATCTCCATCAACTCCGTCATCTTTTCGCATTATATTTTGAATTGATTTTACAACATTAGAAATTGGCATTCTATCTCCTAATTAAATTGCATAAATTTGTTTTTCAAGTTCAGATACAGCTTTTAGGTATTGTCCTTTTCCACCGAAGGAATTTATTAATTCCAATGGATTCCCAATTTCATTGAAAGGATTTACATATAGAATTTTCATATTTTCTATATTTTTAATTCCTTCGTCAGCATATTTATCAAGCATAGCATTCAGAACTGCTCTTGCTTGTTCTCCATATTTAGCAAAATAATTTCTTTTCTTCACATTATTTGCTCTTTCTCTGCGTGATAATGGTTTCATATCAAAAGCAACATGGCAGATTAAATCAAACGGGTCGAATTCTTTTCCTACTTCATTTTGAAGACCATCAATATGCAATCCCTGTTCTCTTAATTCATCAATAATTGCTTCCTTCTTTTCTGCTTGTTTCCACTTAATAAGGAAATCATTTAATGACGCATAATTTTGTTTTATGTTTTTCTTTGAATAATCAACTAAAGATTCTGTGATCAATTTTCCGTCTTTATCGTAATATAATTCTCTTTCCAGAATTATCTTTGCATCTACATCATCGAGATAATATTTTCGAGGTTTTGTTATGCCTTCTTCATCCAGATCTTTTAATACATCACCAAATATAATTTCTTCATCTTCAATTAAAACACCGTCTTCCGTCTTAATTTCGTCTTCTTCTACAGGAATATCAACTTCGGAAGGGATTTCTTTAATTTTTACAGGATCGCCATCAAAATCTTTATCGGCAAACAATCTTGTAGCTTTTCTGAAATCAATAATTGTGAAATATAGTTTATCGTAATCTTCTCTAATTCTAGTTCCTCGACCGATAATTTGTTTAAATTCAGTCATGCTGTTTATATTTGTATCAAGCACAATTAATTTGCAGGTTTGAGCATCTACACCGGTATTTAACAATTTACTTGTTGTTACTAGAGTGGGGAAACGACTTGCAGGATCGATGAAATTATCAAGTTCCATTTTTCCAATCTGGTCATCTCCAGTAATTTTCATTACATATTTATTGTGTTTCTTCACTAAATCTGAATTCTCGTTTATCAATGCTTGTCGCATTCGAGTTGCATGTTCAATATCAACACAGAAAAGAATTGTTTTATCAAAACGGCTATTATTGTTTTTTAAATAATCTGAAACCCTTTTTGCTACCAGTTCTGTTCTTTTATCAATTACTAAATTCCTATCATAATCTGATATATTATATTCCCTATCTGCAACTTCAAATCCATATTTATCAATTTTTCCTTCAGGTGGTCTGTAACCTTCTAAATCTCTATCAATTCCAACCCGAATAACTTTATATGGAGCCAGAAAACCATCTTCTATCCCCTGCTTAAGAGAATATATGTAAATTGGTTCTTCAAAATACTCGATATTGGAAATATCTTTTGTTTCTCTGGGGGTTGCTGTCATTCCAATTTGAGTTGCAGAAGAAAAATATTTCAATATTTCTCTCCAAGCAGAATCAACTCTTGCGCTTCCCCTATGACATTCATCAATTATGACTAAATCAAAAAAATCTGAACTGAATTGTTTATAAATATTTTGCCAGTCCTCATTACCGGATAAACCTTGATATAATGCCAGATATATTTCGTAAGATTTATCAATGTGCCGATGTTTAACTTTTGTGATTTTATCACCGAATGGTTTAAAATCATTTGTTCTTGCTTGATCTATAAGAATATTTCGATCTGCTAAAAAGAGAATTCTTTTCTTTATTCCAGCTTTCCATAATCGCCAGATTATTTGAAACACTGTAAATGTTTTACCCGTTCCTGTTGCCATAACTAAAAGAATTCGATTTTGTCCTTTTATGATCGCTTCTACAGTTCTGTTTATTGCAACTCGTTGATAATATCTTGGTACTTTACCATCTCTTTCATAAAAATATTGTTGGAGAATTGGTTTCTCAAATTCTGAGGATATCCCTTTCCATTCTTTATATCGATTCCACAAATCTTGTGGAGTGGGAAAATTATCTAACGAAAGCTCAACTTCAATTTTACCTTCAGATTTTGTTTTATCATGTTCGATAAATCCATCACCATTGGAAGAATAAATAAAGGGTATATCGAGGATTTCGCCATATTCGATAGCTTGCTGTAAACCATCACCAATATTATGATTATTGTCTTTCGCTTCAATAATTGCAATTGGAATATTTGGTTTATAATAAAGGATGTAGTCTGCTCTTTTGCGTTTACCACGCATAACCAATTTGCCACGAACAATTATTCTTCCATCTGTGAAATAAACCTCTTCACGGAATTGTGTGATTTTATCCCACCCAACTTGTTCAATAGCAGGAGTAATAAATTTTGTACGAATGTCTGCTTCCGTTAGAGATTTTTTATTTAACACCTTATATTACCTTACCTTTTGAACCTATAATATTTTATTCTACTTTATTTCATTCAAACTGTGAAAAAAATTCAATACTGTATCTTAAGTGTCAAGAACAAAGGGAAGCAAAATGGGAAATTCTATCTTTTAGCACATTTTGCCGGCATTTGAATAGTTTAGATTTATCTACTAAATGTATAAAATCTTTTGACAGTATATATTGAATTGAAATTTATATTAAAATAGAAAAATCAGATCTTTAATTACTAATATTAACGGAGAATAATGTGAATACAATAATTGTTGGTAACAGGGAAGTTACACCCTCAAAGATAATTTGTGTGGGAAGGAATTATGTTGAACACATAAAAGAATTGAACAACGAAATTCCTGAAAATATGGTCATTTTTCTAAAACCAAATTCCGCAATATCAAGAGAGCTTCATTCATTTCAAATTGAACAAATTCATTATGAAGCTGAATTATGCTTTGTATATGAGGACGGCAAATTTTCTGCTATTGGTTTTGGACTGGATCTCACAAAAAGGGAACTGCAAAGCAAACTGAAATCTAAAGGGCTTCCTTGGGAACGCGCCAAGGCGTTTGATGGTTCAGCCGTATTCAGTAATTTTGTTGAGATAGCTGACATCAACCGGAATTTTTCTGTTGAATTGAGTATCAATGGAAAAAATGTTCAATCCGGTAATATTGATCTAATGATTTATAAACCCGGGGCAATCCTATCTGAATTACTTACGTTCATGAGCTTGAATGACGGTGATATAATTATGACGGGAACACCTGAAGGTGTTGGTATTGTTAACAAGGGAAGTATTTTTACAGGTAAAGTTAAAGAAAATGATAAAACAATGATAAGTGCTGAGTGGCTGGCAAAATAATAGTAGCCCGACACTCCGTGGCGGGAAAAAGAATTCGTAAACAAGTTGAATTTGTTGCTGAAATTATGCAGATAAGGTAGATCCCCGTTCAAGTCGGGGATGACAATTTTGATTTTTTGTTCCCAAGTTTTTCTTTGGAATACTTTAAAAGATAGTTGTTCTATTTTACAAATACAAATTTATCTTCACGAAATAGTTTTATACAGGTATCCACAATATTCTCATTATAGAGTATTCCTTTATTCTTTTCTAATTCTTCCAATGCTTTTATGATTCCCAGAGCAGGTCGGTAGGGTCGGTGAGAAGACATGGCTTCCACAACATCCGCAACATAGATAACTCTTGCTTCGAGGAGAATATCATCACCTTTTAACTTATTTGGATAACCGGAACCATCTAAACGTTCATGATGCTGTAGAACAGTTTTTGCAACAGGCCATGGGAAATCGATCTCTTTTAAAATATCATAACCTGCTTGCGGGTGATTCTGCATCAATTCAAGTTCATACTGGTTAATACTACCCGGTTTACTAAGAATTTCTACAGGAATATTTATTTTCCCTATATCGTGTATCATAGAAGCAATACGGATGCAGTCCAGTTCATCTTTGGAAAGTCCCATTTTCTGGGCAATAGCTACTGCCAGTTGGGTGACCCGTCTTTGGTGTCCGGCAGTATAAGGATCTCTATATTCGATAGCAGAGACAAGTCCGGTTACAGTATCGTTAAGCAGTTTGTTCAATTTTACATTTGTAGAAAGCAGTTCTTTTTCCACTTTTTCTCTGAATTTTATTTCTTTGATAAGCCCTTTATTGGTATCTACAAGTGTTGCTGTTTGTTCCTTGACCTGCTCTTCTAATTCTTCGTTCAGTTTAGACATTTTATACTGATCGTTTTCCAACATTTTATTAATGAAGAAATCACGGCGAGCATAGAATTCTATGCTGTATGCTGCAAACATTCCCACAACATTTGTGCTTATAAAAATGAAGTTGTTTTTTGCCACAATTGCCATTGGTGTATCTATAATAGCTATCGCTGTGATCTCATAACAAAGAAATATAATGATTCCGGTAAGAGTTGCCGAAACGAAACGGATACCTATGAATGTGTACACGAAAACAAATGTAACCATCAAGATCGAATAATAGGCAAAATCTACCGGCTTGGGTGAAATAATGGTCATAAGTAAAATCCCGATAGCGAACAGGATCATCGTAAATGACATGGTAATATCACGGTATTTATCAAAATCCTTTGCATAGGAAGTTACAATAACCAGTAATCCGATCGGAACAATTACGGAAAACCTGATAAGCCATATCAAGTTGCGCATTTCAGAAACAAGATGTATATCCAATAACCCGAAGAAACCGTATAGTAAAACAGCGAGAAAGAACGAAACACGAACCTGGTAGATAGATTTTTTATAATAATCTTTAATAAAACTTTGTTCAAGATCACTTTCGAAAATAAGTGTAAATGCATTCAGTTTCATCTCTTTAAAATTAGGAAGTCTGTCTTTGACCTTTACCATTTTTTTTAATCCTTTACAATAAATTTCGTGTAAAAATTAATTAAGCGTGTAAATATTTTTAAATTGATAATTGACTGTCAAGAATAATTAATATATACTACTTATAAATATTGAATTAGATTCATTCTTTCCGAAATGTTTTTCTCAATCTTTTTTATAATATTATTGACTACTATTACATTTTAAATATGCAGGTCATAAATATTGATATTAATTGTAATTTGGAGAGAATGATGGTACAAGAAAAAATTTCTAAACTCCGGAAAAGAAGAGAAAAAGCAAAGCTCGGTGGTGGAGAAAAACGAATTGAAATTCAGCATTCCAAAGGGAAGCTGACAGCTCGCGAAAGGATCAAGATCCTGGTTGATGAAGATAGTTTTGAAGAATTTGACATGTTTATTGAACATCGCTGTACAGATTTTGATATGGATAAGAAACCCAAGATCATGGGTGACGGAGTAGTTACCGGCTGTGCAACAATAGCCGGCAGAATTATCTATATTTACGCACAGGATTTCACAGTTACCGGCGGTTCACTTTCTAAAACACATTCAGATAAAATTTGTAAAGTTATGGATATGGCAATGAAAGTGGGAGCACCGGTTATTGGTCTTAATGATTCCGGTGGTGCGCGGGTTCAGGAAGGTGTGGATGCCTTGGCTGGTTATGCAGAAATATTCCTGCGTAATGTTCGTGCTTCCGGTGTAATTCCGCAGATCACTGCAATTATGGGACCTTGCGCCGGCGGTGCTGTCTATTCTCCGGCTATCACGGATTTCATATTTATGAATAAGCAGACGAGCTATATGTTCGTTACCGGACCCAAAGTTGTGAAAACAGTTCTAAATGAGGATGTTACAACCGAGCAACTTGGCGGAGCGATGATGCACGTAAGCAAAAGCGGTGTTGCTCATTTCGTTAGCGATAATGAGGAAGAAACACTGTTTCTCATTCAAAGGCTTGTAAGCTATCTTCCTTCTAATAATATGGAAACTCCTCCTTACATTGCACCCAATGATTCTATAGATAGATACTGCGAAGAGCTTAATTCCATAATTCCCGATAATCCACATAAACCATACGATATTTTAGATGTAATTAACAGTATTGTAGATAATAAAGAATTTTTAGAAACATCCAGAAATTATGCCCAGAATATTGTGGTTGGATTTGCCAGAATGAACGGGCATAGCGTTGGAATTATTGCCAATCAGCCAAAGATTCTTGCCGGAGTGCTGGATATCAATGCCTCTGTTAAAGCTGCGCGTTTTATCCGCTTTTGTGATGCATTCAATGTTCCGCTGGTCGTACTTGAAGATGTACCTGGTTTCCTGCCGGGCAGTAATCAGGAACAAAACGGGATAATCCGTCATGGTGCGAAAATTCTTTATGCATTTGCTGAGGCAACAGTTCCCAAGATCACAGTTATAATTCGTAAAGCATACGGCGGAGCTTATTGTGTGATGAACAGCAGCAGTATGGGTGCAGATATTGTTTATGCCTGGCCCACAGCCGAAATTGCAGTAATGGGACCCAAAGGTGCAGTGGAAATCGTGTTCCGAAAAGAAGTGAATGATTCAGATGATCCGGTTAAAATGGCAGATGAGAAAGAGAAAGAATATAGAGATAAATTTGCAAATCCTTATGTTGCTGCAAAAAAAGGTTATATAGACGATATCATCGAACCGGCTGCAACACGTTTCCGCATAATCCGTTCTATGGAAATGCTGGCTACAAAACGAGTTTCCAATCCACCCAAAAAACACGGTAATATCCCACTTTAGGAAATAATTATGAAAAAAATATTATTTTTGCTAATTATAGTTTTTACTGTAACTTGTTTTGCCAAGGAACAGAAATTCAATTTTCCTCCCGGCACAACTTTATTTGAGATATCCACGCATACCAATATCCCAGTTAAGAAAATAGTGCAATATCTCAAGCTTGATGATCAAATAGAGTTTAACGTCAGTATGCAGGAACTTGAAATTTCCAATGAAAACCTGGATAAAGCAATTGCGGAATATCACAAGAACAAGACTTCATTTTATACAGGTATTATCTTTGTGGGAATGGGCATTGTATTTGTCAGTCTTTTCATTACCGGTATAATAATAAACTCATTGCAGCATATTGGTAGTCCCAAGAAAAAGAAAATATCTGTAGTGCAAACTTCTATCGGAAAAGTTTCAGCTCCAAAAGATCATATCAGCAGTAATGGAGTAGTTGCAGCTATCACTGCGATGTTTCTGCATGACGCTGAAGAAAAGGATAAGATCGATCTGACATGGAAAAGACAACCAATAAGTATGTGGCAAGCTGCCGGAATGGTAGAAAATAGAAGAAGGGGTAATTAATGAAAACATATAAAATGAAAATAAACGGTGAAAAATACGATGCAAGGATCAAGAAATATAAGAATTTCCAAGTCGTTGTTGAAGTAAATGGAATCGATTATGAAATAGAATTGGAAAAAACAGACCGCAGGAAAACGGAAATAGTTCGTTCACCGAAAACACAACCGGCACTTGATGTAGTAAAAACACCTTCTAAACCTGTTGTCACTACTGCCGGATCTGTTCTTGCTCCTATTCCGGGTTTAGTTCTGCGGATACTTGTTGAAAAGGGTGACAATGTAAATGCCGGAGATCCGGTGCTTATATTGGAAGCTATGAAAATGGAATCTGAGATTGCTTCCACTGCTACAGGCATAATTAAAAAAATCCATGTAAAAGAGGGTGCTTCCGTACAGGAAGGTGAAGTCTTAATAGAAGTAGGAGCTTAGGTAAAATGGCAGAATTAATTAATTTTTTCAACACGACCGGTTTAGCTCAAATCCAGCTTCCATATCTTATAATGATGATTGTAGGCGGCATGTTCATCTATCTGGGAATTGCCAAAGATTATGAACCGCTCTTACTTGTTCCAATCGGATTCGGTGTACTTTTGGGAAACCTGCCCGGAACTGAAGCGTATGGTGTTTATGCCGATGGCTCGGTAATGAATCAGCTATATACCGGTGTAAAGTTCGGGCTTTATCCTCCGCTTATTTTTCTTGGAATTGGTGCAATGACCGATTTTTCTACCCTGATCGCAAATCCGAAATTAATCTTACTCGGCGCTGCTGCTCAATTTGGAATTTTTGCTACTTTTATCGGTTCTCTTCTTTTAGGATTCAATGTAATGGAATCGGGAGCGATCGGTATTATCGGTGGAGCTGATGGTCCTACATCGATATTTTTATCTACTAAACTTGCTCCTCATCTTTTGGGTCCCATCGCAATTGCAGCTTATTCCTACATGGCACTGGTTCCTGTAATTCAACCGCCGATCATAAAATTGCTTACTACCAAAAAAGAACGTGTTATCCGCATGAAAACTCCACGACTTGTAACTAAACGTGAAAAAATATTATTCCCGATCGTTGGGACTCTTGTTACAATCCTCATTGCTCCGGGTGCATCAGCTTTGTTAGGAATGTTATTCTTTGGAAATCTATTAAAAGAGAGCGGTGTTACCGAGCGTCTGGCAAAAACTGCTTCAAATGCGCTTATCGATATTATTACAATAATTCTGGGAATCTGTGTTGGAGCATCTACTCAAGCTGTAAGAATGGTAGATGGTGTAAATATGGGATTTCTAACTTCAAGTTCTATCAAGATATTTGCTTTAGGAGCTTTTTCATTCTGTATTGCAACCGCTACCGGAATTCTGTTTGCTAAATTAATGAACGTATTCCTCAAAGAAAAATTGAATCCGATGATCGGTGCTTCCGGTGTAAGTGCTGTGCCCGATAGTGCTCGTGTAGTTCACATGATGGGTCAGAAATATGATCGCAGTAATTTCCTTTTGATGCATGCTATGGCACCGAATGTTGCCGGTGTTATCGGCTCTGCTGTTGCTGCCGGTGTGCTGCTGGGAATTTTAGGGAATTAAATTACCGCAAAGCCGCTAAGAACGCAAAGAAAGAAATAAAAACTCAACACAGAGAAAAGAGAATTATCTGAAGTTTTGATGCGTAGTGACAGCTCATTGAGCTGTCAGTCAAAAAGCAGATCGATGATCTGCCGCTACAAGTTAATTAAAGTTACAAAATTATATTTCTTTTGACAAATCTCAACTCTTTTAACTTCTTCGAAAATGATAAAAATTTGGAGAATATTAATGAAGAAAATACTTATAATTATTATATTATTGGGGGCGATAATGACACTAAATGCTAATGGTTATAAACTTCCTGCGGATGAGATCGTTGAAATTTACGATACACAAAGAAATCCGTATATTCAATTTATACAATTTGAAAATTTTGGTTTAGAAATTAATTATCAATTGCACCAAACTTTAGAACAACTTGCAGAGCCTTCTTTGAAATTGGCTGGAAAAGATATAAGCAAAAGATTGAATGCACATCTCGAAAGTTATCCGATCTATAAAATGAATATTTTTGATCTGAAAGATAAATCACGAATTCCCATTCAATTACCGGAAAATGCAAAAATAAGGAATATTGTAATTTCTAATGATAATAAAAAAGCTGCATTACTAAATGAAACGGAAAATGGTGTTCAACTAATTATTACCGATCTTGAGACAGGAAAATGTAAGGTTTTTACGAACTTTCTCATTAATGATATTCTAAATGATGGAATAATCTGCTGGTTGAATGATAATGAGAATATTTTACTGGAGATAATTCCTGAAGAACACGGAAATGAACCTGATAAACCTGTTGTGCCCCAGTCCCCGATCATCGAAGAAACTTATGGCAAGAAAAGTACTGTTCGTACATATCAGCATCTTCTACAGAATAAACATGATGAAGCACTTTTCGATCACTATTTTACATCGCAGATCATTTCGTTGAATACAGAAAACGGGAAGATAAAACATATTGGAAAACCTGCAGTCTTTGGTGAAGTTAAACCATCTCCCGATAATGAATATTTATATATCGAGCAAATTCAACGTCCATATTCTTATATGTTTCCGTATTATCGTTTCCCAAAAGAATTTGAGATATGGGATATTGACGGAATGCTTGTGAAACCGCTTCTGTCCCGCCCTTTGCAAGATGAGATCCCGATTGGTGGTACCTGCACAGGTCCCCGTAATTTTGGGTGGCAGCCGCTTAAAGATGCATCGTTGATCTGGGTTGAAGCTTTAGATGAAGGTGATCCGAAAAATAAAGTTGAGCATCGTGATAAGATCATGCGAATATCGTCACCGAAGACAGAAATTGCAGAAGGATTATTCAGGACTGAGCACCGTTTTTCCGGCATTCAGTGGTCGGAAGCAGAAGATGAGCTTATTTATTATGAATATGACCGTGATAAACTATGGCGAAAAGGCTGGTTATTTGAAATTGGCAATAAACCGAAATTAATATATGATCTAAGTACTCATGATGAATATAATGATCCGGGAAATTTGGTTCAAAGAAAAACCAAACGCGCCGGGTATGTTTTCATCAAAGGTGGAGATTGTGTATATTATCAAAATAATACCGGAGCAACTCCTAAAGGTAATTTTCCCTATTTGGCAAAATTCAATTTAGCTACAAAAGAAAAAAACATCTTATTCCGCAGTCAGGAAGGTCATCATGAAACTATTCAAAGTTTTGTTGATGATAGTTTAAATAAAATCATCATTAAAAGTGAAGATCAAGTTACTCCTCCTAATTATTTTTTGATTGATCTGAATTCCGGAAAACGTGAAGAAATTACAAATTATCCGAATAATTTTAAACAACTTTCTGAGCTGACAAAAGAGATGATAACTTATATTCGTAAAGACGGCATTCCATTATCGGGAGAGTTTTATCTTCCAGCGGATTACAAAAAGGGAGACAGACTTCCATTAGTTATTAATGCTTATCCACAAGAATTTGCCGATAGCACTACCGCCGGTCAGATAACAATTACATCAAATAAATTCATCAGATTCAGTGGAGCTTCTGTTCGCTACTTTGCTTTGCAGGGATATGCTGTTCTCACAAAAGCTTCAATTCCAATTGTAGGAGATCCCCAAACTGTGAATGAAACATTCATCGAGCAAACCGTAAACAGTGTGGAAGCAGCAATAAAATATTTGGATGAAAGAGGAATTATCGACCCAAACAGAGTAGGAATTACAGGTCACAGTTACGGGGCATTCATGGTTGCCAATGTGCTTGCTCACAGCGATCTCTGTGCTGCTGGAATAGCAAAAAGCGGTGCTTATAATAGAACACTAACTCCTTTTGGATTCCAAAGTGAACGACGCACTTTCTGGAAAGCAAAAGATTTTTACCTGGAAGTTTCTCCGTTTGCTCATGCTGAAAAAATTACAGAACCAATTTTACTTATTCATGGCGAAGATGACCCGAACTCCGGAACTTATCCAATGCAATCGAGAAGATTTTACCAGGCGTTACAAGGAAACGGCGGAACTGCAAAACTTGTGATCTTACCTTATGAAGGTCATGCTTATCGAGCAAGAAAATCGGGACTGCATGTTCTGGCAGAAATGATAGAATGGTTTGATAGATTTGTGAAAAGTAAAAAGGAATAATTCAACGCAGATAAACGCTGAGAATTAAGATTTAATATGACTTTTTATTCACGTTTTGTTTCCCTGATCTCGTGTCATCCTGAGCCCCGATTAATCGGGGAAGGACGTAGGGCTATAATTAAGAGGGATTTTTTTTTGTTTTAGATTTTTAAGAATTTTACCATATGGACATAAAACCTTGCGGATGGTTAAAAACCTGCCAAAGGCAGGTAAACCTCCGCAATGGTTAGTTGTTTATAATCAATCATTTCAAAGATTACACACTCCACGGTTTAAACCGCACCCCTCTTCTGCCTATGCTACGCTTCGGCGTGACAAGCAAGAGGGGATTCTTTCGCAAAGAAAATAGATATTAACCAGCAGCACAAAATCATTATCACCCATATAGATCAATATAAACAAAGCATCTCCTTGATTTATTAGCACTCTTTTGCTATGTCTGCTAAAAAATGATTTGACAATTGAATAATTGAAATTAATTTGTCTTTAGTTAGCAGTTGGGAATAGATGGTGCTAATAAAAAAGAGGAATGAAAATGAAAAAAAATGAAATTCGTAGAGAGCAAGTTTTAAAGTATGTGGTAGAAGAATATGTAAATTCGTGCGAACCTATCTCTTCTAAACTTATCTGCGATAAATATATTGAAGATGCCAGTCCGGCAACTATCAGAATAGACCTGAATAAGCTGGAGAAGGCAAACCTGATCTACCAGCCGCATACTTCCGCAGGAAGGATTCCCACTATACAAGGTTACCGAACTTATATTGAACAGAGCAAAGATAAAATAGCCAAAACACATTTCAACCGGGCAGATATTCTACGTGAAATTCTGATAAAACATTATAAAGATACTCCGCTTGCTCTTCATTATATTATGCAGCTGCTTGCCAGCGAGACCGATCAATTAAGTTTCGTTGCGGAACCGGAAATTTCTTATGGTTATCTCGAAAAACTCGAAGTTTTCAAAATATCAAGCGATAAACTGCTCTTTGTGATCAGTCTGAATTCAGGGCTTGATAAAACAGTGATACTTAAATGTGATCATAATATTTCACCTCAGCAGTTAAAAGCAATTGTCCGCTACATGAATGACACACTTGTAGGCTTGAGAATATTTGATATTCAAAATACAGTATTAGAAGAAATCGCAGAAAAGGTTACAGAAGAGAACACGATCTTAAAACAATTTTTAGATGAACTTCAAAATGCTTTATCTGAAATCAGTAATTATTATATTCATTTTGATGGCAACATCTCATTTTTGGAACAGCAGGAATTCAATGATAGAAGATCTATCTTGACTTTTCTTAATTTCATGCAGAGACAGGATCACCTGATAAATCTGATGCAAAAAGAGGAAACAGAATCATGGAACATACTTATGGGTGAAGATTTTGCACAGCCTGAATTCACCAATTTTGCAATGATCTTTGCCAAATATGAGATCTTTGGAATTCCGGGATATTTGGGAGTGCTCGGACCAATAAGAATGAATTATGCAAAAAATATCGCCATAATCAGGGATATTGCGAATATTATAACTGAAACCACAAAAAAAGGAATGGTGGTACCAAAAAAATGACAAAGAAAAAAACAGAAAAAAAACAAGAAGTTAAGAGCGAAGAGAAAAAACAGAAAAAAGTTTTTACTCTGAACGAGAAGTATGAAATGCTGACAAAAGAAAATGCCGAGCTTAAAGACAAATGGATTCGCAATGCTGCGGAATTTGAAAACTTCCGCCGTAGAAGCATTTCCGAAAAATCTGATTGGATAAAGAACGCTAATGAAAGGATCGTGCTGGAACTCTGCGATGTACTCGATAATTTCGAACGTGCACTGCATCCTGAAGTAGAAAAAAACCGTGAATCTTATGAAAAAGGAATAGAACTTATTTTCCAACAACTTGATGGAGTTCTTAAAAAAGAAGGTGTGGAAAAAATTGAAGCTCTGGAAAAGGAATTCGATCCGCAGTTCCATGAAGCTCTGGCTCACATCCCTTCCAAAATGAAAGATAACAAAATCGTAGCTGTGATCCAAAACGGCTACACAATGAATTCAAAGGTTATCCGACCTGCACGTGTAGCAGTTTCCAATGGAGAAAAGCCGAAAGAAATTAGCAAAGAACAAAACGAACAGAACAAACAAAATAAAAAAAATAAAAAAAAGAATAAGGTATAATGGAGGATATTATGGGTAAGATCATAGGTATTGACCTTGGAACAACAAACTCTTGCGTTAGTGTGATGGAAGGTGGAAAGCCAACCGTTATTCAAAATGCAGAAGGTACAAGAACTACACCATCTGTAGTTGCTTTTACAAAAGACAAACAAAGATTAGCAGGACAGCTTGCAAAACGTCAGGCTGTTACAAACCCGAAGAACACGGTTTCTTCAATTAAAAGATTTATGGGAAGACAACTGAATGAAGTCGGCTCTGAAATCCAAAATGTTAACTATCAGATCAAAGGTGGAAAATTTGGTGAAGCTACTGTCCACATCGATGTAGAAAATAAAGATTTCACACCGCAGGAAATTTCTGCAATGATCTTAACTAAAATGAAAGAAACAGCAGAAGCTCATCTTGGAACAAAAATTACAGAAGCTGTGATCACGGTTCCAGCCTACTTTAATGATGCTCAAAGACAGGCAACAAAAGATGCCGGTAAAATTGCCGGTCTCGATGTGAAAAGAATTATTAATGAGCCGACTGCCGCAGCTCTTGCTTACGGACTCGAAAGTAAAAAAGAAGAAAAAGTAGCAGTTTACGATCTTGGCGGCGGAACATTTGATATTTCCATTTTAGAAGTTGCCGAAGGCGTTGTGGAAGTACTCTCTACAAACGGCGATACACACCTTGGCGGTGATGACTTCGATAAGAAGATCATGGATTGGATATTAAGTGAATTCAAAAAGCAGGAAGGTGTAGATATTTCTAACGATGCAATGGCTCTGCAAAGGATCAAAGAAGCTGCGGAAAAAGCTAAGATCGAACTTTCCGGTACCCAAACAACCAATATCAATCTGCCGTTCATTACAGCAGATGCATCCGGACCGAAACATCTTAATCTGGATCTATCCCGTTCACAATTCGATAGAATGATAAGTGAACTTGTCGCACGTTCTATCGATCCTTGTAAAATTGCAATGAAAGACGCTAAACTCAGCATAAATGATATTGATGAAATCCTCGTTGTTGGTGGAAGTACAAGAGTTCCTGCTGTTATCGAAGCTGTAGAAAAATATTTCGGTAAAAAAGCAAATAAGAGTGTGAATCCTGATGAAGTAGTTGCAGTTGGCGCTGCAATTCAGGGTGGAATTCTTTCCGGCGATGAAAACCTGAGTGATATTCTTCTTCTCGATGTAACTCCTCTTTCATTGGGTATTGAAACTCTGGGCGGTGTAATGACTACTCTCATCGAAAGAAACACAACTATTCCAACTAAGAAAAGCCAGGTATTCTCAACTGCTGCCGACAACCAACCAGCAGTTTCTATTGTTGTACTTCAGGGTGAACGTTCAATGGCTGCGGACAACAGAAGACTTGGCAACTTTGAACTTACCGGTATTCCTGCTGCACCGCGTGGAATTCCACAAATTGAAGTAACATTCGATATTGACGCAAACGGAATTTTACACGTTCATGCCAAAGATAAAGGTACAGGAAAAGAGCAATCTATCAGGATAGAAAGAACCGGTTCTCTCGATGAAAGTGAAATCGATAGAATGGTTAAAGATGCTGAAGCTCATGCTGATGAAGATGCAAAACAAAAAGAATCTATTCATGCTCGTAACGAGCTTGACACACTTATCTTCTCAACCGAAAAAAGCATGGAAGAACATGGTGATAAGCTGAAAGACGATGAAAAGAAACCCATCGAAGAAGCCATAAAAGAAGCTAAAGAAAAACTTGAAGAACTCAATAAAAGTGGAGCTTCCAAAGAAGAATATGAAACTGTTCGTGATGATCTTGCCAAAAAAGCACAAAAAATTGGTGAAATAATCTATGCGGAAATGCAGAAACAACAGCAAGCTCAAGGCGGACCAAATATGGAAAATGCAGATTTCGATGCCAGCAAGATGGGTGGACAGAAACAACAAGAGAAAAAAGAAGACGGTCCGGTTGACGCCGACTTTGAAGTTGTTGACGAAGACGAAAAATAATTAATTTAATCCCTGAAAAAGTCTCTTGAATATATTCTCTCACTTGACTCTTTCAGGGTTAGATTTAAAAAAGCAATAGTAAACTTTGAAGATGTCACGCAAGATGAAAAATTGAGAGAGAGACATTTTCAAAGCCTTCGCAAGGTTGAATTATTAAAGGAGAACAATGGCTAAGAGAGATTACTATGAAGTTCTGGGATTAGATAAAAACGCCAGCACAACTGAAATAAAAAAAGCGTACCGCAAACTGGCAATGAAATTTCATCCTGATAAAAACGACAACGATAAAGCAGCTGAAGAAAAATTTAAAGAAGCATCTGAAGCCTACGAAGTTCTCAGCGATGATAATAAAAAACATAGATATGACCAATTTGGACATGCCGGAATGGAAGGCGCATTCGGCGGCGGCGGATTCGGTTGGGATAATTTTACTCACGCCTCAGACTTTTCTGATATTTTCGGAAGCGGCGGACTGGGCAGTATTTTTGAAGGATTGTTCGGCTCCGGTTTCGGTGGTGGTGGAAGAGGTCGTAGAAGAAGAAGTAATCAAGGCGAAGACCTGCAAATATCACTCTCCCTTACTTTAGAAGAAATTGCCAAAGGCATCAGTAAAAAAATAAAGATAAATGTGCAGGATACTTGCGACATTTGTAGAGGTTCAGGCTCTCAAGATGGTTCCGTAGAAACTTGCGGTCAATGCCATGGAACCGGACAGGTTCGCCAGTTAACCCGTTCTCTTTTTGGTCAAATGCAAACTATTGTGGAATGCCCTTCCTGTAATGGAGAAGGCAAGATCATTAAAAACCGCTGCCCTAAATGTAGAGGTGAAGGAAGAACCAAAAGAGCTAAAACGATCAGCATAAAAATTCCTGCAGGTGTTTCCGAAGGACAATATATCCGCCTTCGCGGTCAGGGTAATATTGGAAAACGAGGCGGTGAACATGGAGATATTCTGGTTCACATCCGGGAAAAAGAACATAATATTTTTGAACGTCAGGATGCCGATCTCATCTGTGAATTCCCGATAAGTTTTTCTCAAGCTGCTATGGGAACGGATATAAATGTTCCAACTCTGATCGGACATGTTAAGATGAAAATTCCGGCGGGAACTCAAAGCAATAAAGTGTTCCGACTGCGTTCACAAGGTCTTCCCCACGTGAATTCTTCTTATCATGGAGACCTGTTCATCAAAGTACATGTAATAACTCCAACCAGGTTAAACTCAGAAGAAAAAGACCTTTTCGAAAAATTATCCAAATTTGATTCTGAAAAGAAATTGAATCCTGAAAAAAGCTTTTTTAGTAAATTAAAGAAATTCTTTGTTTAGTTAACTCATCCTGCTTTAATTATTTGAATCCCTCTGCTGTCTCCCTTTTAGTAAGAAAAGGGAGATCCACGCCAGAGGCGGGCAAGCATTAGAAGCCGGAGGTAGAAATAACTCACCCTACTGTCCCTCTCTTCAAACGCAAGAGAGGGAACTGTCCAGTCCTAAATAAGGTTGACACTTATTTTTGTTTTTTCTCCTTAAAGCCCAACCTGCAGGTTGCTCTTTACGCTGCTTTCTTATCATCATTTTTATTATAAACTTCTGTAGGGGTTTTATAAGCAAGACTTAAATGAGGACGCTCCTCATTATAAATACTTATTGCTTCTTTCACCGCTTTTCTGATTGA